>CANROS010000023.1 GCA_947632305.1 uncultured Paenalcaligenes sp. | reverse complement strand
AACAGTGCTTTGCCCTGATATTCATGAATTTTCATTTAGTACCTGTCAGTCTAAGAACACATTAAAAAATCATCCACATGTTTGGCTAACACATGAACAAAACTCAAATTACTGCGCCGTTTCGGGCTTTTCATACCACTTAGGGTAAAACTCCCTCACTACCACACCATCAGAACGTAAGGCATGACAACCATCTATATAAAAAGGCCTTGTTTTTTGTTCTTGGCTTGCATTAAAACGGTTAAGTCGTGCCGCTACGCCTTGAATGGCTGCGGTAGGTAAAACGTTGGTTAGCTCTGTCATGTGCGTGCAGCCGTGTTTCCCGGCTAAGCGTGCACGCACATCGTGCCTAAACCCACGAATTAAGTTCAGGCCTATCAGCTTCTGATAGCTTTGAACAATCGTGTCACACACGGCATAAGGAGCTGCGTCGTACTGTACACCAGCATTCACTATGGTGTAGTCGCTATCTATGGTTATACGTAGCAACATATGGTGTACAGCTTGACCAGCAGGATGTTCACCACCATTGGACAAGGGGAAAGAGTAGGCTTTGGTATCGATTAATTCGGCGTCTAAGTCCCATAAACCATCAGCGCGCTCAAAAACCTCTACGACCACAGACCGCTTGTGTAAAGGAATACGAGCTACCGTTATTTCGGGCAAAGACATACAAATACCTACAGGAAAGCGAACAAATAAACATTCCAAGTATAACGCACCTCTTGCGTTACATCGCTCTTTTCTCTATTAAAAAGAAAAATAGAGCCAAAGCTAAACAAAACCAAGCTCTTTGGCTAGGTTTGCCTATTTTTTCCATTAAAAAACCAAAGATCTTCAGGATAGCCCTACCAAAAAGCCCTTGTTATGCTTCAATCATAACAAGGGCTTAGCTAATGGGCTAGCAGAGTTAAATGCGACTTTTTTGCCTTTTGGGCTACTGTACACACCGCGGCCACCTTGTAACCTAAAAGTTTATCAGGAGTCTTTAAAGCGGCTTAGTATTTTGCTAAATAAGTCTGGACTAAAACCTCGGCTGGCCATAAAACGGTGCTGTTTGGCATACATTTTTTGATCGGTAGGAGTGACCCCAAACTTTCTTTCCCAGACCTCCCAGGCCCGCTCAAACTCTGTGTCTTGCAACTGCTCGCGGAGTATTTCAATTTGCTCGTTGTCTACACCCTGTTGACGTAACTCTTGCAACAAGCGCCTAGAGCCGAACTTGTGAGCACGACGATTTAAATGGCTTTGGGCAAAGCGTTCATTACACAGCCAGTTTTGAGCCTCTAGCTCGTCTAATAACTGCGTGATGGCTTGGGCATCATCACTGTGGCGCTGCAGTTTTCTTTGGAGTTCTAAACGAGAATGCTCGCGCCTAGATAAGAAATCAATGGCACGAGCTTTTAAAGAAGGTCCCTTTTTTTCAGAAGGGCCCTCTGGAGTGAGATCTAACTGTTCAAAATCTTCAAAGCCGAGCTGCTCAAATTCGCCCTCGTCATTAAAGTTATGCATAACGGCTATTTTTTCTCTTCGACTAGTGGGTCTTCGGCCGCAGTCGGCGTGGATTCAATGGGCGTATCAAGCACTGCAATACCGTGATGGGCGCGCACTTTGTTTTCAATTTCTCGGGCTAGCGCGGGGTGTTCGCGTAGGTATTCACGTGCATTGTCTTTACCCTGACCAATACGAGTGCTTTCATAGCTATACCAAGCCCCTGCTTTATCGACAATACCTGCCTGAACACCTAGGTCGATAATTTCGCCCTCGCGAGAAATGCCCCCACCGTACATGATATCGAATTCGGCCTGCTTGAAGGGGGGAGCCACTTTATTTTTAACGACCTTAACGCGGGTTTCGTTACCTACGACTTCGTCACCCCGTTTGATCGAACCAATGCGGCGGATGTCTAAGCGCACTGAAGAGTAAAACTTAAGGGCATTACCACCGGTTGTAGTTTCAGGACTGCCGAACATCACACCAATTTTCATGCGAATTTGGTTAATAAAAATAACCATACAATTGGCACGTTTAATGGTGGCAGTGAGCTTGCGTAGGGCTTGGCTCATGAGGCGAGCCTGTAGACCAGGCAACGAATCGCCCATATCCCCTTCTATTTCAGCTTTAGGGGTTAAGGCGGCCACGGAGTCAACCACAATTAAGTCCACCGAGCCCGAACGAACCAAGGCTTCAGTAATTTCGAGCGCTTGTTCGCCTGTATCCGGTTGAGAGATAAGTAAGTCCTGTAAGTTAACGCCTAGTTTAGAAGCGTACTGTACGTCTAAAGCGTGCTCGGCATCCACGAAGGCACATGTGCCGCCGATTTTTTGCATTTCCGCAATGACCTCTAGGGTCAGTGTGGTCTTGCCGGAAGACTCAGGGCCGTAGATTTCAATCACACGACCACGTGGCAACCCGCCTACGCCCAGCGCCAAGTCTAGACCTAGAGAACCCGTAGAGCACACTTGAATATCGTGCTCGATTTGGTTGTCTCCGTAACGCATTACAGAGCCTTTACCAAACTGCTTTTCGATTTGAGCCAGTGCAGCAGCTAAGGCTTTTTCACGCTCTGCGGCTACAGCTTTGTTGCGCTTATCGTCCATGTATGTGTCCTATGTCGTGATGGGGTATTCCCATCCTTATCAATATAAAACAATTATACTGTATAAATATACAGATATCTAGTTAAACGCCATAAACCTATCTAACTATTGCTCAGTAGGTATGTTAGCTTATCTTTTAGAATATAACTCTAGTGTTTAGTGCGTATGGCTTACTTCAGCCTATCAGCACGTTTTATGCTTTTGACATAGAATACAATGCTTCTTTTCACTTTTTCCCAAATTACACATGTGGTTTAAAAACTTACGCTTCTTTCGCCTTCATCCTGACTGGAAAGCCGACAACATTGACGAACAAGTCGCCAGCCAAGCCTTCACCCCCGGCTCCAGCCAAGACCCAGTCAGTCTAGGCTGGGCACCCGCTCACGATCAAACCGATCTAGTACACCGGGTGCAAGATCAACTATTACTCACTGCTAAATCCGAAAAAAAATTACTGCCCAGCACAGTAATTAATCAAATTGCCCGAGCACGAGCCAAAGACAAAGAAGAGGAACAAGGCTATAAGGTCGGACGCAAACAAATGAAAGAGCTCAAAGAGGACCTCATGGTCGAGCTCTTACCACGCGCCTTTAGTATCGAACGCTTGGTCTCTGTTTGGATTGATCCAGAAAACCGCTGGTTAGCCATTGACGCCGCCTCAGCAGCCACCGCAGACGAAGTCATGGGTTTAATCGCCAAAACCTTTGATATTTTCCCTGCGTTACCGGTCTACACCGAACTCTCCCCTTCTGCAGCTATGACGGGTTGGCTAGCCGACTTTAGCTTGCCCTACCCCTTTTCCATTGACCAAGATGCCGAACTGCGCGCCAGCGGGGAAAGTCGCTCCGTCGTTCGTTATGCCCATCATAACCTCGACAGCGATGAAGTCCGTAATCATATTACTGACGGCAAACAATGCACCCGCTTAGCGTTAACCTGGGCCGACAAAATTTCATTTTTGCTTACAGATGGGCTAGAGCTAAAACGGTTAGCCCCTACTGATCTGTTAACTGAGCAACAAGAAAATGATGCCCAAGACGCAGCACAGGTCTTTGATGCCGAGTTTTTATTAATGAGTGCTGAACTAAACGTCTTGTTGGTCGAATTGCTTGAAGCTTTAGGTGGCGAAAAGACGGCTTCTTAACGAGAATACGTTAACAAACCATCTACATTCTCTATAGCAACCTGGCGCCCAGTCACCTCGATAAAACCCTGCTTTGTTAGGTCGTGTAAAATTCGCGAGAAGTGTTCTGGTGTCAGGTTCAACAAGGCTGCGACCTGCGCTTTAGAGGTAGTTAACTCTACTACCGCGTGATTTTTTAAGGGGATTTTGGCCAATAAATAATTAATCACGCGCTGGGTTCCTGAAATAGAAGCTGCCGACAACACATCACCAAATAAAAAACACAGGTTTTGACTGAGCTTGCTAATAAGCCGCCCCATTAAATAAGGGTGCTTGCACAGCTGCGCATAAAAATGTTGCTTACTGATACGTAAAAGCGTAGCTGGCTCAGTGACTAAGGCATCCACACGGTATTTATCCCCCATCAAAATACACGCATCTCCAACCGCCTCTCCTTTGGTGCGCTGATGCAAGGCCTTGGTTACCCCTGTTTTGGTTTGCCATTGCATTTGAACCGCCCCCTCTTCTATCAAATAAAACGCATAACAAGGCTGATCTCTTTGGAACAAATACTCGTGAGGCTGCAGTCTAATAGTTTCACAGACTTCATAGAGCGCTCTGAGCTCGGCTGGATCCCACCCTTCAAAAATAGCATGCTGGATAAATGCAGGCGAAATACCTGAAGATCCCTGTTTAATAAAAGCCATGTTGTCCCCTCTATTTATTTTAAATTAGTTTTGAATAAGTGGCTTGGGTTGCTCGGCGCAAATGCTGATCAAACTCCATACTGATAGCGCGCACAAATAAACGCCCCTTAGCTGTTACCTGCAAATGCTCTGAATCCATCTCAAGGAGGCCCGCGTCAGCATAGGGCCGCAGCGCTTGCAATTCAGCAACAAACTCGCGCTGTACATTGACTCCGTAACGCTGCGCAATAGCAGCATAATCCAACGGCATACTACACATTAAGGCCATTATTAGCTCTTCACGCAGCACGTCGTCTTCAGTCATCACATACCCTCTAAAAGTCGCTAATTGGCCTTGAGAAATTTGCGCAGAATAGTCTTTAAGAGAACGCTGATTTTGAATATGGGTTTGTCCTATCTTGCCAATAGCCGAAACCCCCAAACCGACTAAATCGCTGTTAGCTCGTGTGGTATAACCTTGAAAGTTACGATGTAGGCTTTTGTCCAAACGCGCTAAATTCAGCTCATCCGTAGGCAAGGCGAAATGATCTAAACCGATGTACTCGTAGCCGGCATCCAGAAGCTTTTGGGTTGCCATTAAAAAGATTTGCAAACGCTCTTCGGCCAAAGGCAACTCTTTTTCATTGATAAGACGCTGAGCTTTAAAGCGCTGCGGCAAATGCGCGTAATTATACAAAGCGATTCGATCAGGCCTTAAAGACACTAAAGCATTTACGGTTTGCTCGAAACTTGACACAGACTGCTTAGGTAAGCCATAAATCAAATCTGTATTCACGGACTCAAAACCCGCTGCACGGCTATCAAGGACGGCTTTTTCAACCATTTCATAAGGCTGAATTCGATTAATAGCCGCTTGCACCTCTGGGTGAAAATCTTGCACCCCAAAACTGGTGCGATTAAAACCTAAATGTGCCAAAAACCCAAGACTATGATCTTCTAGGGTGCGTGGGTCTATCTCAATCCCCATTTCTGCTTGTTTGGAAAAATCAAAATGCTGGCGCAGACCTTGCATAAGTGTTTGAAGCTCGCTTGGCGCTAAAAAAGTGGGTGTGCCACCGCCTAAGTGCAGCTGTCCCGCCAGACGATTGGCCCCTAAATGTGGCTCTAATAATTGCAACTCTTGTAGTAAAGTTTGCACATAAGCGGCTGAACGCGAGGTATCTTGCGTAATAATTTTATTACAGGCGCAAAAATAGCACAGCGACTGACAAAATGGTAAATGTACATAAACTGAAAAATCTGGCAAGCTGACAAGATGCTGACGAATGCCCAAAGCCGTTATATAATGTTGGCTGCTAAAATTATCGACAAAACGATCTGCCGTGGGATACGACGTGTAGCGTGGGCCCGAACGATCAAAACGTTTGATCAGAGTTTCCGAAACTTGTACTGTGTCGATAGGATCAGCTATATCATGCATCTTAGACTCCAAAAAAAACTTACTCATACCCTCATTCTTCATGATCAGTATGGCGCTTTTGTGGTTAATATAGATTGATATAGATCAAGCAGTTCTTCCTCCCCTTAAATCCGTTTAGCTTTTTTATGCAATAAATAGCAACAAATGTCGTATCATTAAGGGCTAAATAAACCACTTTGCTGCCGAGAGCCTGATGTATTTGCTCATAATTTTAGCGTTGCCTTTCATTGGCAGCCTACTATCTTCATTACTTCCCGCATCTCAACGCACACTGCATGCCTCCCTAGCAGGTGTAGTAGCTGTCAGCTGTGCGGTTCTGTCGCTGCTTTGTGCACCTGCTATTTTTAACGGCGAGGTCTTGTTCTATCGCTCCGAGTGGATCCCTACCCATGGGATTGATTTCACCTTGCGGATGGACGGCTTTGCGTTGTTATTCAGTTTAATAGTCAGTGGCATGGGAGCACTGATCGCTTTATATGCCCACTATTACCTTTCCCCAAAAGACCCTGCGCGGCGCTTTTTTGCGTTTTTACAGGCTTTTATGGGGGCCATGTTAGGGGTAGTGCTTTCAGGCAACCTCATTCAACTTGTCGTCTTCTGGGAGCTGACCAGTCTGTGCTCCTTTATGCTGATTGCCTACTGGTATCATCGACGCGACGCCAGACGTGGCGCTCGTATGTCGTTAATCATTACGGGCGGTGGCGGCCTTTGTTTATTAGCGGCGGCCCTAATGATAGGCCAAGTCGCCGGCAGCTACGACCTACACACTGTGCTGCAGTCCAGAGAGTTAATCCAGTCTCACCACTGGTATCCTATTTTGCTCACTCTGCTGCTTTTAGGGGCCTTTACCAAAAGCGCGCAATTCCCTTTCCATCTCTGGCTACCTCGCGCTATGGCGGCTCCTACGCCTGTTTCCGCGTACTTGCACTCGGCCACTATGGTGAAAATGGGCGTTTTCCTTTTGGCTCGTTTTTGGCCTGTCATGGCGGGCACAGAAACATGGCTCTGGGTAGTCGGTGGCGCCGGCTTGCTCTCTTTAACCATCGGTGCTTACCTGGCCACCTTCCAACGTGATATGAAAGGCGTTTTGGCCTATTCCACTATCAGCCATTTGGGCTTAATCACCGTTTTACTGGGTTTAAGCACACCGCTCGCCTTGGTCGCTGCGATCTTTCACATCATTAACCATGCTACCTTCAAAGCCTCTTTGTTTATGGCCGCAGGTATTGTGGACCATGAAAGCGGTACCCGAAACCTCAATCGTCTTTCCGGTTTGCGTCACTATATGCCCGTCACGGCTACGCTAGCCGCTGTTGCTGCTGCCTCTATGGCTGGCGTGCCTTTGCTCAACGGCTTTTTATCCAAAGAAATGTTCTTTAGTGAAGCCGTCTTTAGTGCAAATGGCAGCCTTTTTAATCAAATTCTGCCTTTTGCCGCGGTCTTGGCCAGTATCTTTAGTGTGGCCTACTCCTATCGGTTCATCAGCCAAGTCTTTTTTGGGCCACCTGCTAAAAACCTGCCTCGCACTCCGCACGAACCACCCCGCTTGATGCTTATTCCTAGCGCAATTTTGGTGTTTATTTGTTTGATTGTCGGTATTTTTCCCACCTACACCGTTGGGCCCATTTTGCATGTAGCAGTCCATTCCATCTTAGGAACCGCTACACCAGACTACAACTTACATATTTGGCATGGCTTTAACCTACCCTTACTCATGAGCTTAATCGCCACAGTGGGTGGTTTAATCTTGATTGGGATTTTAAATCGTTATCGCAAAGGTCGCTCAGACCGTGCACCTTTGCTCTACACCATCAATGCCGGTAGTATTTTTGAGTGGTTAATGGGCTGGCTCGAAGCCGGCGCCGACTTTGTCATGCGACACACCTACTCAGACCGCCTGCAACGCCAAGTCCTCTTGATCTTTATCGCTACCTTTATCGTGGCGGCCTTGCCACTCAGCAAGGGCAATTGGTTTAATATCACCCACCTCAGCACCATCGATCCTCTTTTCGCCTTAATGTGGCTAGCTGGTGGGGCTTGCGCTCTAGGCGCTGCGTATTACGCTAAATTTCATCGTCCCGCCGCTTTATTACTTTCAGGTGGCGCTGGCCTAACCACTAGCCTCAGCTACGCTTGGCTTTCCGCACCCGACTTAGCGTTAACTCAACTTTCTGTAGAAGTCGTCACCGTCGTTTTAATCTTGCTGGGTTTACGTTGGCTGCCTAAACGCATTCCTCGACCCGATGGCCTAGGCATCAGCCGCTCTCAAGCTAGAATCAGACATATCCGTGATTTAAGTGTAGCTATTTTGGGTGGCGCGGGTTTGGCAGCGTTAACCTTTGCTATTTTGACTCGGCCCACCACAGAATCAATCTCTGATTTCTTAGTGGAAAAAGCCTTGCCATTAGGTGGCGGCGCTAACGTAGTGAACGTGATCTTAGTTGACTTCCGTGGTTTTGATACCTTTGGGGAAATCACTGTATTAGGCATCGTCGCTCTCAGCGTATTTGCCTTACTACGTCGTTTTAGACCTCCGGTAGAAACCGTAGCGGAGCCGTTGGCCCGTCGCCAAAATAAGCACAGCATGCTAAATACGACGTTCGATGAACCGGATCCTCATGCACTGCTGCCCGAAGGGATCATGCGTATTCCAGCGGTTCTTGTACGCTTACTCATGCCTATCGCAGCCTTAATCTCTGTGTACTTCCTATTGCGTGGTCATAATCTACCCGGCGGCGGTTTTGTGGCTGGTTTAATAATGGCAACCACCATTATTTTGCAATACATGGTAGGCGGTATTGTCTGGGTTGAATCCCGCCCGTTGGTGCAACCACAAACCTGGATTGCTGGCGGCATGCTGACCGCTGGTTTTGCTGCCATGATGGTGTGGTGGTATGCCAAACCTTTCTTGTCCGCCCAAAGCTGGGACCTAGAAATCCCTGGGCTAGGAACCATCCATACCTCTAGTGCGCTTATCTTCGACTTAGGTGTATTTATGCTGGTTGTGGGCTCCACCGTGCTTATGTTGGTAGCACTGGCTCACCAATCACTACGTTTTTATCGTATGTTGCCAACTATTCATCGCGTTTTACAGAACAAAAAGGATAGCTAATGGAAGTCATTCTCTCTTTAGCCATTGGAGTGCTCGCTGGATCAGGGATCTGGCTCCTTTTGCGCCCACGGACATTTCAATTCATCATGGGTCTGTCCTTGCTGTCCTATGCAATTAATCTTTTCATTTTTGCTATGGGTAAAATCCGTTTGGGTGCGCCTCCGGTTATCTCCACCGAATTAGGCGCAGATCCCAGTCTGTATGCCGATCCACTTCCGCAAGCCTTAGTATTAACAGCGATTGTCATTGGCTTTGCCACCATCGCTTTGTTTTTGGTGGTGCTGTTAGCCAATCGTGGCCTGACAGGTACTGACCATGTAGATGGACGTGAGGAACATTCCTAATGTGGCAGCAGCATTTACCTATTTTTCCTATCGCTATTCCCTTCATTACAGCAGCACTCATGCTGCTTCTGCGTGATAAAAACCGCCAATTAAAAATAGCCCTAGGTATTGTCTCACTCGCTTTTCAATTTTATATCGCCGTCACTTTACTCGGCATGGCAGACGGGTCCATTGCCACCAATTGGTTGCATGGGGTGGGTGTCTATTTGCTTGGTGACTGGCCAGCCCCTTTTGGCATTGTAGTGGTGGTAGACCGTCTAGCCGCCCTCATGCTGGTCATCACTGTCATTCTAGCCAGCGCCACCTGGTGGTATGCCACGGCACGCTGGGATCGGGTTGGGGTACACTTTCACCCATTATTCCAGCTCTTAATTATGGGCCTAAATGGTGCCTTTCTAACGGGCGACCTGTTTAACCTCTTCGTCTTTTTCGAAGTGTTTTTAGCGGCATCGTATGGCTTGGTCTTGCATGGCTCAGGCAGGGATCGAGTACGCGGCGGCCTACACTATATTGCCGTTAACTTAATTGCGTCCTTTTTACTGCTTATTGCCATTGCCCTTATTTATGGTGTTACTGGCACCCTAAACATGGCCGATTTAGCTGACAAAGTCGCTTACTTGTCCGGCGCTGATCGACGTCTATTTGAAGCCGCTGCCGCTATATTAGGCATTGCTTTTTTAATTAAAGCTGCCGCTTGGCCTTTAAACTACTGGCTCATTGATACTTACGCGAACACCAGCCCTCCTGTGGCCGCTATGTTTGCCATCATGACCAAAGTCGGGGTGTATTCCTTACTACGAATTGGCTCTTTACTGGCCCCTACCGGCGCCCCAGCCGCTTTTGGTGGTGAATGGATGTTCCCTGTAGGGGTTGCAACCCTCGCTTTTGGCTCCTTGGGGATGTTGGCCACTCACCAACCCGAACGCATGGCCAGCTATTGCATTGTGATCTCGTCTGGTACCTTGCTTGCCGCCTTAGGCATGCCTGGCGTCACCTTAACCGGGCCTGCTCTTTATTATTTAATCAGCTCCGTTTTTGCCGTTGCTGCCTTTTTCATGTTGCTAGAAATGATAGGTCGCGCCCAAAGTTTTGGCTCTGACCTATTAGCCGTCAGCCAAGAAGCGTTTGATCTTACCGACCCAGAAAGCGAAGACAGCTCGGACGATGTGATTGGTATCGCCATTCCCGCAGCGATGGTCTTCTTAGGCATGTCTTTTATTGCTTGTGCCTTGCTCATCATTGGCCTACCCCCATTGTCTGGCTTTGTAGGCAAAATGTCGTTGCTGTCTGCAGCTCTTAAAGCTTCTGGCGCCACCAGTAACGCATGGATTCTCACCAGCACGGTGTTAGCTTCTGGCTTTATTGGCATAGTCGCTCTTTCTAGAACTGGCATTCATTTGTTCTGGAGCTTTAGCGACATTAAAGTACCACGCCTACGCCTTAACGAAGCGCTACCGGTGGCCACTCTTATTGGTCTATGCGTCGTCTTAACCATGCGTGCAGGCCCTATTATTCAATACCTAGAGCAAACAGCAGCCTATTTGGATACGCCCAAGAGCTACATCTCTGCTGTACTAGCTCGTAACTCCATCCGCCCTGTACACGAGGAAAGTGTCTATGATTAAAAAATACCTAGAATACTTATTTCTTCCTGTGCTCTTAGCTCTGCTTTGGCTGCTCTTGAATGGCTTTTCTAAAGGAAACCTGCTCTTAGCGGTGGCTCTCAGTATTGCTTTAAGTTTAGCCGCCCTGCCATTTAGACCGGTACGCGCCACCATGCGTCATCCTTTTGTGGCCTTGCGCTTGTGCTGGCATGTCGCCATGGATATTGTTAAGTCTAATTATGACGTGGCTTATATTATTTTATTTAAAGAGCGCGCCCAGCCCACTCCTGGCTTTTTAGATATCCCTATCCGTCTAAAAGACCCGCATGGCTTGGCCGCCTTAGCTTGTATTATTACGTATACCCCAGGCACAGTTTGGTCTGGTTTTAATTATCGTACCCAAACCTTAACCTTACATATATTAAACTTAAAAGATGAACAAGCTTGGCTAGATACTATCCAAAAGCGTTATCAAGACCCTTTAATCGAGATTTTTGAATGAGTAATCTAATCCATTGGGCTAGTTTATTTGCCTTAGCCTGCTACACCACCGCTATGTGCATAGCCGCTTATCGTTTAATGACGGGCCCCACTGCAGCAGACCGAGTCTTTGCCTTAGACACCATGTACATTAATGGTTTGATGGCATTACTCGCCTTAGGCTTACGCTTTAACTCAAATTTATACTTTGATATCGCGTTACTTATTGCGCTATTTGGTTTCGTGAGCTCTGCAGCCATGGCGAAATTTTTATTACGTGGCGAGGTGATTGAACCATGAATGACTTTCCGCTCTGGCTCAACATTATTATTAGCGCTTTGATCGCCCTAAGCGGTATAGTGTCCTTAATAGGCACCATCGGCTTAGTACGCTTAAAGCACTTTTATTCCCGTATGCATGCCCCCACTTTAGGCAACACCTTAGGGGTTTTCAGCCTGCTCTTGGCCTGTTCTTTAGTAGCCAGTTTTACTGAGAAAAAACTACTGATTTACCCATTAATCATTACGGTACTCTTGGTAGTCACGTCTCCTGTTACCGCTATTTTATTAATGCGAGCTGCTATCAAACGGGAAACGGCTGAGCGAATGGCTAAATACGCACCGGATGAGCCTGGCCTGATGGACATGCCCACTAAAGAAGACCTTCCTGAGCCCCCAAAATAATCCGCAGCACACCCTTACTTTAGGTTGCATCTATTGTTGTTACACTTATATATCGGCATTAATCCAAGGAGTCTCTGATGAAAAAACATCTTTTAGTTTTATCTAGCTTGGCCATGTCCCTAAGCGTTTACACTACAGCGCAAGCCCAAAACCCCACGCCTGAACAAGCCTACAATGACGCTATTCAGGCATGTACTCAATTGACAGATGCCGCAGCAAAAACCAATTGCAGACGTGATGCTGGTGCAGCCCTTCAACAAGCCAAACGCACGCCCCCCGCACAGATAAATCCAAACATACTAAACCAAAACCGTACGTTACGCTGCCAGTCTTTACCTAATGCCTCTATGCAAGAAGACTGCGTAGCCCAAATGAGTGGGCAAATTCAAACCGAAGAGTTTGGCTCTGTGGCAGGTGGTGGGATTTTACGTAAATCCATTATCACAACCCAAGGCGAACCGGTAGTCGTAGAAGAAATCACGACCACCCCCCCGTCTATCCCCGCTCAATCGGCTCCAATACGTTAGATCGTAGTTGGCGTCTTAGCCCTGTGCCTATTCGAGGGCCTGGAAAAACAATGCTAATACGCGTTCCTTTATAGTGTGGACGACTTAGCAAATTCCAGCCGGCCCCATGGGCAAGGGCAATTTCTCGCACAATAGCCAAGCCCAAACCGGACCCATCATTGTGCTGCGGCATGTCACTGCCCCGATAAAAAGCCTCAAACAACTGATGACCATCAATCAAGCTAACACCAACACCGTCATCCTCTACGCTTAAGGTAGGCGGATTAGCGGTAATCCGTAATGTGATCTGCTGCTTGGCCTGAGCATACCGTAAGGCATTATCAATTAAGTTTCCCAACAACTCATCTAATAACAAAGGGTCAGCATCCACCCAGACCGGTTTTTTAGGGGCGATCAACTGTAGGCTTAATTGACGCGCTGCAGTCGCCTGCAGCCACTCAGAACCACTGGTGCGTGCCCATTCGCACAAATCCAAACGCACAAATCGATCTTTAGGGCTGGCTGCTGCATCAACTCTAGCCAACACCAACAGCTGCTGGCCTAAACGGATCATGCGTTCCGTGCTTAGCTTAATACGCTCTACAGGAGCCCGCATATCGTCCGGCAGGTCTTTAGCCAGCATCAGCTCTGATTCCAAACGCAACGTGCTCAGAGGAGTACGTAACTGATGCGCCGCATGGGCAATAAAACGTTTCTGCGCTGCCACGCTGGCATCTAAACGCACCAAAAGCTGATTAAAGTGATCCACCAAAGGGCGTAATTCAGCAGGCAAGTCTTCGGCTACCAAAGGCTGCAAAGCTTCTTCGTCTTGTATGGCAATTTCAGCACCCAACCGTTCCACCGCTTGGAGACCTGAACGCAAACCCGCCACTAAGACCCAACCAAACAAGGCCACCCATAAAATTTGACTCAGCAGCATAGTCCAGAAAATATCACGCAACAGCCAAGCATCTAAATGCATACGACTGGTTAAGACCCATGTGACCGCCAAATCCAAAATAACTAGCAGCGCTATGGGAGGAAACAAGCGCAGCATCAAGTGGCGCCCTAAACTACCGCGGCGCAAAGACTGTTGGAATTGGCTAAAGGGCTGTTTCATGGTTAGCCTCTAGGACATAACCAAAACCACGCATGGTTTGTATGACTAGACCAGTATGCTCTAGACGTTTACGTAAACGATATACGTAGACTTCGACCGCATTATCACTAAAGTCGGCCTGTCCATCTGAGAGGAACTGAATAATTTGTTGTTTGGTAACGACTTTACCTGCGCGCTGCATCAAAAGCTGTAACAGATAGAATTCCCGTACTGACACAGCTAAACGCTGCCCAGCATACAAGAGCTCTTTATTGGCCATATCTAACCGCAACGCCCCCACCTCTAGGAGCTGGTCATTGTGCCCTGGGTAACGTCTGGCTAAGACACGAACTCTAGCGGCTAACTCAGCTAGCTCAAAGGGCTTGGTAACATAATCATCTGCCCCTGCATCTAAGCCCGCAACGCGGTCTTCCAGTGCATCCCGTGCGGTTAAGATCAACACCGGCACTTCGTGACCAGCAAGCCGTAATTCACGTAGTGTTTCTAAACCACTTTTACCGGGTAGATTTAAATCAAGCAAAAGTAAATCTGCAGGCTGCTGCTCTAATTGCAACAACAGTTGATCACCTCGGGTGATCAACTGTGTCTCATAGCCTTGCGCCTGCAAGAAGTCCTGCAAAGCAGGGCCCAAAACATGATCGTCTTCAATAATTAATAATCGCATAGTACAGACGATTTTATACTGACCAACGTGTTTTAGGGAGCCTCTGTTGTATTGGTCGTGCTATCTGGACGAGTCACAAAGCCTAACCGTGCTAAGCCTGACGCTTTGGCCCGACTCATCACTTGTGCCAAAAGCTCATACCGTGTTTCCTGATCAGCGCGCAAACGAATTTCAGGTTGAGGCGTTTCTAAGGAGTAAGGCTGCAAAGTGGCCGTTAAATCCTCTAACTCCACCTTCTCATTATCCAGATACAACTCACCTTCTATGGTAATGGCCAAATCCAAATACTTTTTCTCATTTTCTACTGCTTGCGCAGAGGCTTGCGGTAATTGCACAGAAATAGAATGCGTTAGCAAAGGAGCTGTAATTAAGAAAATTACTAATAACACCAACATGACGTCGATTAACGGCACCATATTAATCTCAGCATTCGTGGCGTTGTTTGAGCTACCTCGGTCAAAGCTTCCAAATGACATAACTCGTCCTTATTTCACTGAAGTGGATTTGCCGTTGCTATCAGCCACTTGTTGACCTGTAGTCAAGAAAGTAAACAAATCATGTGCAAATGCATCAAGCTGAGCTAAGTAAACACGGTTAGCTCGCACAAATGCGTTATAAGCCAACACGGCTGGGATAGCTACCGCCAAACCTAAGCCCGTCATAATCAGCGCCTCGCCCACGGGACCTGCAATGCTGTTCAAAGCCACTTCGCTAGATAGACCAATATTAACCAGTGCGTGATAAACCCCCCACACTGTACCAAACAGCCCCACAAAAGGAGAAGTCGAACCCACCGAAGCCAAGAGCGTTAATCCATTCTCTAAGCGCGCGGTTTCTTCATCGATCACTTTACGCATAATACGAGTTACGAATGCTTCAGTAGAACCCTTTTCTTCCAAACGCATCGCCCCATACTTAGCATGATGGCTTTCCGCATGAATCGCATGACTGGCTAAATGCGCAAAAGGCTCTGAGGCTCCATGCGTGGCAATTTCATTTTTGACCTGCTCCAAAGAGCTTGCTGCCCAAAACTCACGCAAAAAGCGCTTAGAGCGTCTTTTTAAACGCATATTAGTGATGCTTTTTACGATGATTAAATACCAACTCGCAATAGACATCAAAATCAAAATCACAAATAGACTTTTGCCCACCCAATCACTTTGCGCAATAAAATGGAGCATGTTGCCCTCTTGTACCTCTGCTTGCGTTAAAGAAACGGGAGCGAGCGTAGTCGAAGTCTCACTGAATGTCTGTGCCACTTGTTGAATGGGTTCTTGTAAATCAGTGCTCGCACTACTGACTTGCGCCATACTAACGAGCACCGCCTCAAATAGCTCCTGCATCATGCCTGAGTCCTATAAAACAAAATCAAAAGGAATGTCGGCCATTGCTCTAAAAGCAACGCCATTTTCGGTATACGGCTTAAATTTCACCTTGCGTACAGCAGAAAGAGCTGCGTCATCCAAACGCTGATGACCAGATGAATTCTTTACCCAAACATCTACCACTGAACCTTCAGTAGAAATCAAGACACGCACAATGACTTGGCCCTGCTCATTACGTCGCTGCGAGGCTCGTGGATAGATAGGATTAGGAGCCGCCCCTAAATAATTAACCTGCCCCACCACACGAGGCTCGCTTGGATCCAGCGCTTTGGCCTGCTGGCCCCCAACGGGTTTATCAGGATCAGCGGCTTGAGGAGCCGTCGCCGGCTGAGCCACCTCTGCCACCTTTTGCGGTGTAGGAGTCGGTTTAGCCTCCGGTTTAGGCTCTGGCCTAGGTTCAGGTTTTGGCTCCGGCTTTGGCTCGGGTTTGGGTTCCGGCTTGGGTTCGGGTTTAGGTTTTTCCACGACCGGCTCTGGAATCACAGGATCTTCTACTACTGGCTCAGGCTCGGGTTCTGGCTCAGGCTCAGGTTCTGGTTCTGGTTCGGGCTCAGGTTCGGGTTCGGGCTCAATCTCAGGTTCTGGCTCGGGTTCAATCTCAACCTCTTCTGTGACCGTTTCCTCAGTAACTTCATCCGCTACGACTTCAGCCGAGACGTTGTCATCCAACTCATTCAAATCCAATAAGCTCACCCCTATTATTTCTTCTTGTGCAGGCTCCCCTGCTAATTTAGGCTGTGAACTATAAAGTAAAAAAGCCAGCACACTTGCATGCAATCCAAATGCGACTGTTAGTCCTGTGGCTTTAAGCCAGAAGCGCGAACGTTCCAACGGGTGATGGGAAGGATGTGGCATACCTACATATACTATAAAATGAGACGGGCACATGGAGCCGTGCCTAACCAAAGCGCCATCTTAACAGTAATGATAATAGTTATCAATAGCAATTGGCTGCATATTTAATCAGCATGCCCAATCCCGTTAAAGTAAACAGCACATCTAGGCCATTCCGATGGCCCAACATAAATTAACTTTACTGAAAAACCATACCTTCGGCCCACCTTACAGCACAGAGCTTTAAAGCGTTATGGTTCAGACATAGGACAAACAAAAACGTACAGAAAAAAGCCTATTTTTTTATTATTCAAATGCTATAGGCAAAAAAAAAGAACTATGCTTTCGCTATAGTTCAATTTTCTTAGACTAGGTGGTGGGTGTTGACGGGGTCGAACCGCCGACCTACGCCTTGTAAGGGCGCCGCTCTACCAGCTGAGCTAAACACCCATCTAGTACTACTAGCAATCACAGCAAAAATTAAAAGAGCTTTTCAAAAGCCCCTTGACAGAACAAATGGTGGGTGTTGACGGGGTCGAACCGCCGACCTACGCCTTGTAAGGGCGCCGCTCTACCAGCTGAGCTAAACACCCATTTGGTCCTGCTGCATGTCGTTGTTGCTGTGACGACAAAAAGAATTATAGGGCGTCTATAAATTAAATGCAAGCTTTATTTAACATTTAATTTTGGCGCCCTATTTCTTATTAGTTTACTGCGTCGCGCAAGGCTTTACCTGGACGGAACTTAGGTACGATAGCCTCTTTGATTTCGATGGTTTCACCTGTACGCGGGTTACGGCCAGTACGAGCAGCACGCTCAGATACAGCAAAAGTACCGAAACCGACCAAAGTGACGGATTCTTTTTCTTTAAGAGTAGTAGTCACCGCATCGATGAAAGCGTCTAGTGCACGACCTGCATCAGCTTTGGATAAATCAGCTTTATTAGAAATGAAGTCGATAAGCTCAGTTTTATTCATTTAAGAATTACCCCTGAATGATGTGTAACAGCGTTTAGAGAGCCCTAAACGCTGTGTTGAAAAAATGGTTGGCAATGGTCCAGCTATACAGCATAACAGAGCAAATGCACAATCATGCCGTATTAAGCCTAGATTTGAACTTTCTGTCAAGTAAAAACGGGCTGAAAGCCGCATTAATACAGTGTTTTTAACATTTTACAGAGTGCTTGTGAACTCTTGACAGAGTGAAAAAGTTAACGATTGTCGGCCTGCCTTTTTATTTAAGCGTAAAAGATGCTAACGCTTGGGCAAAATCTTGGATTAAATCCTCGGTATCTTCTATGCCCACCGAAATACGCAAGGAGTTATCAGCTATGCCCATCAAGGCTCGTTGCTCAGCCCCCATCTCGTAGTAAATCGTATGCGCTACCGGTAATACCAAGCTACGGTTATCGCCAAGATGAGTAGATAAGACAAACACTTCGAGCTGATTTAAAAAATCAAAGACATCTATGTCCGCATGCAGCTCTACATTGACCAAAGCCCCATATAAGCCACCAAAGTACTCCGTAGCACGTTGGTGCTGGGGGTGTTGGCTAAGACCCGGGTAGTTCACCTCTACCACCGCAGGATGCTGATCTAGATACTGAGCTAGGCTTAAAGCATTGTGGCAAGACTGCTTCAAACGCAAAGATAAGGTTTCCGACCCTATGGCCAGACGGTGCGCGGTATCTGAAGCCATGGCTGCGCCCATATCGCGCAAACCCTTTTTCTTGATTTGCGTTAGCCCCCAGCCTTGGGGATTGCCTGTTCGATATCCTTCAAAAATAGCAGGATAAGCCGTCCAATCGTACAACCCCGTATCAGTCACCATACCACCTAAAGCATGGCCATGGCCACCAATTGCCTTAGACAATGAATTAATGGATAAACCCGCCTTGAAATTTTTAGCCGGCGCTAACCAAGGCGTACTTAAGGTATTATCAATAACAAATAAAAGTTTTTGCTCTTCACACCAGTCGCCAATGCCTTGTAGGTCGGCCAACAAAGTGCTTGGATTTGCAAAGGTTTCACTAAACACCATGCGTGTATTAGGCTGCCAAGCGGCCTTTACTTGCTCTACGTCCGTGGCATCCACCAACGTGACCTCTACACCCAATTGCTGCAACGTACCTAACAAACTATTGGTATTACCAAAAATGTATTTACTGCTGATTAGGTGATCTCCTTGGCGCAAAAGCGTGAAAAAAGTAGCAGTAATGGCAGCCATCCCCGACGCAAAGCTCACACTACCTGTGCCTTGCTCCATATGCGTCACTTTACGCTCTAAAGCCGCTGTGGTGGGCGTGCCTTGACGCGCATAACTAAAGCCAGGTTTGCCTTGAAACACAGCAGCCAACTCGCGCGCATCTGTAAAAGCATACTCTGACGAAGGGTGTAGCGGCTGATGCACTGCACCGTATTCCACACCTGCTCGACGGTCCGCATGCAATAACGCGGTAGTAAAACCATTTTTTTTCATAATCTATCCCATGGAGATCAACAACATCAAAAGCGACCGAAGTCGCTCTCTATGAGGTGCTATTTTAAGTACTAAGGCGTCTGTCTTTGTCTTAGGCTTTCATACAAACACACCGCACTAGCCACACTAACGTTTAAGCTTTCTACGGACCCCAACATAGGAATGCTGACTAACTCGTCACACGTTTCTCGGGTTAATCTACGCATCCCTTCGCCTTCAGCCCCCATCACCCAAGCCATGCCTCGCACTCCATCCACTTGGTGAATGGTGCTTTCGGCTTGATCATCTGTCCCTACTAACCAGATATCACGCTCACGCAACAAACGCATAGTACGCGCCAAATTGGTCACAGTAATATACGGCAAGGTTTCCGCTGCACCACACGCCACGCGACGTACTGTAGGATTAATGCCCACAGCACGGTCTTTAGGGGCAATCACAGCATGAGCGCCGGCAGCATCCGCCGTACGTAAACACGCTCCTAGATTATGTGGATCGGTCACGCTATCTAGAATTAATAATAACGGCTTAACTCCGGCGTCTTCTAGATCATCCAACAGATCATTCACATCTAAAGCTAGCTTAACCTCTGTGGCCATCGCAATTAAGCCTTGATGCCTAACCCCTTTAGCCATCGCATCCAAACGCGGTTTTTCTACAAAAATAATACGCAGACCGGCCTGCTCGGCTTGAGCAATAAAGTTTTGCATGCGCTTGTCACGGCGAGCATTTTCCACATAGAGCTCTTTAATGGTTTCTGCCGCATGACGAATGCGAGCTTGTACTGCATGAAAGCCCGCGAGCATTTGCAATGACATATAACTATCCTATTTAAAATTATTCTAACGACGGGAACGTTTTTTCGATTTGGCTTTACGTGCAGCCGAGCGCTCTTCGATCTCGGCCTGACGTGCCGCTTTGCGTGCCGCAGCCCGCCGTTCGCTGGCCGTTCCTTTAAGTTCTTTGGGTTTAGTAGAAGCCGCTTTTTTGTGACTGCGGCCGGTACGCTCAGTATTGGGAGATTGAGTTAGCTTTTTAAAGCCTGAGCCTTCTACTAGACGAAAATCAATTTTACGTGTTTCTAAGTTAACACGCGCGACTTGCACCTGTACGGTATCAGTTAGCTTGTAACGAATGCCAGTACGCTCACCACGCAAATCATGACTGGCTTCGTTAAAGGTAAAGTAATCCGAACCCAACTCAGAAATGTGCACCATACCCTCTACATAGAGAGCATCTAAGGTGATAAAGATCCCAAAAGGCGCGACCCCAGTGATTTTGCCACTGTAGACCTCCCCTACATGATCTTTCATGAAATAACACTTCAACCAGGCCTGCACATCATAAGAAGCTTCGTCGGCACGACGCTCACGCGCAGATAACATAATGCCCAAACGCTCCCATTGCGAATGCTCGCGCTGATTGCGTGTCAGCATTTCATCACCCTCTTCAGGCTCTAAATCAGGCACATAACGCTGACTTTTTAAAATGCTTTTGATGACGCGATGCGTGAGCAAATCGGGGTAACGTCGAATTGGCGACGTAAAATGCGTATAAAGCGTATAAGACAACCCAAAGTGGCCGCTATTATCCGGACTATAAATAGCCTGCTGCAAAGATCGCAAACACATGGTTTGGATGATTTCAAAATCAGTGCGTCCTTTGGCTTGTTCAATTAAGCGGGCAAAATCAGCAGTAGTAGGCTCCTCGCCCCCCTCCAGGTGCAAGCCTAAAGTACGTAAATACTCACGGAATGTGTGCAGTTTTTCAACCGTGGGGCCTTCGTGTACTCGATAGAGCCCAAAGCGTTTGTGACGCGTCATAAAGTCGGCCGCACTGGTATTAGCTGCCAACATAAACTCTTCAATGAGTTTATGGGCATCGTTGCGCACCAAAGGCTCTATACGCTCTATACGCCCCAAGTCATTACATACTATTTTGGTTTCCACCGTATCAAAATCGATGGCACCCCGCTCTTTACGCTGCTGGTGCAATGCCTGAAAAAGCTCATAACTGCTTTGCACCAGTGGATAGAGCTCGCCCAATTGTTGAGCAAAAGGCCCGGTAGGCTGCTGTAAGGCATCCCAAATTTGGTTATAAGTAGTACGCGCATGCGAATGAATCACCGCTGGATAAAACTGATACGCAATCACTTTACCCTCGCGCGCGCCCTCGCCAGCAACCACCATATCGCAAACCAAGGCCAAACGGTCCTCGCCCGGATTTAACGAACAAATCCCATTCGACAACGCCTCCGGCAACATAGGGATCACACGACGCGGGAAATACACACTGGTGCCGCGCTCTAGGGCGTCTTCGTCCAAAGCATCTTTGGGTTTGACGTAATGGCTAACATCAGCAATAGCCACCAGTAAACGCCACCCCTTGCGAGGGGTCTTACCGCGTCCCACATTAATTTCTTCGCAAAACACCGCATCGTCAAAGTCGCGCGCATCTTCGCCATCGATGGTAATAAAAGGCACATCGCGTAAATCCACACGCCCTTTGAAATCCATAGCACGAACGGTTTGCGGTATTTTTTCAGCTTGCTCTAGAGCGGCAGGAGAAAAATCCAAGGGCACATCGAACTTACGAACCGCAATTTCAATTTCCATGCCAGGGTCATCAATTTCGCCTAAGACCTCTATCACTTTGCCCTGGGGCTGCAGATGACGAGCGGGCTGACGAGTAATTTCCACCGTCACGACTTGACCTGGACGAGCTTGAGCCACATCAGCTGGAGCAATAAAGATATCGTGCTTAATGCGTTGATCTTCGGGAGCTACGGTAAAAATACCGTGCTCTTTGTGTAAACGACCCACGAGACGGTTCGTAGCACGCTCAATCACCTCTACGATTGAGGCCTCGGGCTTACCACGGTACTCACCATTATGGCGCACCAAAACCCGGTCGCCGTGCAGCACTCGCGTCATTTCATTGGACGACAAAAATAAATCTGGCCCTTGTTTGTCTTCACGAATTAAAAACCCAAAACCATCGCGGTGCCCTTGCACGCGCCCTGCAATAAAACTGGTTTTCGGGTTGAGTTTTATACGCTGTTTGGCATCAAGTACTACTTGCTCGTCACGCACCATGGCCATCAAACGCTTGTCTGTACCAAACGAAAGCGGATAAGCCACATGCAACAGTTGAGCCAGGTGTTCCAGCGCAATGGCCTGCGTTTGATCACGCAAGCACGTTAATATGTCTTCACGACTAGGAACATAAGGATCGAAGTCAGGTGGTAAATCATAGCGGTCCAAACCCTCGTCCAGATCATGATTAGGAGTAGTGTTTTTTTTGGTCAAAGGGGACTTCCATTTTTAAAAGGGTAAGTTTATAATTTTTTACTGCTTATTTTAAACGCTTTTTTCCAAACAAGCAGCAGCTAAAGAGTAGTCACTTACGAAGTAGTTGCTAGCATACTGTTAGCATACAACGAGATGCCCAGGTGGCGGAATTGGTAGACGCGCACGGTTCAGGTCCGTGTACCGCAAGGTGTGAAGGTTCAAATCCTTTTCTGGGCACCATAGATTGAAAACCGTTGATTCTATAGGCTAAAAGTCTTTGATATTCAACGGTTTTTTTGTTTCCGCTAAATCCATTAATACCATAAATTCAATTTTTGCACCCTCTGGATGCTAGCACATGACAAGCATTGAAAAAATTAATGGAAAATATCGAGCACGCATTTTCAGGCGTCTTAAAGAGGCAAAAACTGACCCGCTTCTTAATCATACCTTACTTGACGCGATTGAAAAGTATGCAAAAGCGGTTACGCCCAACAAAGCAGGCAGACGATGAGAATTAGTCAGACTATCTGCTTTTAAGAGAGATGTCAGCGCGACGCCTGATCACCCCTTGCGACAGTCCCAAAACGGGACTATGGTTAAATTCTGAGAGGCATCGTTGACGCCAAATTCATCGTACGCATACTGAGTGCGACAAAATTGACGCTGAAACGGTTGAAATGGAGTGAACTATGAACATCCGCCCTATCCGCACTGAAGCAGACTATACAGCTACTCTAAAGGTCGTTTCTCGCTTGGTTGAACTGGATCCTGATATGGATACACCTGAAAGTGAGCAGCTAGATGCATTAACCACACTGATCCAAGCCTATGAAGCTAAAAACTTCCCCATTGATCTACCCGATCCTATCGAAGCCATTAATTTTTGTATGGAGCAAGCAGGCCTGACTGCAAAAGACCTGGAGCCTATGATCGGCCGACATAATCGCGTTTATGAATCCTAACCCGTAAGCCTCAACTGACTTTGTCTATGATCTGGAAACTTCACACAGAGCTTGGCGTTCCCTCTACCCGCTCAAAAAAATAGGCCAAACCTTATATTTCAAAGGTTTGACCTATTTTATGAATGCGTAGTCCGTCTAGTTTAGGACGGACATAACATTAAATTACTTCAATTTGTGTAGCGGCTGGGCCTTTTTGACCTGCGGCTTCAACGTAAGACACACGCTGATTTTCCTCAAGAGACTTGTAACCATCCATTTGGATCTCAGAGTGGTGCGCAAAAAGGTCTTTGCCACCGTCTTCAGGAGCAATGAATCCAAAGCCTTTTTCGTTATTAAACCACTTCACAATACCAATTTGTTTTTTCAAAATAAATCCTAAATATAAAAACAGGGAGAAACGCCCCTACGTAACTATCGCATTTATGAGCTGGCAGTGATAGCTTTTTATGCAAAAATCACATAACTACAACAGTTTTTTTTCAAAAACTACGTATATCTCTGCTGCGACAAACGCCTTACTCTGTAATGCCATTTAAAAGAGATTGTCATGTCAGATAAAGAATTTGTCAAACCACTAAAAACCCCTAAGAAAAACAAAACGCGAACAGACCCTGTTTATTACGGTCCTCACCAATAAAAAGCTATCGGCTAGGACACGTGCGGCTCATTGCTTTTGAGCGCGACAACCTGAGATAACGTTTCTAAAAAGCTACCTATACTCTATTAGAGAATCATAGCGTTACCGCATTCAGGCATTAACGTTAAGGGGATCTTTTGCTCGGATAACCAATTTTGCAGACCAACGGCTCCGCCTGTGTCTCCGCCCTCTGCTCTCAGTGGATGAACATACCCTGCCCACATCAGCAAATTCAATGTTTGCAACAACAAACCTGGTTCCTTTCGGAATACAGGCAACTGGCGCATATCAGCAAACTGTTGCTCTTTGAGCTTGAGACTGCTCATTAGAGGCGTTAAGAGATCGGCTGGACCAGGAATTTTTCCAATCGGGGTATTGAACACTACCGCCCCAGGCGTAGGCATTGTATCCGTTGCTTTGAAAGTATAGCGATCAAGACTAGCCAGGTGCTCTGCTGACGTAAATGTACGTGGCTCTTTCTGAAAAATATCCACTCGCTGGCTCTGATTACGAGCGATATCTCTGATTACTTCCTTTAAGCTTCTAGAGGCAGCACTTGCCAATAATGGCTGTACGTTACCAGGAACGGATAGTGCATCCATGTTTTCTAGGCAATTCGCGCTACCAATATAACTGACCCCTGCCTGAGAAATAATACGATGCACATCTGATGAATGCTGTGGTTGCCAATGATGTGTTAAGAAATCATGCGCAAGATAGGCGGGGTGCTCTTTTTCTAGAGCCGTCAGCTCTTTTTCAATTTCTGGGTTATCCACAAACAGCCCTGCGCCAGCATCAGCTAGTTTACGCAGCAACGCCATCCCCTGACTAATACTTTCTGTAGAACCCACCCCTGACACCAGAGAAACCTCATGGAGCATTTTTTGCAGCGCAATGAGACGCGCGGCGCCTGGGTAACACATGTACTGCAGATAAAATATGCCCTGTGGATTTAGGCTCTCATGAACAATTTGCATCAGCGCGCCTTTTGCTTCGGCAGGCAGCCACGACCAAACACCATGGCTAACAATAAAATCGAACCTACCATGCTCTCGCTTAGCAAATGCATCAAATGATGACTCTATAAACTCGATGTTTTTTATACCTGCTTTTTGAGCGATCTCTCGAGCTGCGATGATATGGTCATGATTAAAGTCTACACCCACAAAATGCCCTTGGGGATTGCAAGCAGCAGCCACCAAAAGATTAATACCAACACCACACCCTAATTCGCAATATGAATATTGCTTTCCAATGTCCGGCGTTACGCAACCCAACGTATTCAATACATAATTCAACCACAGAGGTTGCATTTCTTTATAAAAGTGCAAAGGGTAAGTTACATCAACCACATAGCCATCTCGCCGGCTCATACTTCACTCCAGAAGGGAGCCTATTAAAGATCCCTCTTAAAAACCAAAAAACGCCGACAGAGTATGTCGGCGCCTATGCTCAACTTATTAAAAGCGAGCCGTTAATCCAGCATAGAATCGACGCGGACTACCATCGCCATAATCATCATTTGTTTTAGCTACACTGTTCGTAATATTTTGAACACCTGCCCGTAGACTTAGGTTTTTATTAACATCATAGGTAGCACCCAGATCAAAGGTATAGTTTGATTCCGCATAACCAGTGGCTACGTTACCACTAGCATCTGGTGCTGGTGCGTAGAGTTGCTTGCCAACGTATTGAGCAGAAACAAACGTATTCAACCTATCATTGACATTCCAGTTCAACGCTGCGTTAGCTGTTAACTTGGGCGTCATATTCAGACGGTTGCCCGTGGTTTTGTTTTTGGACTCAATCATGTAAGTCAGGTTACCAGAAAAGCCCAACGAATCGGTCAAGGGCATCCCAAAGGTGCTTTCCAGACCTGCCGTTTCACCCTTTTCAATGTTGTATTGCTGCGTATACCATGTGCCCTCAAATTTACCCAACACCCCATTTTGCATCATGTTTTTGATGGAGCTATGGAAATACGTCAAGCCAAAATTGTAGCCAGCATCATCATTATAGGCAAAGCCCAACTCATAGTTCGTGCTTTTTTCTGGCTCGAGTTCAGGGTTCCCCACCATCACACATCCGCCCCCACTATAGCCCAGAGACGATAGTGAGGCACATCCCATGCCCATGGAACTTGTACCTGAGCTCAGGGATCGTTCCTTTAGATTAGGAGCACGATACCCTTGAGAGACCCCGCCTCGTAAAGTCCAGTTATCGGTAGGATGATAAACAGCATAGGCGCGTGGACTGATGTTCAAATCATAACCATCCGATTTATCACCGCGTACCCCCAGAGTCAGCGTCAAGTCGTCACGTAGGAAAATCTGATCTTCCATGAAAACAGACCATTGCCATCCCTCTGGATTCGCTTCCTGTGGCACTGGCACACCACCCGCCTCAAGAACAAAGCCCGCAATATTACCTATATTCGCTGGATTGCTGACATCTTCCTTTTTATACTGAACACCTGCTGTCAGCCACTGATCCACGCCCAAGGTAAAGGGTGTGTCAACCTTAAAGTCCAACACAGACTCTCTGGACTTAGCCCCGTCGAAATTGCTTTCTGCACCGCTTTCGTTCTTATAGGTGTTTACGTAGAAGTCCAGTTTTGTACCCACATCACCAAACTTGCCCTCATGGCCAATGGCAAAATTCTCATGGATCATCTTCCCTGCACCAAAAATCTCCGAAGTGTCTCCATTTTCCTGACGCTCTTCAAGATTAGAGAACTCTATAGCACGACTACGACCACGCATAGCCTCTAATGTGAAGATGTGGTTGTCGGTAGCCTGCCAACTGAGTTTGGCATTAACCGTGTCATCTTTTGTACCCGATGACCCGTTACCCGCCTCGTCAGCATCACGTTTTAAATAGCTTCCACTGACTCGTATGCCCAAACGATTTGTAATGGGTCCACTTACAGAGAAGCTGTTCTGTAAAGTATCCCCTCTGCCGCCTGCGTCAGGAATACTCAAGTTGCTTGTAAGTGAGCCACTCCATTTTGTAGCGACCTTTTTGGTAATGATATTAATCACACCACCCATCGCCTCAGAACCATACAAAGTGGACATGGCACCACGCACCACTTCGATACGTTCGATGTCTTCCGGTGATAGCCAGTTCAGATCCTGCGCCAAGGTGTCAGGACGATGGCCCAACAACGAAGAATTACCAATACGCTTACCATCAATTAAGATGAGCGTATATTTATCAGGCATGCCACGAAAAGAGATTTTCGAGCCAGCACCTGCTGGAGCATAACCACCCGTTACGCCAGGCAAAGTACCAATCAGTTCAGCAAGACTATTAACTGGCGTTCGTTCTAATTCTTCGCGAGTGATCACGCTAATACTTGCCGGGGCGTCTTCTATATCGACAGCCACACCGGTTGCTGTCACAAAAACAGTATTAAGCTCAGTCACATTCTGAGCCTGACCATTGACCACTTCTTGCGCATAAGAGGTGGATGCTGCAACACTGGCTAATAGGATAGCTTGTACAAGTTGATTTCGTTTAAAGGACGGTAACATTACCACGTGCCTCTGGGGTGAGTTAAAAATAGGTTTCTGCTGTCGCAACCTAGCTTGGAAGTCAGTGAACGAAAGCAGTGAGCATCGCCCTTAGCCGCTAAGAGCAATACCAAAAAAATTCAATTGCGAAAGCTTA
>CANROS010000022.1 GCA_947632305.1 uncultured Paenalcaligenes sp. | reverse complement strand
GCCAAGGCTGAAGAGTCTACCACCATCGCATTCAGCCCACCAGTCTCTGCCACCAAAGGAATAGGTTGACCCGCCTTGTTCAAACGCCCTGCCAACTGTTTAGCAATGAGCTGAGCCACTTCGGTAGAACCCGTAAACATCACCCCTTGAGTTCGCACATCCTGCACCAAAGCCGCCCCTACCTCGCCAGCGCCGGGTAGCAACTGCAACACCTCTTTGGGCACTCCGGCTTCGTGTAAAAAACGTACTCCCTGTTGCGCAATCAAACTGGTTTGCTCTGCGGGTTTAGCTAACACCACATTCCCCGCCGCCAATGCCGCAGAAACTTGTCCTAAGAAAATCGCTAACGGAAAATTCCATGGACTGATGCAGGTCACAGGCCCCAACGGGCGATGCGTATCGGCCTCAAACTGCTGCTGCACTTGGCGCGCATAATAGCGTAAGAAATCCACCGCCTCACGTATTTCCGCCACCGCATTGCTATAGCTTTTACCCGCCTCGCGCACCGTTAAGGCGATTAGCTCAGGTGTGTTGGCTTCGAGTAAATCTGCACCACGTAATAAACACGCGGCACGCTCTGCCGCTGGAGTGGCTGCCCAGATAGGGGCCGCCAACTCGGCTTGGCTCAGGGCCAGCTCCACCTCGGCGGTTTGACTAAAAACAACCTGTCCGACCACATCACGATGGTCGGCTGGATTAAGAACAGGTCGTGCTCGCTCTGGGTTAAGCGCAGCTGCCTGATACGTCGCCGGCACCGCTTGCCAGTTTTGAGCCGTACTGGCTAGCAAACCCGCAGACAATGAAGCCAAGCGATGCTCGTTAGATAAATCTAAACCTTGAGAGTTTTGGCGATTTTCGTCTTGGTGGCGGTATAAATCTACCGGCAAAGGAATTAAAGGATGCGGCGCCCCCACTGGATGCACCGCCAAACTTTGTTCTACGGGATCGGCAATGAGCTCTGCAACGGGCACGCTTTCATCCGCTATACGATTAACAAAAGACGAATTAGCCCCATTTTCCAAAAGACGACGCACCAAATAAGCCAATAAGGTTTCATGAGAACCTACCGGCGCATAAATACGGCATGGACGCGCTAGCTTGCCCGCACTGACGGCACCCACCACTTCTTCGTAAAGCGGCTCTCCCATGCCATGCAAGCACTGAAACTCGTACTGCCCGGCGTAGAAATTCGTCCCCGCCATGTGATAGATAGCTGCCACGGTATGCGCATTGTGCGTAGCAAACTGGGGGAAAATGGCCTCGGGAGCCGCTAAGAGCTTGCGGGCGCATGCCAAATACGACACGTCCGTATGTATTTTGCGGGTAAAAACGGGATAGCCTTCTAGGCCATCCACTTGGGCTCGTTTAATTTCCGAATCCCAATACGCCCCTTTGACTAAGCGCACCATTAATCGATGATTAGTGCGACGTGCCAAATCAATTAAGTAATCCAACACATACGGTGCGCGTTTTTGATACGCTTGCACCACAAAACCTATGCCATTCCAACCAGCAAGCTCAGGCTCTAAGCACAAAGCCTCTAAGAGCTCTAGGGAAATTTCCAATCGGTCGGCTTCTTCGGCGTCTATATTTATCCCAATGTCGTAACGACGTGCCAAAACCGTAAGCTGGCGCAAGCGCGGATACAATTCCTGCACCACTCGCTCGTGCTGGGCGCGCGAATAGCGGGGGTGCAAAGCGGATAATTTAATGGAAATGCCAGGCCCCTGATAAATCCCCAAGCCAGCAGAATTTTTGCCAATGGCATGAATCGCTTGCTCATACGCCGCGTAATAGTCCAACGCATCCGCATCAGTCATTGCAGCTTCGCCCAACATATCGTAGGAGTAGGTAAACCCTTTGTTAACCCAGCGTCTACCATTCGCCAACGCTGAAGCGATGGTCTCGCCACACACAAAGTGCTCCCCCATTAGGCGCATCGCGCGATCCACACCTTTGCGCACCAGAGGCTCGCCGCCTTTGCTAATCATACGTGTTAAGGCAGATGACATACCCCGTTCACTATTGGTCGTCACCAGTTTGCCCGTAATCATCAGCCCCCAAGTCGCTGCATTCACAAACATAGAGCCGGAACTCATGTGCGACTGCCAATCGCCTTTGCTAATTTTGTCGCGAATTAAGGCATCACGCGTGGCTTTATCAGGAATGCGTAACAACGCCTCGGCCAAACACATCAAAGCGATACCTTCTTGGCTAGACAACGAATACTCGTGGATAAGACCATCTACCCCGCTGCCTAAGCGTTTATTACGTAAAGCCACCACCAACTGACGCGCCAATTCCGTGACAGCGGTTTTTTTATCTCCTGGGTCCGCTAAAGCAATCAACATAGGTAGGCATTCAGGCTCAGCTCGTCTATAAGCACTGGTGATGGCTGACTGCAGCACAGATTGCGGGGCAACAGATTGGGCAAAATCCAAAAATGGTTGCACTTTTTCTGTTAAAGCCAGACTTAATCCTGCCTCCTCAAAGCTTTTCAGCTCAGCCTCGTCCTCGATCAAATGGGCTAAAGCAGGTGGTAAACGATCGGCCTCTATGTCCTCTAGAAAAGAATAAATGGCTTGTTTAATTAACCAGTGTTGAGTGCGCCCTAGGCGCTCCGCTGCAACACGAATACGCGCACGTAGCGCTGCATCCACTTTGACACCTAAGGTAGTAGAACTCATAACACTCTTCCTTTTAATCCGGGTTGCACCTGAATAATAAAAAGGTGCAACCACAAATAACCATGGGTTGAATTTTATGACTCATCAGGGTTGCACCCCATCAGTACATACCCCTAATGCAACCGTCTTCATCCCCCAATTTTTCTTAAAATAGTGTGTCTGTAGGGATAAGACATGAATAAGCGTTTATGTACTAGCGTACTCCTAAAGTTGCACAGCAGATAAAAAAACTCTCTGCGTTCGTTACAACACAGAGAGTCAAAGGAGCAAAGACTGAATGATTACTGGGCGTTTTTGTAAATATGCTCTTGAATACCGATCACATACTGGCCGCTACGTTTAAAAAAGATACGCTGCAGCATGACGCGCTTTGTTTTTAGATTTAACAACAAAGCCTCTACCTGCTGGACCGTATCCGTTTGCGCCCGTTGAGCGACCTCAAGTAAAAAAGGTTGGCCTGTGACATCCACTAGATCCACCAAGGCGACTCCTGCTAGCTCCCGCTGAGCCGCATCAAATAAAACGGTTTGATTGGCTAAGTCCAATACCAAAACCTTTAACCCCCTAAATTGGAACTCGCCAGCACGATTGGCGAATTTGCGCAGCGCCAGTTGTGGGTCTTGTTGGTACGCCAAAACCGCCGTTTCAAGCAGGTGGTAGATTTGCTCTAGAGTGGGTGCTACGGGAAAATAACCTACCGCTACAATAATGTCATCGACCATCTCATATGAGGTCAGCTTAGCTTCCATGCCGCCATCAGCGGGGTTATACCACTGATACTGCACCACCCCACGGGTATTGTTTTTCGCCCCCTCAATAATTTCACGGAAAAAAGGCCTATTGTTTTCATCCATCATATCTAAAACATTATCGCCTATATATGCGGCCGACCAGCCCCCGCTGGCCAGCACCACACCATCGGCATTCACGCTAAACACATACAAGTCACGATCCACAAAACGGGCATCTCGATTAAAATCATTGACGCCCATCACCCCCTCGTCTTTGATATGTTGCACGGCTCGCTGCAATAACTGCTGCGCCCGTTGCTCCTCGACTGAAGGCTGCGGCATTCCCGTTGAAGCCAGCTGTTGCTCTTGGGCTAATAGTTGCTCTTGAGCCAAGACCGACGTAGAAGCCGCTGCGCCTAAAGTCACTGCTACCAACGCACCCGTGACTTGGGTCAGATAGGATTTTTTAGCCATATTAATACCCCAATAACCCAGGGAGCCACAGCGACAACGAGGGCACAAAAGCAATAATAAAGATGGTCACTATATACGCACCCAAAAAAGGCAAAGCCCGCACCACAATTTGCTCTACAGTCGCCCCCCCTATACCGGAGGCCACAAAAATATTTTCCCCCAAAGGCGGCGTGACAAAACCCACGGCTAGAGTACAAATAACCACTACCCCCACATGCGTGGGGTCAATGCCAAACATATATGTAATGGGTAACAGCACGGGCACTAAAATCATAATGGCCGCCAGCGTCTCCATGAACATCCCTACGAAGAGCAACAGAGCAATCAATAGAGTCCAGATCACGTAAACATTATCAGTCCAGCTTAAAAGTGACTCGGCAATAATCGCTGGTACACGCTGCTCTACCAACAAACGCCCAAAAACCGTAGCAGCAAACAAAATCAACAACACCCGTCCTGTAAGCCAAGTCGTGGTGCGCAGCGAGTGAAATATTTTAAGAATGGTGAGCTCTCTGTGCACAAAAGCCCCGATAAACAGCGTGTAAAACACCGCTACAATCGCCGCCTCAGTGGGCGTAAAGAAGCCAGCATAAATGCCTCCTAAAATAATAACTGGCGCCAAAATGGACCACACCCCCCGGCGCAATGCCCTGGCTAAATCAGCGGAAGACCAGTCCGCACCCGTGCCTTTGTAGCCTTCTTTACGAGAAATAATGTAGTTCAAAATTAATAAACTACAACTCATCACCAAACCCGGCACCACTCCTGCAATAAAAAGCTTAGAAATAGACACCGTACTAAATGGCCCGTACTGCGCAATGGCCTCTGGAGGCGGCTGCAGGCCTAGCGCGGAAATACCAAAAATCACCATAGGAATAGAGGGTGGCAAAATAATCCCTAAGCCCCCCGATGAGGCCGTTAAAGCAGAGGAGTAATCCAAAGGATAATTACGCTTTGTCATTGCAGGAATCATGAGCATGCCTACCGCAGCGGTAGTGGCTGGGCCCGAGCCTGAAATAGCACCGAAAAATAAGCACGCCAACACGGTGGCCACACCCATCCCACCGGTAATCGGTCCCGCTAAGCTTTCGGCAATATCCACCAAGCGTTTAGAAATCCCCCCGGCTTCCATTAAGGCCCCGGCCAACACAAAAGCCGGTAAGGCCATTAAAGGAAAACTTCCTACCGAGGTAAAAGCAATCTGCACAAAAGAGATAGGATTTTTGTCTAGAACAATAAAAGTCGCTAAAGCAGCACCAGCAAGAGAAACCGTAATGGGCGCACCAATCAATAACAACACAATAAACGAGCCAAATAACAAAGACACCATGTACTGTTCCATTATTTAACCCCTGTTAACGAATCAGAATCAGTCTTAGCGGCTTGTGCCGTCTCCGTAATTTCTTTTAATTCTTGGGTTTCCGGATCAACAATCTCTACCGACTTAAAGAAAATTAAGTAGTTATTCCATAGAATTCGCACAGACATCAAGAAAAAAGCCAGCGGCAACACCATAAAGAAATATTTCATGGGTATGCCTGTGGTTTGAGATTTCCAAAACAAATTCATCCGGTTAAAAATGAAGTCGTAACTAAGCCACGTAAAATACAAGTTAAACGCCACCCAGATCAAATCGGCAATGCCTTCACTTATCTTCTTTACAATGGGTGGAAACCAACGAAACTGAAAACTAACTCGGTTATGAGCAGACATTTTGGCAGCAACCACCGCCCCCAAATACGCAAACCAAACAAACATGTAGGTGGCGACTTCCTCACCCCACGGGATGGAATAGCCCCAAAACTGCCTTAAAATAATCTGCACAAACAGCAACGTCACAAACACAGCCAGCAATAAGCTGCACACATATTCCTCTATGTGATCCAGCACATGCCACAACTTCGCTTTTACCGACATGACTACCTCCAGTTGCAGCGAACTATCAAACAGGTAAAGACAAAAAAGCGAGCTACCCTGCAGCTCGCTTTCACATAGACTAAGAACGGTTTAGGCTACTAATGACCGCATCTAAGCGCTCTTTGCCACCCACTGCATCATAGAACTTAGGCCACACTTGAGTCGTGGCTGCCTCAATCCATTCTTGCTCATCATTGGCTGGATCTACAATTTCCATCCCTGCCGCACTGAGCTGTTCTTTAATGGCTTTTTCGGTTTCGTTTAAATAGGTAAAGCTGTGCTCAGTTGCCTCTAAACCGGCTTCCAAAATAATGGCCTGCATCTCTGGGCTTTGGGACTGAAATACCTGCTCACTGATAATCAATGGTTCTAAAGAGAACAAATAGCGAATATTGGTAATGTATTTTTGTACCTCATCAAACTTCATCGCCGCCACTGTAATGTACGGGTTGTCTTGACCGTCTACCACCCCTTGTTGCAAGGCGGTAAAGGTTTCAGTCCACGCTAACGGGCTAGGGTTCAAGCCCCAGGCATTGTAAGTCGAGACCATAATTTCATTACGGGGCACTCGAATCACCAAGCCTTTTAAATCCTCTAAGCTTTTGACCGGACGTTTCGAATTCGTCAAAACCCTAAAGCCGGAATAAGACCAACCGATAATACGTACACCGGCATCACGAATGGTGTTTTCAACTAACTCTTGGCCTACCGGGCCCAACGTCAGCTCTTTGGCCTCGTCAGCACTTTGAATTAAATACGGTAAGGTCAAAATAGCCACTGAAGGCGAAAAAGGTGTGACGTTATTAATCGCTAATACCGAAAAATCCAACAAACCCATGGCGGCATCATTGACCGTGTCTTGCTCATCGCCTAACTGACTGTTTGGAAAAAGGTCAGCTTTGGCTTTGCCATCCGTTTTTTCATTGAGTTTTTGTGCAAAAGTTTTGGCCAATTCATACTGGGTGCCACCTTGTGCATCACCAATGGCCACTTTAAACGTCTGGGCAGCAACCACGCTGGACATCAGCAGACCCATGCTTAAAGCAAAAGGCATCAAAAGTTTCTGTTTCAGTTTCATGTTTGTCTCCTGCCTCTTTGAATTTTCAAGAGGTATATTATTTATATAGTTGCGGAGCTACTGCTGTAGCTCCCTTTTTGAAACAACAGCTTTATAACACTTCATCTTTTAAGTGGTACCAACGGTATAAAAACCGCTGCCCTAAGCGTCTAAAAGGCGCAAAAGACTCTGACACCACTAATTCGCGCACATTAGGAAAAGGCAGGCGGTCTTTAAATATAGGTAAATCCAAAGACGAACCATGGCCCGCAATCCATTGCGCCATACGACGGCCAGCCTGTGATGAGTACATCACACCATTACCGCCATATCCCATCGCATAAAAAATACGTTCTTTAGGATCTGGCTGCACAATGCGCGGCATCATATCGTGACTGACATCTACCCAACCCCACCAGGAATACTCCAAAGAAATCCCTTTTAAGGCTGGAAATTTACGCTCCAAGGCTTCGATGAGGTTTTTTTCATATTTGGCCTCGGGAGCCTGACGCCCAGAAATCGCACTACGGCTACCCATCTGTAAACGATTATCTGGCAATAAACGATAGTAATTACGCAGCACTCGGGTATCGGTTAAGACCTGATGCGTACGGAAATTACATGCTTCTATTTCTTGGGGGGTTAAGGGCCGCGTCACCACAGAGTTAGACAACACAGGCATCAAGCGATTTTTAAATTCTTTATGGAGATGGTTAGAGGTATAGCCACCTGTTGCCACCGCCACCGTTTTAGCTCGCACCACCCCACCTGGGGTACGCAAATAGTGATACCCATTTCGGGTTTCCCAACCGGAAACCGGACTAGCCGGGTGTACTTTTACCCCTAAGGCACGGGCTTTTTTTAAGTAACCAAACGCTAATTTACCCGCATGCACACCAATCCCTTCTGGCTCGTGCATAGCGCCCTGAGCGTCTTGGTCGCCCACCCATTCCTCTTTGACCGTTTGCGCATCAAAAATGCGGGCATTATAGCCAAAGGTATCTCGTAGTAATTGTGCCTCGGCTTCTAAGGTAGGCATCACCTTAGCGCGGTGCGCAATATATAAATGCCCACCAGGCTGCGGCTCGCAATCGATGTCTTTAATCAGCTCTTTGAAGTTTTCCATGCCCTCTACACACTCGCGGTGCATTTTAAGAGCCGTATCTAAACCCCAACGCTTAATCCATTGCGAGCGCTTTAAACGTCCTGAGGCACACTGGGCCTGCCCCCCATTACGGGTACTGCAGCCCCAAGCAGTGCGATTAGCCTCTAATACCACGGACTGAATGCCGTACTCTTGGGCTAGGAAAATCGCCGTGGTCAGGCCGGTAAAACCCGCCCCAATAATGGCGACCTCAACTTCGGTATCGTGCTGTATAGGACCATCATCTGCTGGGGGTTCGCCAGCTGTGCCCACCCAATAGGTTGGCGCATAGTCCACTCCAGCCCCAGGGATAGCGTCTAGCATCGGATCATAACTGGGATCGTAGGCTGCACGCGCTGCGGTAGCTTGGGTACGCAAAAAATCCATATCAGGTGCATTCATAGCATTTACTCGCTTTGAAATGCAGGGCGATTTTTGCGGTACGCATCTTTGACCGCAATTCTGCCATCGCGAAACTGAATCAAATCCACCATACGCGCTTCGGTACGCATGCCTTCTGCCGTGGTGCCTGAATAAGTCGTGCTATAAAAACCAAAATTGCCGTCGACTTGACCCACAAAATCAGTCCACTGCGCATCAGGGCACGTTAGCCACGCTTGCTCAAAAGCCTTGGCCACGGCTTCGGGCCCCTTGTGCGTCGTGCCGCGTAGCCCATCCCCTGCTACCGTATGAAAAATGCAGTCATCTGTCATCATGCTCATTAAGGCATCTAAATCGTGACGATTCCAGGCTGCAGCAAAGTCTTTGAGAAGGGCTAAGTTTTTTTCTGACATGATTGTCTCCGTGTAGTGCTTAAGTTTTTATGCCTACTCTCAACATACTGAAAGCACCGCTGTTGTCGTAGAACCAACTGGAGACTATCGATTGGTCCAGATTAAACTGCCTGCAGGGACGGCTCTTGCTCAACGCCATATAGACTGCGGACCACAGCCGATAATTCACGTATTCCCGCTTCGATTTTGTGATTAGGTATAGAGGCAAACCCTAGGCGGAAAAAATGCTGATTTTCTGTGTTTTTCACAAAAAATACATCTCCCACCTCTATTAGCACACCACGTTGCTCGGCTGCTGCTGCCAGCTCATGGGCTTTCATCTGCGGCGGGCACTCTACCCAACAAGCCGCCCCGCCACTAATGTATTGATATTTTAAAATGGGCAAATACTGGTCTAAGGCTTGCATCAACGTGGTCGCTTTCTCGCTGAGTAAAGCGGCCCGCTTACGCAAGACCACGTCGTAATGCCCCAAAGACAAAAACTGCGCAAAAACACGCTGCATATAGGCCGTAGGATGACGAATGTTTAAGCGCCGGATGGCTCGTAAACGTTGGACTAAAATGGGGTCAGCCGCCACATACCCCATACGAATCCCTGGTGCCAACACTTTAGACACGCTACTGATGTAAATAACGCGCCCAGCATGATCTAAACTTTTTAAACTGGGCGAGGCCTCATTTGTTAAGCAGTTCTCACTTTCATAATCGTCTTCGATCACAATGAAATCATGCTTTTGAGCCAACACTAATAATTCTTTTTTACGTTCTAAGCTCATCCGCACGGTGGTGGGGCTTTGATGGCTAGGCGTCACGTACACATAATCACACTGCGCCAAAAGCGCTTCATTTAGTATCAAGCCCTCATCATCAATCGCCAACGGTTGCACTTGTTCAGTCCGACTTAAAAAGATATTTCTCGCGTCGGGATAGCCAGGGTCCTCAAGGCCCACCACGCAGTTAGGGCTCACTAATAAATCAGCCAATAAGTACAAAGCGTGCTGCGCCCCCACCGTAATGACCAGTTCATTATCATTGACCCACACCCCTCGTCTGGGCAACACACGTAAGCGCAGCTGTTTAATCAAACCTTCGTCATCACGCAAAAACATGTCTTGCGCCCACTCAGACACCTCCAACGTGCTTAAGGTAGCCATGCAACACGCCCGCCACGCGGCACTTGGAAAAGACTCTTGGTCAAACTGGCCATAGATAAATGGATAACTGTACTGACGCCAATTCGCTTTTTTAGTGATATTTAATTGTGCTGCAGGATCAAATCTAAAGCGCTGTGCCCAGTCCGGCCTTTGACTTGGATCCACATCCTGAGCTTGGCGTGGCGGGTGTTTAATTTGCTGCATCAAAGCGGGATTAGAAAAATAACCGCGTCGTTCATAGGCTATCAAATAGCCCTCATCGACTAAATGTTGATAAGCAATTACCACCGTATTACGCGCTAGGCCTAACATCTCCGCCAATTCACGACTAGAAGGAATCGCAAGACTGGTAGGCCACTGCCCCTCAAGCACCACTCCCACTACCATTTGGCGCACTTGGGCTTGTAAGCTTAATCCTAAATTAGCGTGACGCAAGAACTGCTGTCTCCACATCACCCCACTCGACTCTTTATTCATGGCCTAACTCCACTATCACCAGACATGTCAAAAAGTAATCAATCCATACCGTTTTGCCTATTCGGTTTTTCCTTTAGTTGTAAATGTTTTCTCAAGCATTTAATTCAGGCAATAAAAAACACCGCAAACCCCTAAGAGGCCTACGGCGTTAAGCCCTGATTTTTTATTATTACTGCGTTACTGGCTGAGCCTGACTATGAATCAACCCGCTGGTCGGCGAGGAAGGCTCTGCTAAGTAATGCTTTTTAGGCATGCGTCCGGCCAAATACGCATCCCTACCGGCTTGGACTGCACGTCGCATGGCTCGCGCCATACGCACAGGATCTTGGGCATAGGCCAAGGCCGAATTCATCAAGACCGCATCACACCCCAACTCCATGCCCACCGTGGCATCAGAGGCGGTGCCTACACCGGCATCTAATAAGACCGGTACAGAAATCTGTTCTAGGATCAGACGTATGTTCCATGGGTTAAGAATGCCCATGCCTGAACCAATAATTGAGGCCAAAGGCATCACTGCTATACAGCCTAAGTCTTCCAACATCTTGGCCTGCACAGGGTCATCCGAGCAATACACCATGACCTGAAACCCTTCACGGACTAACTCCTTAGTCGCTGCCAAAGTTTCTGGCATGTTGGGATACAAGTTAGTTGGGCTGCCAAAAATTTCCAACTTCACTAACGGATGGCCATCTAAGAGCTCACGAGCTAAACGACACGTACGTATAGCGTCATCGGCACTATAACAACCCGCTGTATTGGGTAAATACGTAAACTCTTCAGGTGAGACATAATCCAATAAGCTGGGCTCGTTGGCATGTTGACCTATGTTGGTGCGCCGAATGGCCACCGTGACTATTTCTGCGCCACTTTCTAAGATAGCGGCTCGGGTTTGATCAAAATCTTTGTATTTACCCGTACCCACTAATAAACGTGATTGATACGACTTGCCGGCTAAAACAAAAGGATCTGCTGCCATGAAATTGACTACCTCAGCTTCGATTCAAAAAGCACTGTAGGCGATCACGCCTACAGTGCACACCATCAGGGTACTAATTGATTAGACGTAATCTTTGTACTTGTCTAACAGACGCACTGGCTTACGTAATGCATCACGACGGAACGGATCCCCTAACTCACGCGTACACATAATTTCAATCACGCACGTTTTGCCCTCGTTCATCTGCATATCAATCGCCCGTTTCAAAGCTGGGCCCACGTCTTCCAGACGGTCTACTACAATGCCTTCGGCCCCCATGGACTCAGCAATTGCTGCAAAAGAAGGGCTTTCCAGCTCACCCGCTACAAAACGACGGTTGTAAAATTCCACTTGGTTTTTCTTCTCTGCGCCCCATTGACGGTTATGGAAAACCACGGCGGTGACCGGAATATCATGGCGCACTGCCGTCATAATTTCCATCATGCTCATTGCCCAAGCGCCATCACCCGCATACGCAATGGCGGGACGATCTGGAGCAGCCGTTTTCGCACCAATAATCGTCGGTAGCGCGTAACCGCAGTTACCAAAGCTCATTGGCGCAAAGAAACTGCGAGGCTTTTCAAAGCGTAAGTAGCTGTGCGCCACTGAGTTAATATTACCGATATCGGTAGACACCATGACATTTTCTGGCATGGCTTTTTCTAACTCACGTAACACCTGGCGGGGGTGTAAGTATTCCCCACCATTAAAGGTTTTTTCTTGGGCATTTTCTGCGATCATGTCTAGACTGTAGGGGTCTTTTTCATGAGTCCAACCGTCTAATTCGGCTTCCCATTCCGCTTTTTCAGTGGCAATTTTCTGGGCGCGCTCGGCTTTGGTCGCATCTGACGCCAAGGTTTCATTTTCTAAACGTTTGATTAGTTCAGTGGCCACCGCTTTGGCATCACCACAAATCCCTACCGATATTTTCTTAACTAGACCCAATACTTTTTGGTCCGCATCAATTTGAATGATTTTGGCATCTACTGGCCAGTAATCCATGCCATATTGCGGCAAAGTACCAAAGGGGCCCAAACGGGAACCCAAGGCAATAACCACATCAGCTTGAGAAATTAACTTCATCCCTGCTTTGGAGCCCTGATAGCCTAAGGGGCCGCACCACTGCGGATGACTGGCTGGGAAGGAATCATTATGCTGATAACTATTCACTACGGGTGCGCCCAAACGCTCCGCCAAAGCAATACACTCTGCCGTAGCCTCACCCATCACTACCCCACCACCAGAAATAATCACGGGGAATTTGGCATTACGAAGCAGTTCCAACGCCTCGTTTAAAGAATGCTCACCACCGTAACCGCGGTCTATCACCTGAGGCTGCGGAATTTCACACGTTATTTCACCATAAAAATAATCACGGGGAATATTTAACTGCGTTGGGCCCATTTCGCTTTTAGCACGATCAAAACACCGTGCGGTGTACTCTGCCATACGGGCTGGATTCGTGACATGGCCTTGGTATTTAGTGAACTCTTGGAACATAGGCAACTGATTACATTCCTGAAAACCACCCAAACCCATCGTGTTTGTACCCGCTTCAGGAGTCACAATCACCACAGGGCTGTGTGACCAATAGGCCGCCGCAATCCCCGTCACGCAGTTACTAATCCCAGGACCATTTTGGCCAATGACGACACCATGACGCCCTGATACGCGCGCAAAACCATCGGCCATATGGGCCGCGCCTTGCTCGTGGACAACAGGAATTAAACGAATACCTGCTGGTGCAAAAATATCCATGGCATCCATAAAGGCAGAGCCCATAATGCCAAAAATATCGGTGGTGCCATTGGCTACCATCGTTTCCACAAAGGCTTCTGAGGGCGTCATTTTGGTTACACCGCTTGCCACTTTACGATTATCAACTGCTTGGCTCATGTTATTACGTCTCCAATTTTCTGCGAGTTAGACTCACCCGCGTCACCAGTATAAATTTCAAGACAAGAATAATCTTTTATCGAGATTCTTGACCATTTAGGATAAAGCTAACACAAAAATACAAATAAATGAAATGATTTGTGTCGTTTTTTCAAATAATATATGATTAACCCTAAGCAAAATAGAAAAACACAACCTAATCCGCGCTTTTTGAAGGAGACATCATGAGCCAGATGCCTGACCAACCCGACCGCCACGTGGCAGTCCAAGAGCTATTTCAATTTGAAAGCCCCATGCAGGTGATGGCTTTTAGTGAACCCTCTGAATACGTACCTAAAATCGATGAGGCGTATTTATTTGATCCAGAAGTCACCTTGTCCTTATTGGCGGGTTTTAATAACAATAGACGTGTTTTGGTACAAGGTCGTCATGGCACCGGCAAGTCCACCCATATTGAACAAGTGGCAGCCAGGCTGAATTGGCCTTGTGTACGCGTCAATCTAGATGGCCATATCAGTCGCTTAGATTTAGTAGGCAAAGACACCATCCGCATCGAAGACGGCCTCCAAGTCACCGCCTTTCAAGAAGGGATCATTCCTTGGGCCTTGCAGCGCCCTGTGGCGTTAATCTTTGATGAGTACGATGCGGGTCGTCCAGACGTTATGTTTGTGATTCAGCAAATACTGGAACAAGACGGTCGTTTCACCTTGCTGGATCAAAATAAAGTCCTCACGCCGCACCCTTATTTTAGGATTTTTGCTACGGCTAACACGGTGGGCTTGGGAGACAGCACGGGGCTCTATCAGGGCACTCACCAACTCAATCACGCGCAGCTGGACCGCTGGAATATCGTAGCCAACCTAAATTACCTCGCCCCTGAACAAGAGGTCGCTATTGTGTTGGGCCGTGTGCCGCTGAAAAACACCCCTCAGGGTGCTATAGATATAGAAGCCATGGTGGCCCTCGCTAATCTGACACGACAAGCCTTTGCCGTGGGGGATCTTTCTACCTTGATGTCACCCCGCACGGTGATTACTTGGGCAGAAAACTGCACCATTTTTAAAAACAAACAACGGGCCTTTGCCGTGTCTTATTTAAATAAATGCGACGACTCTGAAAAAGCCATGGTAGCTGAACTCTACCAACGCTGTTTTAACGAAGAACTCGTTTGGTAAATGCATTTTTAAAAGGCCACGCCTGCCATGACCCAGTCCACCGAATCCTTACGCCAACAACGCCGCGTCCGCGAACTCAGTGCTGCCGTCACTCGCGCGCTGACAGCTGATCCTAGCATCCATATACGTCAACAGCATTTTTTCAAAGGCAATCACAGCTTGGCCTCGTATGCGCCCCACTTACGCTTACACCCAGAAGAACAACTTGAATTTTTACGTGGGGTGGCCGATAGCCTTGCTATCCGTTTGCAATACAGCAATGCTGAACTTCATGCCCAACACTTGCCTACAAAGCCTTTGGCTCGCTTAGTATTTGACTGGTTAGAAAGCTTACGCACCGAATCCCTCACACCTGCCCACTTACCTGGGGTGCGCTCCAATCTGCAAAAACGGTTTTATTATTGGTCCGCGGGCTTTCATCATGCGGGTCATACCCAAACTGCCCTCGGTATTTTGCTCTATACCGTAGCCCAAATGTGCTGGAGCCGGTTAATGGGCCAGCCTGTTTTTGCAGAAACCGAAGACCTGATTGAAAGCACTAGAGCCTCTATTAATGCTGATTTAGGGGTAGCCCTCGCTGGCCTACGCCGTTACCGCCATGAACAAAGCCACTACATTCCTTACGCCTTAACCATCGCAGAGATCATCGCACAAAGCGTAGAGCAAGCCTTAGCAAATAAAAACAAACAAGAAACAGACCACGAAGAAGACAGCAGCCAAAGCGCGTTTGCTTTGCTATTAGACATAGATACGGGTCAAGAAGGCGCCATTCATACCGCAGACTCCGCCCCAAGCGAGGCATTTCACGCCTTAAAAGAGCGTTATGCTATTTTTGATACCCAATACGACACCATCACTTATCCAGCGCGCCAAGTGCGTCCTGAGCTGCTAGACAGTTACCGAGAAATCATTAACCAACGTCTAGCGGCCCAACATCTGCCCTTTCCGTTGTTAGTGCAGCGCATACGCCGTGCTTTAATCCGTCCTTGGGGCCAGCACTGGGAGTGGGATCAAGAAGAGGGCCTGATTGATGGTAGGCGGCTTACTCAACTTGTGAGCTCGCCCATGGAGCGCCGTTTATTCAAACGCCCCCAACCCTTAACCCACCATCAAACCAGTGTCAGTTTTTTAATTGATTGCTCTGGCTCCATGAAGGCCCATGCTGAAACGCTGACTATGATGGTGGATTTACTCTGTAAAGCCTTGGAACGCGCTGGGGCTCTGACTGAGATTCTAGGGTTTTCCACTCAGACCTGGAATGGCGGGCGGCCCTATAGGCGCTGGCGTGCCACCGGCCGCAAACCGTACCCCGGGCGCTTAAACGAAGTGGAGCACCGTATCTTTAAAGAAGCACAAAGCTCGTGGCAACAAGCCAATCGCGCCATCATGGCGCTTTTGAAATTGGATTTATACCGGGAAGGTATTGATGGAGAAGCCGTGCAATGGGCGTGCGAACGGCTTTTAACGCAGAGCAGTCAACGCAAACTGCTGTACGTGATCTCGGATGGATCGCCCATGGATAGTGCAACGAATTTAGCCAATGATGATTTTTATATTGATAATCATCTACAACAAATGCTGCACCACTATCAAACACTAGGCATAGAGATCTGCGGCATAGGCATAGGTCTGGATTTGGGTCAGCTCTATACGCACTCCCTGATAGCAGATCTGCAAAAGGGCCTAGACAATCACTTTGTGGACGACTTCATTCAAAGTTTAAAAAGACAAAAATAACCCATTAGCTTTGGTCTAACTGCGTTTCAATATGAGTTAAAGCTTGGGCCGCTCGTTGCAAAGCAGGCAAGGTGCCTAGGGCCTTTTCTGGTGTCATTCGCATAATAGGAGCCTGCGTTGCTACGGCCATGTTCGAACGACTCCCATCGGGCCGTGGTACGAGTACTGCCACACAAAACAACCCAGGCAAGAACTCTTCATTATCAAAGGCATAACCCTGCTGCTTTACTTTTTCCAGTTCTAGCTCGAGTTCATCCAGATTGGGAATGGTGTTTTTAGTGTAGATATCAAACGGGGCATTGGCCAACAGCCGACGACGCTGTGCGGGGGGCATTTGTGCCAACAAGACTTTACCACTGGCTGAGCAATGCACGGGCACACGTGAACCTGGACGCAAATAAAAACGCAAAGGGGCTTCGGTTTCCACCCGGTCCAAATACAACACCTCACTGCCAGCCAAAGCGGTCAAGTTACAGCTTTCACCCAGCTCTTCGCCTAGCGATTTAAGCACAGCATGACGAGCACCATAACGCGTGTCATTAAACAACAAATCCTCTGCCAGCCGACGTAAACGCCCACCCACACAGTAATGGCGGCCATCCGTATCACGCATCAACATGTCTGCACTTTCAAGCTGTTGCAACATACGGTGCACAGTGGGCTTGGGTAGGTCGGTACGATCTACTAAATCCTGTAAAGCAAACTGGCGCTCTTGAGAGGCGATTAACTCTAATAGGCTGAACAAGCGCATTGCAGGCGTGTCGCCTGTAATTTTGACGGACTCCAGATCTGTTTGGTTCACTTTATCGTTCATTCCAACCACCTAAAAATTTTATTATTCAATACAGAATATACCAAAAAAAGCACAAAGCATTGACCTTAGCCTAAATTCTCGCTAAATTCGACAAAACAATAAACGATACCTAAAGTACCAAAAACCGAGACAAGGCAGCATATGCAATTATTAAATCACTTAATCCAAGCCGCTAAAAAAAACCCAGCACGCATTGTAGTGTGTGAGGCCACAGACCCGCGCATTTTAACGGCGGCCTGCAGAGCGCATCAACACGGTTTAGCCAAAATGACGATGGTCGGTGACAGCCAGGCCATTCAGCACTGCGCTGCCGAACACGATTTAGATATTCAAGAACTGACTCTTGAAGACCCTATGCTTTCTGCTAAACGCCCTGAGCTACACCAAGCCCTACTGGCACGGCGTGCTGCTAAAGGCATGACACCAGCCCAAGCAGACCAAGCCTTAAACGACCCGCTCTGTTTTGCGACCCTACTCACTCATTGTGGTTACGCCGATGGGGCGGTAGCGGGCGCTGTTTATAGTACCGCAGATGTAGTGCGTAGTGCGTTACAACTTATAGGCAAAGCCCCTGAAGCCCGCCTAGTCTCTAGCTTTTTTCTGATGTTTCTAGATAAAGCCCATCACCCCGCGCATCATGGCGTTATTTTTACTGACTGTGGTTTGGTGATAGATCCCAATGAAGAAGAGTTAGCCGCCATTGCTATCGCTGGCGCCGAAAGTGCACAGCACTTATTGCAAGTCGAACCACGCATCGCCATGCTCAGTTTTTCTTCTGCTGGCAGTGCACAACACCCTGCTGTCACCAAAGTGATCCAAGCGGCTCAACGCGTCAAAGCTGCCCTGCCCGGGGTCGCAATTGATGAGGATGTACAATTTGATGCCGCTATCATTCCCGAAATAGCCGCTAAAAAACTCAAAAACTCTCAAGTTAAAGGGCAAGCTAACGTTTTTGTTTTCCCCAATCTTGAGGCGGGCAACATCGGTTATAAAATTGCAGAACGCTTAGGTGGGGTGACGGCCATCGGGCCATTACTTCAAGGCTTAGCCAAGCCTCTTAATGATTTATCTCGTGGCTGCAGCACTGAAGATATCTATTACGTTATTGCCATTACTTCTCTACAAGCCCATATAAAAATGGTTACCTAATGAGTCTTTTTACCCTTTCCCTTCTGTTGCTCATTATCTCTTTGGGCACCTATTTTCAAACTCTGACTGGCTTTGGTTTAGCCATGATAGTGATTGGTCTCACTAGCGGTTTCGAGCTAACCAGCATGCCGTTTATCGCTACGGTAGTAAGCCTAATTAGCTTAGTAAACTGTGCAATTGCTCTACCTCGACACATTCATCATATTGATTGGCGTATTGCGAACACCACACTGTTAGGCATTGTGCCCTCTAGCATTGTGGGGGTGGTGTTACTGAATTTTCTTAATGTCCAAGCGGCCAGTATTTTGGAGTTTTTGCTCGGACTGATTATTGTGTATAGCGGCATTAGTTTTGCCTTAAGCCCCAAACAACGCAGCCAAGAGTCCAGCCTTAAATCTTTCTTTGGTATCGGTTTTATTTCAGGGCTATGCGGTGGCCTATTTGGTATGCCAGGACCACCCGTTATTTTCCATATGTACAGACAGCCTATGGAAATCGTGGTGATTCGTAATATGTTGCTGCTCATGTTTAGCTGTACTGCGTTTACCCGTACCTTTTACGAAGTCATCACCGCTGGCCTTCCTAAGGACACCCTTATTACCTCAGCCCTTGCGATTCCTTGTGTGGCTTTGGTGACCTTATTAGCTCAACGTTTTCCACCTCCAATCAGCCCCATCACGATGCGTCGCATCACTTTTATCAGCCTAGTCCTGATCGGTTTAGGTTTAATGGCGGGCAGTCTCAAAGCCATCTTCGCTTTCTTTTAAGCCATGAAAAAAGCTCTTCCCTAGGGAAGAGCTAAACAAACTCTTTATTTAAAGTGCGTCTTACGTTACCAAGCACCGCTATAGAACTGAACAGCTAAACTAGTCACTGCTACAGCCACCCAAACCCCTAAACCTAAGGCCACTGGGCGCCAGCCCGTACGTGCCATTAAACGCATATTACTGGATAAGCCAATTGCCGCTAAAGCCAACACCATCAAAAATTTAGCTAATACCTGCAACACGCTTAAGACTTCGGCGGGTAGCATGCCAGTTGAACGCACCATAGAAGCCACCACAAACCACACAATAAACCAAGGGATTAAACGGCGGATACTAAAGCTGTCTCCTTGTTGTTTTTGGCGTTGTATTTCTAAATACACATAAAACAAACAGATAGGAATAATAAAGGTAGCGCGAGTTAGTTTTACTACGGTGGCGTAGTCACCCGCTTCGGTGCTGTAACTGTAAGCCGCCGCCACCACTGAAGAGGTATCGTTAATAGCCGTACCCGCCCACAAGCCAAAACCGATGTCTGACATGTTTAAAGCGTGCCCAAAAAAGGGAAACACCAACACCGCTACTACATTAAAAAGAAAAATAGTGGAAATAGCAAAAGCGGTTTCATGTTCCTCAGGCTTGATAATGGGGGCGACGGCTGCAATCGCAGAACCACCACAAATAGCGGTGCCCGCCCCAATCAGGGTACGTAATTTATCGGGAATCCCTAAGGCCCTGCCCAAAACCGCCGCGACCATAAAAGCAGCAGCCATAGTGATCAGTGTGACCCACAAAGACTCAAAGCCCGTTTGCACCACTTGGGTAAAACTCAGGCCAAAGCCCAAAGCAATAATGGACCACTGCAATACTTTTTTAGAAGCAAATGCCAAGCCCGGCTGAAAGACAGGCATCATGCCCATGCTATTACGAATTAATAAGCCCAATAAAATAGCAAATACCGGCCCACCAACGGTAGGGAGCCAGCGCCCTAGCACGGTAGCCACTATGGCTAAACCAGCAGCCAAGGCCAAACCCTGCCATAACGACGGCTTGCGCGGTATTTCTGTTTGTTCTGTTTTTGTGCGTATCGCCGGTTGTTTTTGCTCTATGGTCGATACTTGTACGGTAGTTGCTCCCATGACCCATCCTAATAATAAATCGTACTAAGGTTATTCTACGACCAAAACACAAAAAAACAAAATGAAACGTCTCAATTAATGAGAAAATACCTATCATTTTCATAATTGTCTCATAAAATAAAAAAACCATCACAACTCCGGCTGAAAGAGTTGCAATGGCTCAAAGGACTATCACCGCAAGACCTAGATCAAGGGTCTTGTCAGGTGCTCTGGATAATCAATATCTGCACATACCCCTGCATCTGACACCGCCAGCGTCTGACTCAGATGGGAATAGTGCCGAAATATATGTTTAGGCCCATCGGCGTGCTCCACCTGCTGCAGGTCGGCTTTAAGCTCAGCAGCAAACAAAACAGGATGACCGATTTGTCCTTGGTAGCTAGGACGCACAATGCCCCCATTTTGCTCAAAGGCTGCGATCACTTGTTGATAACTAGCGGCGCTAATAAAAGGCAGATCACCTAAGGTGACCAGCCACCCTTTGGTGGCCTGAGTCTGCGCTATGCTTTGGGCTAAGCTATAGCCCAAACCCAGATCGGCTTGGCAACTATACACAAAAGTGACATCCAAATCAGCAAGCTCTGTTTGTATGCGCTCACAAGGCGCTCGCAATACCACAACGATTTGCTCAACATGGGGCGCTAACGCTAAGCAAGCCCTTTTTAAAACGCTCTGACCATTGGGCAAAGTAGCCAAAAGTTTATTATGTTGCCCCGAAGGATCAAAGCGGGTACCGCGCCCCGCCGCTAAGACTAAACCTGTCAAACCACTCATTATGCAGCCTGTTTTTTGAAATTTGCTTTTATTATAAATGCCCCGGCTGTTGTCTGATGTGTTGCACTGTTTCAGCTAAATTAGACCAGGCTGGGGCTTGAGGAGCGTATTGTTTGCGTAAATACTGCAATAAATCCACCATTTGGCCATCATTTAAACTGTGTTTAAACGCCGGCATATTGCCTAAACCCGAAGCAGCAGGCCGCGTGATGCCATGCATAATCACTTGAATTAAGTTATCTGGCTTGTCACTTTGCACGTTGGTGTTCAATGCCAAAGACGGTCTAGACCCAAACAGCACTGGCCCAGACTGGCTGTCGTGGCACACCGCACATGCCCCCTCATACACCGTTTTACCTGGCATTAACAACACATCCATTTCTTGTTGCTGCGCGTTTTGCTCTACCTGCATAACCGCTGCCGCCGACGCTGATGCCGTTACCGTTTCTGGTGTAGTCTGGCCTGGTAAATTCATTAAATAATGCGACATAGCGCGCACATCGTACTCGGGCAGCTCAGCCAAACCGGCAATAACTGGTCCCATCGGCCCAGCGGCCACCCCATGCTGCGTAGATTGACCGGTACGTAGGTATTGATAAAGCGAGGCTTCATCCCACGGTACAGGGGCTTTAGACAACGCATTCAAAGCGGGCGCCTCCCACCCATCGGCCTCTCCCCCTGCTAAAAAGTACTGCCCTTTTTTCTCACCCCCTAACGGATTACGCGGCGAATGACAGGCGGCACAGTGCCCACTACTGTTGACCAAATACGCGCCCCTATTCCAGAGCTGAGACTGCTCATCTTGGTATTGATAGGCTTGACGATCTTTATGGAACAACGCATTCCAACCAGCCAAAGCTGGCCTAAAGCTAAAGGGAAAGGGGAGTTCATTGGTTTTGTTCTCCGCATACACCGGCTCTTGCACCATTAAATACGCATACAAAGACTGCAAGTCTTCATCACTTAGCTGAGCATAAGAGGTATAAGGAAAAGCAGGATAAAGCTGCGAGCCGTCGCGATGGATACCATCCCGCATAGCGCGCTCAAATGCTTTGTAAGACCAAGCGCCAATCCCCGTTTCTTTGTCGGGGGTGATATTGGTGGTGTAGATTGTCCCAAAAGGAGTATCTAAACCTAGCCCACCGGCATTGGTTTTGCCGTCCTCAGTGGTATGACACACCATACAGTCGCCCGCTGCCGCCACTAAACGCCCTCGTTCTATCGCTTGTTGCGAAAAAATACTGGTGTCCACATTGGCCACAGGAGGAATCGCAGGCCGCCAAGGCGTTGCCACCAATAACGCGCCCGTTACTGCACTCATCACGCCCCCTGCCCAGGCCCAACGCTTTTTGGCTTTGTTTAAACGTGTTTGATTCAGCGTTAAACGCTGCGTGGCCAAAGACAAATCTAATGGAGCATGATAGAGCCGCACCTGAGTGGCGTCTTTAACGGCATTGGCAATTGCGGCGGCTGCCGGCAGCTCGGCCGTTTTACTCCAAGCTAGACTCTGGCCCACCACTGGACTTTGGTTAAAGACGTGAATATGCGCCAAATCAGTCTGCGTAGAAGGCGGATCTTGAGACTCGGTCTCTGTCTGTGTGGACGTTGATGTGGTTTTAAAACCCAGCAACTGTTGAGTCCACTGCGAAATACGATGCTTAATCTGGGTGTGTGCTGCTGGCTCTGGCTCGGCATGGCGATCGGTATCAAACACCACCGTGACTTTGTCTAGGTTTAACTGTTGTTGCTCTGCGTCGTATTTTAGCTCTACGGCCCAAGCAGACCAAACCTCTTGAGCTGGCTGTTGCTCGTGATCCAAGGCTTTAACATAAGCAAAACCATAGCCCTGATTGGCTTTTTTTGGAGTGTAAATATCACCTGACTCGGTAACCCAACCGGCCTGCTTAGCGGCCCGTTGAATCAGCTGCTTACCGCGCTCGTCTTCCATTTGAGCTAAACGTGCCTGCAAAGGATCGTGCCCTTGGGCCCGTTGTGTTTCATCAAACTCCGACTCTAAGGCAAAGGTTAACGCTGCAGCATAGTCTTTTTGCTGCCCCAAAGGCGCGACCCACTCTATGCCTTTGGACTCAACCACTTGAGCATAATCCGTATTTACCTGTACACCATTGGCTTTAGGACTGTGCCACCCTAATAAACAAGCCGCCACAGAAGTCCCTAAACCAGGCAAGACATTGCTTTGCCATGTAGCAGCCCCCTGAGAAGCAGACTCTAATGCCAAGCGCATCACCTGCAACTGCGTTTCTGCTTGAACATAGACAGGTTGAGCCACCTCTAAAGCCAATAAAGCGGCTTCTACCGCCACATCGTATGCTTCAGTTAAGGCTGAGGTGCAATGATAAAGCTGAATTTGCTCGGGCTTTAAGCCCGTCACAATAGTGAGCTCTTCGTGGAGCTGGCGTGGGTAAGACGTACTGAGCCACACATGCAAAATGTCTTGCTTGTACTGAGCCACCGCCCACGCTAGACGATTATCTACACTGCTATCCCAACTATAGGCGTCTTGGTTAGTCCAAGCGGTAGCAGCGGCTGGCGTAGGCCAGTCCACCTGAACCAAATCCCGAGCTTGTTTAGCCGCATTTTCTTGGGAAGCGAGAATGGCTAAAAAATGGTGACGCTGCACACATTTCACCACCCCCGGCACGCGTTGAGCCGCCTCCCAGTTGACGGCATGGTATTGGAGCTGCTCTGTGCTTTGTAAAATAGACAATAAACTGGGTGGGGGATACAACACCACCCCATACAAACAGCTGTGCAACGCAGGTAAATCTGGGGCTTGTGCTGCTGACAAAGCATTAAAACCCGACTCTGTAATAGCGATAGAGTTCATGGTTGGCCCCTAGACGCTTTGAGCTGCCGCTCGGGCTGCAGCAAGAATTTCTAGGTGGGTGCCACAGCGACAAAGGTTGTAACGTAACTCGTTACGTATTTCCGCTTCGCTAGGAGAGGGGTTACGCAATAATAAAGCTTGTATAGTCATGATCATGCCATTTAGACAATAACCACACTGGGCTGCTTGATGGTCGATAAAAGCTTGTTGAACTGGATTTGGTTGCCCGTCTACCGCTAGCCCCTCTAAGGTAGTAATCGCGTAGTCTTGAACTGCCCCGCAAGTGGTCACACAAGATCGTGCCGCGACCCCGTTCACTAAGACCGTACAGGCCCCGCACTCGCCCAAACCGCAACCAAATTTAGCGCTGGTTAAACCGAGGTCATTGCGCAACACATACAGCAATGGCGTGTCAGGACCCACTGTAACCGTTCTTTCCTGACCATTTACACTCAGTTTTATTGAAATAAGACTAGACATCAACCCACCAATTAAAAGCCTACACACTCTAATAAACTAGAAACAACAATTATTCCTTTTAAATATAAACAATCTAAAAAGAAAAAAATATCACTATTAACTAGGGGTTTATACTTAAAAGAATGGCTGACTTATATCAAAAAAAGAATATTTAATATAATCTACATACAGCGCATACACTATTTAATGCGCTTGCAAAAAGTCCGAAGCTAGTTAAGGAACCACCATGTTTGACCGCGCGCCTCGCTCCACTCAGAAACGCCTCTTAAGCAACCCAGACAGCCTGCTCATCTTGCGCGAGCCTAGCTTGCCTCCTACTCCAGCGCCCGGCCAGCCTGGTGTGGTTTCAACGTACTTGCAAGCACATGACGACGTATTTGTTGCTATCACAACTGAAGGCATTTATGCCTTTAATGGGCATGTGGACTTAGGCACAGGCATACAAACCGCTTTAGGCCAAATTGTGGCAGACGAGCTAGATGTACGCGCCGATCAGCTCACCATGGTATTAGGCCACACCGATGCTTCCCCCAACCAAGGGCCTACTATCGCCAGCGCCTCTATACAAATCTCTGCGGTCCCCTTAAGAAAAGCAGCCGCACAAGCCAAACAACTCTTGTTGCAGCACCAAAGTCAGGTCTGGCAGGTTAATCCGGACGAACTTAAAACAGCAGCGGGCATTATTTATGGCCCTCATGCTCGTACTATACGCTTTGAAGACGCAGTTAAGGGGGCTAACTTACGCGCCTATTTAGACCTAAACACCCCGACCAAACACAGCGCCCAACTCCAGCTAGTCGGCACCTCTACGCCACGGGTCGATATCCCCCACAAAGCACTGGGACGTTTTACGTATGTACACGATGTACAGGTGCCGGGCATGTGGCACGCTAGGGTAGTGCGCCCCCCTTATGCTGGACGCGATAGTGGTGAATTCATCGCTCACAGCCTACTAGCCATAGACCAAAATTCGGTGGCTCACATCAGTCCCGATATAGAGGTCATCCAACAAGGCGATTTTGTAGCGGTCATTGCCCAGCGCGAAGAACATGCCATCCAAGCCGCCCGAGCCCTAAAAGTCACTTGGCGGCCTGCTCCACCCTTAATGGATTTATCTAATTTGGGGGCAGCGGTCAATCAGCATGAATCCACACCGCGCCTACTTAAAGACACGCCGCTAGATCCAGCTGCGCCCGATGCGGATATCACGCTCAGTCATGACTATGTGTGGCCCTATCAATTGCATGCTTCCATCGGCCCGTCTTGCGCAGTGGCTCTGTACCAACCCGATCATGTGCAAATTTGGTCTGGTACACAAAACCCCCACATGCTGCGCACGCAACTTAGCGAGCTCTTTGATCTAGAGGAAGGCAGCATAGAAATTATTCGCCACGAGGCCTCAGGCTGTTATGGACGTAATTGTGCCGATGACGTGTGTGCTGATGCCTTGTTATTATCCCAACTCACTCAGCGTCCTATTCGGGTGCAATTAAGCCGTGAACAAGAACACGCTTGGGAGCCCAAAGGTGCCGCCCAACTGATGAAAAACACCGCCAGCGTCAAGGCTGACGGCACTCTAATCCGCTATGAATTTCAAACCCATTACCCCTCCAACGACGCCCCTTTATTGGCGGGCTTATTAATTGGCAAGTTTTCTGCGGAACCTCGCACTTTACAAATGGGCGACAGGACGGCAGTGCCCCCCTACGCCTACCCCAGCCAACACATTGTGTGTAATGATATGGCCCCAATTGTACGGGCCTCTTGGTTACGTGGCGTGTCAGCGCTGCCCAACTCCTTTGCCCACGAATGCATGATCGATGAGTTAGCTCACGCGGTAGAACAAGACGCTATTGCATTTAGAGTTAAACATTTACACGAAGACCCCCGCGCCCAAGACCTGCTCTTGGCCGTTGCTGAACGTGCCAACTGGCAACCTAAGCACCAAGGCTCTAGAGGTAAAGCGGATGCTGATGGCTGGATGCACGGACGTGGCGTGGCCTACGCCCGTTACATTCACAGCAAATTCCCCGGCTTTGGCTCGGCTTGGTCAGCGTGGATTGTTGACCTCAAAGTCCACGCTCGCACGGGGAAAATCATCGTCAAAACGATAGTTGTAGGCCAAGACACCGGCCAAGTCATTAACCCTGCTGGCGTACGCCATCAAGTCCACGGCAACGTGATTCAGTCCTTAAGCCGCACTCTTTTTGAAGCCGTGCAATTTAATGACCAAGGCGTCACCAGCTTGGAATGGGGGGCTTATCCCATTCTTAAGTTCACCGACCTCCCTGATGTAGAGGTGCTATTGCTAGATCGACAAACTGAAGAGCCACTGGGCTCTGGTGAGTCGGCCTCTTTACCTTGCGCTCCGGCTCTAGCCAATGCCCTGTTTGATGCCACCAACTGTCGCTTCTACGAGGCCCCTTTTACGCCAGACCGAGTCCTCCACACATTAAATACCACCCAAACCCCAGTTACTAGGAGATAAAAAACATGTCCACCTACTTATATGGCGGCAACGTTCATGCCAATGGTATCCGTCAACACTACTTACGTTATGGCAAACCCAATGATGCGGCTCAGCAAGAGCGCGAAGCCGTCATTGTGGTACCCGGTATTACAAGCCCCGCCGTCACTTGGGGCTTTGTGGGCGAACGCTTAGGGCAGTATTTTGATACCTATGTACTAGATGTACGTGGCCGCGGCCTTAGCTCGGCAGAAGATGGCTTGGACTACGGCCTAACCGCCCAAGCCCATGATGTGATTGAGTTTGCCAAAGCCCTTGGCCTTACGCGTTACGCCGTGGTAGGCCACTCCATGGGTGGGCGCATTGGTGCCCGTGCTGCCGCTTTGCACCCCGCCGGCCTCACCCGTTTAGTGATGGTAGACCCGCCTGTCTCCGGTCCCGACCGTCGCCCTTATCCCGCTCAGTTACCTTGGTATGTGGATTCCATGGCCATGGCACGTCAAGGCTGCACAGCCGAGCAAATGCGCGCTTTCTGCCCCACTTGGAGCGAAGAGCAACTGCAGTTGCGTGCCCAGTGGCTCCATACCTGCAATGAATCCGCCATCATTCAAAGCTTTAACGACTTTCAAAATGATAACGTCCACCAAGACTTTGCGAACGTTAAGGTGCCCACTCTGTTAATGATTGCTGAACGGGGCGATGTGGTACGCCCTGAAGAGGCCGCAGAGATTCAAAGTCTGATCGCTGATTTAACCATTAGCCACGTGGCCGATGCCGGACACATGATTCCGTGGGATAACGAAGAAGGTTTCTATCAAGCCTTTGGTGATTTCCTCGGTGCCCACCTAAAACCTTAAGCTTCCTAGGAGTTCTTATTATGGCCGTCAGCGACTATCAGTTAATTAATGCTTGGCTAGAAGTACTGAGTCTTTCCAAGCTAGAAAAAAACCAAACCGTCACGGTGCTTACCGGCGCCTCCACCCATCCCCAAACCTTGCGCTGCGCCTTGCTTGCAGCACAAATGAAAGGGGCCATCGTGAATCGCCTGGACTTGCCGCCAGTGAATGCAGAAAAAGCACTCAGCCGCGATGCTTTGGCCTATTTGGGCACCACCCCTATTACCAACAACCCCGCCGCCATTGCTGCCCTCAAAGCCAGCGATCTGGTCTTGGATTTAATGACACTGCTCTTTTCCCCCGAACAAGGGGAAATCCTCGCCAGTGGCACCAAAATCCTACTGGCCGTCGAGCCCCCCGAGATTTTAGTCCGTGCAGTGCCTACCCAAGCCGATCGCACCCGCGTTTTAAAAGCGGCCAAAAAAATCGAACAAGCTCGCACCATGCGCATTAGCTCGGCAGCAGGCACCCATCT
>CANROS010000021.1 GCA_947632305.1 uncultured Paenalcaligenes sp. | reverse complement strand
ATTCGCGAAATGGGGCGTGCTACTCAGGGTGTTACCTTAATTAACGTAGATGAAAACAGCAAACTGTCTGGGGTCTACCGCGTAGTAGAAAGTGACGTCGATGCTGATCTCGATCTAGAGGACGAGGAGCTATCTGATGAAAACTTGGATCTGCCTGATTCAGACATAGATTCAGAGCCTCAAGCACCCGAAACAGAAGAGTAAATATTGTAATTAGGAATTAAAACTATGCGTCCTTGGAATTTTTCTGCAGGCCCCTCTAAGTTTCCAGAAGCTGTTTTAAAAACAGCAGCAGCAGAGATGTTGGATTGGCATGGCTCTGGTATGTCCGTTATGGAAATGAGCCATCGAGGTAAAGAGTTCATGCGTATTCGCGATGAGGCCGAACAAGACCTAAGAGATCTCTTGCAGGTGCCTGACGAGTTTGCGGTTTTGTTTATGCAGGGTGGAGCTCAAGCGCAAAATGCCTTGGTTCCCTTGAACCTTTTAGGCCTAAAACCAGCAGCTAAAGCCGATTATGTGGTGTCTGGTAGCTGGTCTAAGAAATCATTCCAAGAAGCGCAGCGTTTTGGCGATATCCAGCTGGCGGCGAGCTCTGACTCTGTGTCACAGATAGACGGGGCTGAGCGCAGCGCCTTGGCATGGTTTCCAGAGCCCAATACTTGGAAAGTTAGAGCAGACAGTTCTTATGTGCATGTGTGCTCTAATGAAACCATTGGTGGTGTTGAGTTTAATGATTGGCCTCAGTTGGATGTGCCTTTAGTGGTCGATGTGTCCTCTAATATTCTATCGCGTCCTCTTGATTTCACTAAGGTTGATGTGGCGTATGCAGGGGCGCAAAAAAATGCAGGCCCAGCTGGTCTGACTTTGGTCATGGTACGCAAAGACCTGTTAGGGGTCACTTCGGATCAGTGTCCTCAGGCCTTCAACTATGAGTTGGTCGCAAAAAACGACTCTATGTTGAATACGCCGCCGACTTATTCTATCTATTTAGCAGGTTTGGTCTTCAAGTGGCTCAAAGAGCAGGGGGGCGTGGGTGCAATTGAACAGGCCAATATCGCTAAAGCCCAACTGTTCTACAGCTATCTGGATAATTCAGATTTTTATCGCAATACGGTAGAGCCTAGCGTGCGTTCCCGCATGAATATCCCTTTCTTGCTGCGTGAACCCGAGCTAGACAAGGTATTTCTTGTCGAAGCCGAGCAAGCAGGTTTGTTGCAATTGCGTGGTCACAAAAGCGTAGGCGGCATGCGAGCTTCCATTTATAACGCGATGCCTCTTGAGGGGGTGCAAGCCTTGGTTGATTTCATGCAGGGGTTCGAGGCGCGCCATGGCTAAAACGCTTTTAGAAAGTCTGCGCCCTTGGCGTGACCAAATAGATAGCATTGATCAGCAAATTTTACAGTTGTTGAATCAACGCGCTCAGGCTGCCTTGGAAATAGGCAAACTCAAAGAGCAATACAACGCGAACGACAGTATTCTAAAACCTGAGCGCGAAGCGCAAATTGTGACCCATTTGCAAAACATGAATGGGGGGCCGATTACAGATGATTCCGTCAAAGCCGTTTGGGGCGAAGTTATTTCGGCCTGTAGAGGTTTAGAGCGTCAAATGCGTGTGGCATTTTTAGGGCCACAAGGCTCCTTTTCTGAGCAGGCGGCTTTAAATCGTTTTGGCCATTTTGTTGAAACGGTGCCTTGTGCCAGTTTTGATGAGGTCTTCCGGTTGGTAGAGGTAGGCGAGGCCGACGTAGGGGTAGTGCCAGTAGAAAACTCGACTGAAGGGGCGGTGAACCGCACCTTAGATCTCTTGTTAAGCTCGCCGTTAAAAGTGTTGGGTGAAAGCTCATTAGCGATTCATCATTGCTTGATGACCCAAAGTGGGTCTATGGGCGGTGTAACTCGTATTATGGCGCACCCTCAGGCACTAGCGCAGTGTCAGCATTGGTTGTCGTTACATTATCCTCATATCGCCCAAGACGCGGCCTCTAGCAATGCAGAAGCGGCCCGTTTGGCTGCACAGGACTCAACCATTGCCGCAATTGCGGGCCAGCATGCTGCTGACTATTGGAAATTAGCCGTAGTCCAAGCCAACATCCAAGACGATACGCAAAACCGCACGCGGTTTTTGGCGGTAGGAAATATCGAGCCTTTGCCTTCAGGCAAGGATAAAACCAGCTTGATTTTGGCTGTGCCAAATCGTATTGGGGTGGTGCACGAGATGTTGGCTCCTTTTGCTGCACATCAGGTATCTATGACTCGTTTGGAATCAAGACCTGCGCGTACGGGGCAGTGGGAGTATTATTTTTATCTGGATCTATTAGGGCATAAAGACGATGTGGCTGTGCGCAGCGCCCTAGAAGAACTCAAGCAGCAGGTGGCATTCCTTAAAATATTGGGTTCTTACCCTCATCAGGCTTAAGCTTCATGGCAACAACGGGTTTTCAAATCCCTGTCTTAGCGGTAGTGGGGCCAGGGTTGATTGGTGGCTCGGTAGCTGCCGCCTTAAAACAAGCAGGTTGTGTGCAGCGAGTCCTAGGGGTAAGCCGCCAAGCCAGTACCTTGGCGCAGGCTCTGCAGTTAGGTTTGATTGACGAGGCGGTAGACCTGGAGACAGCGGCTCAGCAGGCGGATGTGATTGTATTGGCGACGCCTGTTGGAGCCACGCGTGCTTTATTAGAGCAAATCAAACCACACTTAAGGCCTGATACTCTGATTACCGATGTGGGCAGCACCAAAGTGGATGTGGTGCAAACCGCCTTAGAGGTTCTAGGTGATCAAGCCGCTCAGTTTGTGCCTGGACATCCTATAGCTGGTGCAGAAAAAGCGGGCCCCGAGGCGGCCTTTGCTGAGCTCTATCGAAAAAGGGTAGTAATCTTAACACCCCACAAAGAAAATACGGCGGCCGCTAAAAATCAAATTATTCGGTTATGGGAACAGTGTGGGGCAAGGGTTTTACTGATGTCCGCTGACGAGCACGATCGTGTGCTCGCTTCCATTAGCCATGTGCCGCATTTTTTGTCTGCTGTGTTTATGTGGCAAGTCGCCAGTGCGGCAGATGCCGATGTGCGTTTGCATGTAGCAGGCAGTGGGTTTAGAGATTTCACACGTATCGCTGCCGGTTCACCTGAGGTCTGGCGTGATATTTTTCTCAGCAACCGCGCGGCGGTGCTGGCTGAACTAAAGCAGGTACGAGAGGCGTTTGAGCAGGCGGAAATGGCCTTGCTCGAGTCGGATGGCTCGGCCTTATATGAATTTTTAGAAAAAGCTGCCCTAGCACGTCGTTTATGGGCCAGTAGGAGTGGATTAGAATGAGTCTTGATCAATTGATCTTGAAGCCAGCGGCTCGAGCAAAAGGCACTGTCCATTTGCCTGGCTCTAAAAGTATTTCAAACAGAGCCTTATTATTGGCGGCTCTTACCCCTGGGGTGACCACGTTAACTGGCGTGTTGGCATCGGATGACACTAAGGTGATGATTGAGTCGCTCAATAAACTTGGGGTGCGTACCGCAAAAGTGTCTGACAGTGTGTATCAAATTCATGGTGGCACTCCATTTAAACAGCATCAGGCGGACTTGTTCCTAGGAAATGCAGGTACCGCAGTGCGGTCTTTAACGGCTGTATTGGCTTTGCTCGGAGGGGAGTATTCTTTATCAGGTATTCCCCGCATGCACGAGCGCCCCATAGGGGATTTAGTGGATGCTTTACGTAGTGCAGGCGCTGACATTGAGTATTTGGCTAATGAAGGCTATCCACCTCTAAAAATAGGTCAACCCAAACTGGACTTAACTCGGCCCATTCGAGTGAAAGGTTCCGTATCCAGTCAGTTCTTAACGGCTTTGTTGATGGCGGCCCCTTTGGCGGTGGCACAGTCCCAAACGGATCTGGTGATAGAGGTAGAGGGCACGTTAATTTCTCAGCCATATATAGCAATCACACTAGACATGATGGAAAAGTTTGGTGTTTTAGTGCGCCACGATGAAAGCTGGCAGCATTTTGTCATCCATAAAGACGCCCAATATGTGTCTCCAGGGGAGTTTCACGTCGAAGGGGACGCGTCTTCTGCTTCCTATTTTTTAGCTCTAGGCACCATTGCCGGTGGCCCTATTGATATTCAAGGGGTAGGCGCTTTATCGGTGCAGGGTGATGTGCAGTTTGCTAAAGTCATGGAGCACATGGGGGCTGAGGTAACGTATTTGGCAAACTCCATGGAGGTCACGGGTGTTAATGTGGCCTATGGCGAAAAACTCAAAGCCTTTGATTTGGACTTTAACTTGATCCCTGATGCAGCCATGACGGCGGCCGCTTTAGCGGTCTATGCAGATGGACCGTGTACCTTACGCAATATTTCTAGCTGGCGTGTCAAAGAAACCGATCGTATTGAAGCCATGCAAAACGAATTGCGTAAAGTGGGTGCACAAGTCGAGTCAGGGCCAGATTGGTTGCGGGTTTATCCTATCGAAGCCGGGCAGTGGCGTTCAACGCAAATAGACACCTATGATGACCATCGTATGGCTATGTGTATGTCATTAATGGCTTTTGGTGGGCTTAGCCAAACAATTTTGGATCCTAATTGCGTCAGCAAAACATTCCCCAACTACTTTCACGTTTTTGAACATCTTATAAAAGGTTAAGCTCGCATGCTCTCTAGTTCAATTGCGCCTGTTATTACCATTGATGGCCCTACGGCCTCTGGCAAAGGCACCGTCAGCAGTCTAGTGGCTGAACAACTAGGTTGGACCGTACTGGATAGTGGGGCGCTTTATAGATTAACTGCTTTGGTGGCTGTGCGAGCAGAGGTAGACACAACGAATCAGCAGGCCTTGGCGGCTTTGGCACGCCAGTTAAATGTTTGCTTTAAACAAGGGGCTTGTTGGCTTGACGGCGAGAATGTCACTGAGGCTCTGCGCGCGGAGCGAGTGGGGGTTCTGGCTTCGCAGATAGCGACTTACGAGCCAGTGCGTACCGCTTTATTGGCTAGACAGCGCGATTTTCTGCAAGCTCCTGGCTTGGTGGCGGATGGCCGAGATATGGGTACGGTGGTTTTTCCCACTGCCCCTTTAAAAATCTATCTTGTTGCAGATGCGCAATCTCGCGCGCAACGCCGCTATAAACAGTTGATAGAAAAGGGGATCTCTGCTAATCTTTCAGATCTATTAGCTGATTTGCAGGCGCGGGATTTACGTGATACTACACGCGCTTTAGCCCCTTTAAAGGCTGCAGATGACGCAATTACCTTGGATTCTTCTGCTCTTAGCATCGAAGAAACCGTCAATTGCGTATTAGCCCATTGGGCAGCTATACAAAATTAATGGTGTCGTTCTAGGCTTTTTTTACGGCTTTTTACGACTTGTTCTCACTCCACTGGGCGTTCGCGCTCCGTGTGTTATTGACTAAGCCAGTAATGGCTGATGGATTTATATTTAATGTCCTCCATCTCTACTACCGAAGTATTAGGCGGCGAAAGCTTTGCAGATCTATTTGCAGAAAGCCTTCAGTCCCAAGACCTCAAAGCCGGCGAAGTAATCTCTGCCGAAGTTTTGCGCATTGACCATAACTACGTATTGGTTAACGCAGGCTTGAAATCTGAGTCCTTAATTCCCCTCGAAGAGTTCCTGAATGACCAGGGCGAACTTGAAGTGGAACCAGGTGATTACGTTTCCGTTGCTATCGATGCATTCGAAAACGGCTACGGCGACACAATTTTATCTCGCGATCGCGCTAAACGCCTATCAGCTTGGTTGTCTTTAGAGCAAGCTCTAGAGTCCGGCGAGCTAGTTACCGGTACCATTACTGGAAAAGTAAAAGGCGGTATGACTGTAATGACCAACGGTATCCGTGCTTTCTTGCCCGGTTCTTTGGTTGATTTGCGTCCCGTTAAAGATACGACTCCATACGAAGGCAAAACAGTCGAGTTCAAAGTGATCAAGCTTGATCGCAAACGTAACAACGTTGTGTTGTCACGTCGCGCTGTTCTCGAAGCCAGCATGGGCGAAGAGCGTCAGAAATTACTCGAAACCCTCACCGAAGGTATCGTAGTTAAAGGTATTGTTAAAAACATTACTGATTACGGTGCGTTTGTGGACTTGGGCGGTATCGACGGTCTATTGCACATCACTGATATGGCATGGCGCCGTGTACGTCATCCTTCCGAAGTTCTACAAGTCGGAGAGGAAATCGAGGCCAAAGTTCTTAAATTTGACCAAGAGCGCAGCCGTGTATCCTTGGGCGTTAAACAGCTAGGCGAAGATCCTTGGATCGGTCTATCCCGTCGTTACCCACAAAGCACACGCTTGTTCGGAAAAGTGACTAACTTGACCGATTACGGTGCATTCGTAGAAGTCGAAGACGGTATCGAAGGTCTAGTACACGTATCCGAAATGGATTGGACCAACAAAAACGTAGACCCACGCAAAGTTGTTACTTTGGGTGAAGAAGTCGAAGTTATGGTTCTAGACATTGACGAAGACCGTCGTCGTATTTCCTTGGGCATGAAGCAGTGTCGTGCTAACCCATGGGAAGAGTTCGCATTAAACTTCAAACGTGGCGATAAAGTACGTGGCGCAATCAAATCCATCACAGACTTCGGCGTGTTCGTTGGTCTAGACGGTGGCATTGATGGTCTAGTTCACTTGTCCGACCTATCTTGGACTGACAGCGGCGAAGAAGCCGTTCGCAACTACAAGAAAGGCGACGAAGTAGACGCTATCGTTCTAGGTATTGATACAGAAAAAGAACGTATTTCCTTGGGTATCAAACAACTCGAAGGCGATCCTTTCAACAACTACGTATCTGCGAACGACAAAGGTGCAGTAGTTAAAGGTATTGTTAAAACTGTAGAGCCTAAAGGCGCAGTAGTAACACTATCTGTTGATGTTGAAGGTTACCTACGTGCTTCCGAGATCTCTGCTGGTCGTGTTGAAGACGCCACCACAGCAATCAAAGAAGGCGATGAAGTCGAAGCGATGATCATCAACGTAGACCGCAAGGCTCGTTCTATCCAGTTGTCCATCAAGGCAATTGATAACGTAGAAACAGCACAAAGCATGCAGCGCATCTCCGATGCAAGCGCTTCTGCTGGTACTACTAACTTGGGCGCCTTGCTACGTGCTCAACTTGAACAGCAGCGTGAAGACGCTGAATAAGGTGTGACAAAGTCAGAGCTTATTGCACTGTTGGCCAGCCGCAATATGCAGCTGGCCCCAAAGGACACAGAGCTTACGGTGAAGACCATTCTAGACGCGATGTCTTTAGCCCTAGAAAACGGTCAACGTATAGAAATCAGAGGATTTGGTAGCTTCTCTCTTTCTACTCGAGCATCGCGCATTGGGCGCAACCCGCGCTCTGGCGAAAAGGTCCATGTGCCCGCAAAACAAGTACCACACTTTAAGGCAGGCAAAGAGCTCCGAGAACGTGTTGATAATGCTTTTTTAGCACAGCAGTCAAACTCGTAGCTTTAGGCTAATGTCTCAGAAACAGGCTCTTTATGAGCCTGTTTTTGCGTCTGGGCTAATTTCCCCTTTTGCCTTTACAATTAGGGCATCCTTTAATTTGTTGGAGCCATTTATGCGCTATCTAGTTTGGGTATTGCGATTGTTGGTTTTTGTGTTGGTGTTATTGTTTGCTTTAAAAAACACAGAGCCGGTTCAAGTCAGTTTTTTTGCTGATTATGCTTTGGCCAATATTCCGCTAATTGTGGTGATGTTAGTCGCTTTTTTGTTAGGTTTGGTGTTGGGCTTGCTCATTATGATCTTAAATGTCATGCGTAAAAAACGTGAAATAGCCAAACTAAAACGAGATGTGGCTCGTCTAGAAGACCAAATTCAAAACCCAGTTAAACCTATAGATCCTGCTGCAGTAGAAGTTATTGCTCCGTTGGCTCCCCTGTAATCGAGGTGTAGTGTGGATTTTGAACCTTGGTGGCTTATTATTGTGCCCGTTCTTTTTGGATTGGGCTGGTTAGCAGCGCGTTTTGACTTCAAGCAGATGCTATCTGAAAGCAAACAGTTGCCCGATTCGTATTTTAAAGGTCTTAATTTTTTATTAAACGAAGAGCCGGATCAGGCGATTGATGCGTTTATAGAGGTAGCAAAACTGGACCCTGAGACGACTGAGTTGCATTTTGCGTTAGGCAGCCTGTTTAGACGGCGTGGGGAAATGGAGCGTGCCATTCGTGTGCATCAAAGCTTATTGGCTCGTACCGATTTACCGGAAACGGAGCGTGAAAACGCGCAATTTGAAATAGCTCAGGATTTTCTCAAGGCAGGCATGTTGGATAGGGCAGAGCAAGCTTTTGAGGCGGTGTCTAAAGGGCGCCATGCCATTCCTGCTGTCCGCTCTTTAATTCATATTTATGAGTCGGGTCAGGATTGGCCTAAAGCCATTGCTACAGTTAAACGGTTACGCGTTTTGGTGGATGAGCCCGTACCGCAGTTGATTCATTACGAGTGTGAGCAAGCCGAGGCAGCATTAAAACGTCGAGAGCCACAGTTAGAGCTAGCTGAGCAAGCCTTAAACGAGGCCGAACGTGCCGCGAAAGAGTTGGGCGCCAAAGAAGGCAGCCGCGCTGCAGCTGCGCGCATTTTTATGTTGCGTGCTCAATTAGCTCGTCTACAGCAAAACTTACCTTTGCAGCAATTTTACTTACAAGAAGTGCTACGGGTAGCGCCTTTGTACGCCGGCTTAATAGCCGCTGATTTTATGCAATGTTATGAAGCTCAAGGGCTTTCAGCTCAAGCATTACGTGAGCTCCAAGCGCATTATGAGCAATACCCATCAGTCGATGTGTTTGCGCAGGTCTTTAAAGCCTTACGCGCTCAGAAAGGCAGCGCAGAAGCGTGGAGTTTTGCACGCCAAGCGTTGCAGCAGTCACCTTCTTTGCTAGGATTGGATCGCAGTTTAGATCTAGAGCTGCAGCATCCAGATAACCCTGAAGCCGCGCATGTGCTTGGAGGGGATTTAACGCTATTGCGTACCTTGGTTCATAAACATACCCAGCGGCTTGATCGCTATTCTTGCCAGAACTGCGGCTTTGAAGCAAAACATTATTATTGGCAGTGTCCAGGTTGTACCCATTGGGAAACCTATGCTCCTAAACGTCTAGAGGAGATGCAATGAGTCCATTTCCCTCTCAAGAGCAAATTGCGGCTTTAAAAATTTTAGTCGTGGGCGATGTGATGTTGGACCGTTATTGGTTTGGTGCCGTTAATCGGATTTCTCCCGAAGCCCCCGTGCCCATAGTCAAAGTAACACGCAAAGAAGACCGATTAGGGGGAGCGGCTAACGTGGCACGTAACTGCGTGGCGTTGGGGGCTCAGGCCAGCTTAATTGGCTTAGTTGGTGCAGACGAAGCGGGCCAGTCAGTGCAAAACTTATGTGGGGCCGATGGCGTGGATTCGGCCTTATGTATTGATACGGAACTACCTACTATTCTAAAGTTGCGTATCTTAGGGCGTCAGCAACAGTTATTGCGGGTCGATTTTGAACAAGAACCTAGTAGCGAAGCCTTAGCGCAGCTAGAGCAGCACTTTGTGCGTTTGGTGGCAGAGCATCATATTGTGGTGTTGTCTGATTATGCTAAAGGCGCTTTGACTGCGGTAGAGCGTTTGATACAGATAGCCCATCAGCAGGGGATTCCTGTTTTGGTTGATCCCAAAGGGGACCAATATCAACGTTACAGAGGGGCAGCCAGTATCACTCCCAATCGTATAGAAATGGAGCAAGCCGTAGGTAGGTGGTCGTCTGAGGAAGATTTGACCGCACGAGCCCAGCAGTTACGCCAAGATTTAGGATTAGAGGCTTTATTGATCACTCGTTCTGAACAAGGGATGACCATTTATACCGCTGAGGGGCGTTCCCATGCAGGGGCTGAGGCTCAAGAAGTGTTTGATGTATCAGGGGCGGGCGATACGGTATTGGCGACTTTGGCCGTTACTCGCGCGGCCGGTTTAAGTTGGATTGAAGCGATGCACTGGGCTAATAAAGCCGGTAGCATAGTGGTGGGTAAATTAGGGACTTCAACCGTCACAGCAGAGGAATTGCGATGATAGTAGTAACCGGTGGTGCAGGCTTTATTGGCAGTAACCTATTATTAGGACTGAATAAGCTAGGCATAAATGATATTTTGGTGGTGGATGATCTGCTAGAGGGCGACAAGTTTCATAACTTGGTTACCGCCGATATAGCCGATTACATGGATAAAGACGCATTCCGTCAGCTAGTGCTTAAAGGGGGGTTGCCCCAGATCAGTGCGGTCTTGCATCAGGGGGCGTGTTCGGCGACCACAGAGCGTGATGGTCGTTACATGATGGATAATAATTATCGGGTGACACTAGAGCTGTTTGAGTACTGTCAAAAGCACAATACGCCTTTTCTTTATGCCTCGTCGGCTGCGGTATATGGCGCAGGACCTAAATACACAGAAGACCTACATAACGAGTCCCCGTTAAATGTCTATGGGTATTCGAAGTTTTTGTTTGATCAGGTTGTGCGTAAGCATATGGGGCGTTTGACTGCGCCCGTGGTGGGGCTGCGTTATTTTAATGTCTATGGTCCTCAAGAAAATCACAAAGGTCGTATGGCTTCTGTGGCTTTGCATAACATGCACCAATACAAAGACGAAGGCTGCGTGCGTTTGTTTGGCGCGTGGGATGGTTATGAGAATGGTGGGCAGCAGCGTGATTTTGTCTACATTGATGATGTAGTTGCGGTGAATCTGCATTTTTTACAAAGCTCAGTCTCAGGGATTTTTAATTGTGGCACGGGTAAAGCACAGCCTTTTAATGACGTGGCGCAAACGGTAGTTAATACCATGCGTGAGCTGGAAGGTAAATCTGTCTTGGGGCTTGATGAGTTAGTGGAACAAGAACTACTGCAGTACATGCCTTTTCCGGATGACTTAAAGGGCCGTTATCAAAGCCATACACAAGCAGATTTAACGCAATTGCGGGCCGCTGGCTACACTAACGAATTTGTAGATGTACAAACTGGCGTACGTGATTACGTATTAAAGCAAAAAAATAAGCTCTAAAATAGTGTGGCTTGTACGCAAGGGTTTACTATTGCGTAAAGTTACGAGCTAGGCCAGAAGAGTCATTTGGGGGATGCTAGTTCACTCATCATCCCAAGGAGATTCTTATGCAACTAGCTCGTTTATTTTGCTCCCCTTTGTGGCTGGGGCGTTGTGTGATGGCTTTGTGCTTGCTGGGTATGGCTTGGCAGGTCGAAGCCATTAATTTAAATCAGGCCACTGCGCAGCAGCTACAACAAGTCAAAGGTATAGGTCCTAAAACTGCAGAGCGTATTATTGAGGAACGTGATCGGGCTGGGCCTTATAGCTCACTCCAAGATTTATCTGACCGTATTAAAGGCATAGGGCCTAAGCGTCTTTTAGGTTTTCAGGAGGCTGGCTTGAGCCTAGAGCCCGGGCCGACCTCTACTGCTGAAAAAACGTCCCAAAAAATAACTAACTAACCAGACTCAGCCAGCTGGGTCCTAGATGTTTATAAGGTGTAGTATGAAAAACTATCCAACAATAGAAGACACGATAGGGATGACACCCCTAGTGCGTCTACAGCGTATTCCAGAGCTTTATCAGGTTGGGCGCGGTAACGTCATCTTAGCTAAACTCGAAGGCAATAACCCAGCTGGCTCAGTCAAAGACCGCGCGGCCAGTTCAATGATTCGTATGGCCGAGGCGCGTGGCTTAATCAAGCCAGGCGATACGTTGATCGAGGCCACTAGCGGTAATACCGGTATTGCTTTAGCGATGATTGCCGCAGTGCGTGGTTATAAAATGATCTTGATCATGCCAGATAATCTTTCTTTAGAGCGACGCGCTTCAATGACGGCTTATGGTGCTGAGCTTATTCTAACCCCAGCCGAGGCAGGTGGTATGGAGTATGCGCGTGATTTAGCCTTAAAAATGCAAGCAGAGGGCAAAGGGCTGGTGCTGGATCAATTCTCCAATCAGGATAATCCTTTGGGGCATATCCAAGGTACGGGCCCCGAGCTCTGGGAGCAAACTCAGGGCCAGATTACGCATTTTGTCAGTGCCATGGGAACCACCGGCACCATTATGGGGGTGGGACGCTTTTTACGCTCCAAAAACCCGGCTATACAGATCATTGGTGCTCAGCCTGCTGAAGGGGCTCAAATACCGGGTATTCGTAAATGGCCAGAGGAATACTTGCCAAAGATTTATGAAGCAGCCCAAGTCAATGAACTCGTGTCCATTGGTCAAACAGAGGCAGAAGACATGGCTCGGGCTTTAGCCGCCCAAGAAGGTATTTTTGGGGGTATTTCCTCAGCGGGTGCTTTGGTGGCCGCCTTGAAAATAGCGCAGCGCGTGGAAAACGCCACTATTGCTTTTATAGTGTGTGATCGTGGTGATCGTTACTTGTCTACAGGGGTGTTTAACCCTTAATGGCGTGTTGACGGCTCTCTGGTTTAAAAAGCCAGAGAGCCGTAGAGCTTAAGGTTTGGCGCGTTGTTGAGCCAATAAATCTGCAAAATCAGACACCGTAGTCGCATAAAAATAGCTACGGTTATATGAAGTGATTGCATAAAAATTAGGGGTGGCCAGGCGATACTCTGCGGTGCCTTGGCTTTCTTCCACTAGATTAATCACTCCCAGTGGGCCTTGTGCCCAAACAGGATTGTGTGTGTTGGGTTGCACGGCTTGGGCCTCAATGAGGTCGGTCCAAGTAGAACGCGGCACTAAACCACCGTCCACTAACTGTTTGGCTTCAGTGGTGTTTAGCTCTACCGGAGCAAATACCGGCAAGCCCGGCTGCCAGCCATGTGTAATGAGAAAATTGGCTACCGAGCTTAAAATATCAGGCATAGAGTTAAATAGATCTATCTTGCCATCGTGATCTCCATCCACGGCATAACGTCGTAAGCTGCCGGGCATAAATTGCGGCAGACCCATGGCTCCGGCAAACGAGCCGGTGACGTTGTATGCATCCAGCTTGTTTTGATGATGCAGAATGACTAAATCAGCTAGTTGGTTTCTGAATAGCTTTCCGCGCTCGGGGCGGCTATCATCAGGGTAACTAAAGCCAAGCGTTAATAGGGCATCCAAAACGTTGAAATCGCCGGTGTAACGACCGTAAATGGTTTCTACTCCAATAATAGAAACCAAGATTTCAGGTGGGATACCGTATTGGTCAGCTGTGCTTTGGATGACATCGGCGTGTTGATTCCAAAAGTCCAAACCGGCTTTAAGGCGAATGGGTTCAATAAAACGGTTTTTATACGTGCTCCAGCTGCGTTTAACTTGCCCTTTGTTGGGAGCCATTAATTGGGCAGCTCTTGCGTTGTAGTTGGCGGATTTCAAGAGGTTTTCTATCTCGACCAGAGGGATGGCCTGTAGCTCTGCCAGTTCTTGGGCCCACTCTTGGATATAGGGGCTCAGACTGCCATCCGCTTGAAAGTAATCTTGTCTACCTTTGACAGAAGACCCAGCGTTGGGGTGGGCATCAATATCTAAGTCTATAACAGCAGGTGAGTCGGCTGAAACGGAGGGAGGGATCTTAGAGGTGAGACTAGTCGTTTGCGAGGTCGCACAACCCATAACAAGTAAACTGCAAAAACAAGCTTGCACTAAGCGCGTTTTTCTGAACATAATCGAACCTTATGGAGACAATATTTATAACTCACCCTTCTTTTTACCAACACGAGATGGGAGCAGAGCATCCTGAGTCCCCGTTGCGTCTAGAGGCCATACAACAGCATTTAGAACGTACGGGGCTAGCGAACAAGCTACAGATGATGACTGCTCTAAAAGCCAAAGAGGAGGACTTATCACGGGTACATAGCCTACATCATATAGCTAAAATTCGGCAATACGCACCTGAAACAGGCTATTACAGTATTGATGGCGATACCCTTTTAAATCCACATACTCTAGAGGCCGCTTACTACGCCGCTGGTGCTGGAGTTCTAGCCGTAGACGAGGTGATGTCGGGACGCGCTCAACGGGCTTTTTGTGCGGTGCGTCCGCCTGGTCATCATGCGTGTTTTGACCAAGCCATGGGGTTTTGTTTTTTTAATAACGTAGCGGTAGCAGCAGCCTACGCAATTGAAAAATATGCGTTGGATCAGGTGGTCATCATTGATTTTGATGTGCACCACGGTAATGGCACTGAAGATATTTTTGCACACCAAGACCAAGTGCAAATGTTTGGTTTTTACCAGTATCCTTTTTACCCCCATGCGCGTCATTTACCGGCTGCAACGAATATGTACAATGAGGCGGTGCCAGCAGGGGCTGGCTCTGCCCTGATCCGAGAGCTGGTGCTTACGCAGTGGTTGCCCCGATTACGACAGCTGAAGCCCAAGCTAGTTCTGTTTTCTGCTGGGTTTGATGCCCATGCTGAAGACGAGATGGCGCAGATGTGTCTAACAGAAGAAGACTTTGCTTGGATCACTGCTCAAGTCATTCAGGCCACGATGCTAAGCACACACGGTCGTGTGATTAGTATATTAGAAGGTGGCTATGCGCTAGGAGCGCTAGCACGCAGTGTGACAGCACATATAAAGGTGCTGGCTGGCTTAGCCGAAGAATAAGTCAATTTTTGTGCAATAGGCAAAATGCTTTATGATGGGCCATTGCACAATCTATTTTAGCTAAATTGGAGATACTTGATGAAGGTGTTGGTGCCTGTGAAACGTGTAGTTGACCATAACGTCAAGGTACGCGTGAAGTCCGACCAAACTGGTGTGGATATTGCAAACGTAAAAATGTCGATGAATCCTTTTGATGAAATAGCGGTAGAGGAAGCGATTCGCCTTAAGGAAAAAGGAACGGTAACAGAGGTTATAGCCGTCTCATGTGGTGAAAAAGCGTGTCAAGAAACCTTGCGTACGGCGATGGCAATTGGTGCAGATCGTTCTATTCAAGTAGAAACGGCGACAGAGCTACAACCATTAGCTGTGGCTAAATTGCTCAAAGCGGTTGTAGACAGCGAACAGCCTCAATTAGTGATTCTAGGTAAACAAGCCATTGATGATGATGCCAATCAAACGGGTCAAATGTTGGCCGCGTTATTAGATTGGCCCCAAGCCACTTTTGCCAGCGCAGTAGAGGTAGAGGGCGATCAAGTCAAGGTAACTCGCGAGGTTGACGGCGGTTTAGAAACTCTGGTTTTAACTTTGCCCGCTGTTATTACGACGGATTTGCGTCTTAATGAACCGCGTTATGTGACGTTGCCAAACATCATGAAAGCCAAGAAAAAAACCATTGATGTGTTAACACCCGAAGGCTTAGGTGTGGACGTGACCCCTAGGGTGCGTACCTTAAAGGTCTCTGAGCCTGCGGCACGAGCCGCTGGGGAAATGGTGGCAGATGTGGCGACTTTACTAGAAAAACTCAAAAACGAAGCAAAGGTGATTTAAATGTCAGTACTTGTCATTGCTGAACACGATAACGTAGAACTTAAAGGTGCGACCTTAAATACCGTTGCAGCAGCGGCGCAGCTAGGCACAGAGATCCATGTGCTGGTTGCCGGTGAAAATGCGGCAGCTGTGGCTGAGTCTGCGGCGCAAATAGCGGGCGTCACCAAGGTGCTATTAGCAGAAAGCGCTGCGCTAGCTAATGGCTTGGCAGAAAACATGGCAGCCCAAGTCTTAAGCGTGGCTGATAATTATACCCATATTCTTTTCCCCGCCACGGTAGCAGGTAAAAACGTAGCACCACGTGTGGCTGCTAAACTGGATGTCGCTCAAATTTCTGACGTGTTGTCCATCGAATCAGCCGATACGTTTACTCGCCCTATTTATGCGGGTAACGCGATTGCTACCGTACAATGCGCAGACCCTAAACTAGTCTTAACAGTGCGCCCTACGGCTTTTGATGCTGTTGCTGCTACGGGCGGTTCTGCTGCAGTGGAAACGGTAGCAGCCCAAGCAGACAGTGGCAAATCCAATTTTGTCAGCCGTGAGCTAGCAAAAAGTGATCGCCCAGATTTGGCGGATGCGACTGTGGTGGTTTCAGGTGGTCGTGGCTTAGGTAGCAAAGAAAATTTTGCCTTATTGGAAGGCCTCGCGGATAAATTAGGTGCAGCAGTAGGGGCTTCACGCGCTGCTGTAGATGCGGGCTATGCTCCTAACGATTGGCAAGTGGGTCAAACCGGTAAAATTGTTGCGCCGCAGCTGTATATTGCAGTAGGGGTTTCGGGGGCGATTCAGCATTTAGCTGGTATGAAAGACTCTAAGGTAATTGTGGCCATTAACAAAGACCCGGATGCACCTATTTTTAGTGTGGCAGATTACGGCTTAGTAGCTGACCTCTTTGAGGTATTGCCCGAGCTAACTCGCTCACTATAAATTAAATCCCAAGCCTGTAGTTGATCTACAGGCTTTTTTTTGCTCTGGCTTTGACCTCTTTGTGTATAGGAGACGTTATGACGTATCAGGTACCACGTGCTGATATTCAGTTTGTTTTCGAGCATTTAATTGATCTACCGGCTTTATTTAATTTGCCTGGCAATGAAGAGTTGTCCGCTGACTTATTGCAAGCTGTCCTAGACGAAGCGGCACGCTATATAGAGCAAGAAGTGGTGCCTTTAAACCGCAAAGCGGATAGTGAGCCGCCGCAATTAACAGAGCGCGGAGTGCAGACCACATCAGGGTTTTTGGCGGCTTATCAGGCTTTTCAGCAAGCCGGTTGGCAAGGCTTACAGCATGATGCCGAGCATGGCGGCCAAGGCTTGCCCAAGCTGGTGGGGGCGGCGGTGGGGGAAAGCATGAGTGCAGCGTGCGCGGCCTTTGCTTTGTGTCCCGTGTTAACGGATTCTGTGATTGAAACATTGATTTTGGCTGGTACGCCAGAGCAGCAAGCCTTGTATTTGCCTTCCATGATGACAGGTGCTTGGGCGGGCACAATGAATCTGACGGAGTCGCAAGCGGGTTCAGATTTATCGTTGGTGCAAAGCGTAGCCACCCTTCAAGCGGATGGGAGTTATCGATTACGTGGCGAGAAAATTTTTATTTCTTATGGGGATCACGATTTAGCGGACAACATCATTCATTTAGTGTTAGCACGCACACCTGATGCACCGGCCGGGGTGGGAGGGCTGTCTTTGTTTTTAGTGCCGCAGTATTTGGCAAAAGCTCAGGGTGATCTGCCGGTGGGGGCTCGCAACGATGTAGTGTGTGCTTCCTTAGAGCATAAAATGGGTTTACACGGGAGCCCTACAGCAGTGATGCGTTATGGGGATAATGAGGGCGAGGTGGGGGCCGGGGCAATTGGTTATTTGGTAGGAGAACTGCACCAAGGCCTGAGCTATATGTTTATCACCATGAATGCGGCGCGTTATGCGATTGCTTTACAAGGTCTAGGCGTGGCAGATCGTGCTTTATATCAGGCCGAGCAGTACGCAGCCGAGCGTCGTCAAGGTCCAGACTTGGCAGGTCGTTTCCCTAGCCCTGTTCGTATTCAACACCATCCCGACGTAGAGCGCATGCTGCAAACCATGAGAGCACTCACAGAAGGAACGCGAGCCTTCAGTTATCATGCTGCCTGGTTAAAGGATATGGCTTTAAAGCACCCAGAAGCAGCGCAACGAGAAGCGTATCAACGTCAATATGAGTTCTTCGTACCTATTGTTAAAGGTTTTGCCACAGAGATGGTCAATGAAGTGAGTTCTTTGGGGATTCAGGTGCATGGGGGGATGGGTTTTATCGAAGAAACAGGGGCTGCCCAGTATGTTAGAGACAGCCGTGTTTTTTCTATTTATGAGGGCACAACGGCCATTCAAGCCAATGATTTGGTTGGGCGTAAAGTGATACGCGACCAAGGACAGCAGGCTTTGGCTGTATTGGCGCCTATTGATCAAACCCTAGCCGTTTTACAGCAGCAGGCGGCACAGTATCCTGTTTTGGGCGTAATCGCACAAAACTTAGAACACGCTTGTACCGCATATGCGCAGTCTATAGAGCAGTTAATAGCCCAAAATCAAGAGCAGCAGCGTAGAGCGGTGTTTTTTGGTAGTGTGCCTTTTTTAATGCTGTCCGGGGTGTTGCTGGGGGGCTGGATGATGGCGCGCTCAGCGTTGCTGTGTACTCAGGCGCAGACTGATTTTATGCGTAAAAAAATGAGCACAGCCGTTTGTTATGCCGTGTATGTTTTACCTAGAGCGCAGGCCTATGCCCAGTCCATCCAGGGCGGTCCGCTGGTAGCGCAATACAGCACGCATTAAAAAATACTGACTTTACATCAAGCCCTTATCTTTTTGGATAAGGGTTTTTTTGTGGTAAATAGGATGCAGTTGGGCTTGTGATTAATACTGTATGGATATACAGTATTAATCATTGAAGATCTGGAATGATGGAGTGAATATGACAAAGCTATCTTTTGCTCAATACCTTTTACAAAGCCGAACGCACCCAGTGCTAGCCCATAAAAGCGCCTTTGAACTGTATAAAAGCTATCAGCGTTTAGACGCGCGCCCTCGTTGGTTTGGTTCTTTTGCTGTTTGGCGTCGCTTAGGTACAAATTAAGCCTTAGTTCTTTATCAAGCTCACTTTTTAGTGCTAGAATTACGGATTCATCCTCTGTCGGGCTTTATAAAATAAACCCTAGCCCGTATAAGATGTAATTCGGAGCTTATTGTGAATATTATTGATATCCTAGAACAGGAAGAAATGCAGCGTCTAACCGCTGATAATCCTCGTCCTGAATTTAACCCTGGTGACACTGTAGTTGTTAGCGTAAACGTAGTTGAAGGTACACGTAAACGTGTACAGGCCTACGAAGGCGTTGTGATTGCTAAGCGTAACCGTGGTTTGAACTCTTCTTTCATCGTGCGTAAAATCTCTTCTGGCGAAGCCGTAGAGCGTACATTCCAATTGTACTCTCCTCAAATCGCTAACATCGAAGTGAAACGTCGCGGTGCTGTTCGTCGTGCTAAGCTATACTACCTACGTAACCGTTCGGGTAAAGCTGCACGTATCAAAGAAAAATTGGTACGTAAAACCGTAGCTTAATTGCTTTGGTTTATGAAAAAGACACCCGAAAGGGTGTCTTTTTTTATGGGCGAGACGAATCAAACTATGCAAAACAATGATCTTGCGGTGATAGAAGCCTCTAGGTTGGGTTATTTTCCTCAGCAACAGCCTGTGCTTGAGCTGCCGCCTTTGCCACGTATAGAACCTCAGTATTTACAAGCTGACTTTCTGCAACAGGCTTTAGCGCTTCCTATCCGTTGGCCGGTAGAGCCTTTGTTTGCTGATGAGTTTGCCTTTGACTTTGAGCAGTGCCCCGATGCACGTCAAGCCGCCGTCTGTATTCCTCTGGTGCAGCGGTCTCAAGGTTTACACATGTTATTAACGCGCCGGGCAGGGCATTTGGTTCATCATGCGGGTCAAATCAGTTTTCCTGGTGGTCGCGTAGAAAAAACAGACCAAAGTGTGATTCAAACCGCTTTGCGTGAAACCTACGAAGAGGTAGGCATAGCGCCTAACTACATTCAAGCCCTTAGCGAAGAGCCCATCTTTATTACCAACTCCAGCTTTGCGATGCGGCCCGTGGTGGGTTTGGTACAGCCTAATTTTCAGCTGCGTATTGATCCGTCTGAAGTGGCAGAGGTGTTTGAGGTCCCTTTATCTATATTAATGGATCCCGCGCAGCATCAGCTGCATTGCCTACAAGAGGCAACGCAGCCCACGCGCTATTATTTTTCTATGACATGGCAGCAGTATTTTATTTGGGGGGCGACTGCTGTGGTCATACGTAACTTATATCACCATGTTGCCGCTGCCATAGAGCATCTCAAATAACTGTAATTAATATTTGGGTTGGCTTTCCAGTTCATTGAGTAGCCGCTGATACAAAGCGTAGCGTTCGGGGTGGATCTGACCTGATTCGTAGGCCGCTACCACGCCACAGTTAGGTTCATGGCGGTGTGTGCAATTATAAAAACGGCATTGCGTGATGGGGTCATGAAATTCAATAAAGCCTCGCACTAAATCCTCTGGGGTAAGATGTGCAATACCAAAAGCTTGAAATCCTGGGGAGTCAATAATCTTGCCCGTGCTGTTGGGTAGATGGTAGAGCTTGGTGCTGGTCGTGGTGTGGCGCCCCGCGCCCAAGGCCTCCGAGTGGGCTTGAGTGTGGGCGTGTGCTTCGGGAACGAGTGCATTTAATATGGTTGATTTACCCATGCCACTTTGTCCTAAGAGCAAACTGGTTTTGTCACGTAGTAAATCATCTAAAACGGCATGAACCTGAGCGGAGTCTAGGGCTTGAATTTCGAGAACGGGCACACCAATATCGATTAAGGGTTGTAAGCGCGTGCGGGCTAGAGGGGTAGAGGCTAAGTCTATTTTATTTAATAAAATATAGGGGGTAATGTTGGCCGTACCTGCCGCGACTAAGGCGCGTCCTACTAAATCCTCGGAAAACATAGGCTCCGCGGCTAACACAATAAAAAGTTGATCTATGTTGGCTGCAAATTGTTTAGAGCGCATTTCATCTGAGCGATACAGTAGATTACGTCGCTCGTGTAGACGTTCAATGGCGGCACGTTCTCCTTGGGTACTGATATCTACCCAATCACCCACGCAGATGCCTCCGCGTTTACCCCGTGGAAAACACTTAATGACCTCACCAGAGTTCAGCTCTACAAAATAGTGCCTGCCATGCCCCGCAATGACTTGCCCAACTTCGGTAGCCGTGTTGGTGCTGAGCGAACTCACAGTTTGACGATGCGGTTTAGTTCTTTTCATAAAATTGTTTTAAGTAATGGACACGCTGAATTGCGGCAGGGTGACTGGAGTAATAAGCGGAGTAGATGGGATCTGGCGTTAAGGTGGCAGCATTGTCGTTATAGAGTTTGAGCAAGGCTTGAACCAAATGTTGGGGCTCAGATTGCTCGGCGGCAAAGGCATCCGCTTGGTACTCGTTTTTACGTGATAGCAGGCTAAATACAGGACCTGCCCAAAAGGTAAAAACCGGTACGGTTAAAAAGAATAGCACCAGTGCCAGCCCATCGTTAGGCCGGCCCAACTGGGGAAGCACTCCTAATTGGGTGTAGAACCAGACCTGCTGTGATAGCCAGCCTAAGCTAAGCAATAGAATCAGAGCCAAACCAAAAGATAAAATCATGCGTTTGCGGATATGGTGAAATTTAAAGTGTCCCAGCTCATGGGCTAAAACAGCTTCAATTTCATCTTCATTTAACTTATTAAGCAGCGTATCAAAAAACACAATGCGCTTGGAGTTGCCTACCCCTGTGAAATAGGCATTGCCATGAGAAGAGCGTTTAGAGCCATCCATGACAAATAAACCATTGAGTTTAAAACCACAGCGAGCCGCTAGCTGCTCGATGCGTAGCTTTAAGTCTTCGCGATCTAAAGGCGTGAACTTATTGAACAAGGGGGCGATAACGCTGGGGAATAGCCACATCACAAATAGGCTAAAGCTGACCCAGATGAACCAAGCCCACCATGGCCAAGTGCTGCCGGCCGAGGCCATTAGCCACAGCACAGCACTAAGTAACGGGACACCCAGAATTAACGTTAAGAGCAGGCCTTTCAGGCTGTCTAAGATAAATAATTTTGGGGTCATGCGGTTAAAGCCGAACCGTTGTTCTAAAACAAATGTGCGCCAAAGGGTAAAGGGCAATTGCAGTAGAGCACCCAAGAAAAATACACTGCCTAATAGGCTCAGTTGTCGAAGCCAGTCGTTGCTAAAGACCTTGGCCCAAAATAAGTCCAGCCACTGTAGGCCGCCCAACAGAAGCAAAATGACTAACAGAGCGCTATCGATGAGGCTTTCAAACAGAGAAAGTTGGGTGCGGGCAATCGTATATTTAGCTGCACGTTGATGGCTGCGTAAGCTAATATGGTGGCTGAACTCAGCAGGAACCTGATTTTGATGCTGGCGTACATGGCGTATTTGGCGCATGGCTAAATAGTTGCGTACACAGAAATCAGCGATGAGAAAAATAACGAACAAAATGAGCAGTGTCATACGGCAGTGCCTGGATTATTTTTTAAGGATTTAATAGTAATGACAGTCAAGGATCAACGCCTTGTTTGGTTAGATATGGAAATGACGGGCCTAGACCCTGAAAAAGAGCGCATTATTGAGGTTGCTGTCGTCGTTACAGAGGCGGATTTAACTTTTGTGGCCGAAGGCCCAGTGCTTGTTATACACCAAAGCAATGCCTTGCTGGATGCGATGGATAATTGGAACAAAGGCACGCATGGCAGCAGCGGTTTGATTGAAAAGGTCAAAGCCTCTACGTTAACAGAAGACCAAGCTGAAGATATTTTACTGGATTTTCTTAAAGAGTATGTGCCTAGCGGTAAATCGCCCTTGTGTGGCAATACCATCAGCCAAGATCGTCGCTTTATGTATAAATATATGCCGCGTCTGGAGCAGTTTTTCCACTACCGCAATTTGGATGTGAGCACCCTCAAGGAAATTGCTCAGCGTTGGAAGCCAGAGGTAGTTAAAAGCTTTGTAAAACAAAACAAACACGAGGCCTTGGCTGATATTTATGAGTCCATCAATGAACTCAAACATTATCGCGAACACCTCTTTAACCTAGAGCCCATCACCTCATTATAGATTGCAACAGGAGGCCATGCCTCCGATCATCGCCCCATCGCAGGTTGTACGAGAAGGCCAATGCTTCCGATAAAACAAGGATCGGAGGCATTGGCCTTCTCATACAAGGGGAGTGGCGGCGTGTGGAATGTGGTGGTGATGTGAATGGCATCACTAAGCAGTGCTCACCCACTACGTTCGCTCCGCGCTGAACCGTTCAGCCCTTCACATCACCACCACAGAATCGCAACAAAGCACAAAAAATCACGATCGCAGCTAAGCTCTGCTCCCACATCGATCCCATAACCTAGGGAAAATCCTAACATCAGGCTGTCTTTTTACGCGTTAATATGATACTAATTATTAATTGCTATCAACAAAACTGTATAGTATTAAATTTAACAGCTATAACGGAGGCGTGTATGTATGCCCAATTAGTAGATACCGGATTAAGTCGCGTCCAAAGCGACACTGATTTATCCGCATTGGAAAAACAGTTTCAAGAGCGTATTGATGCGGGTATACGCATGGAGCCCCAAGACTGGATGCCCGAGGCGTACCGTCGCACTTTAATACGTCAAATCTCTCAGCATGCCCACTCAGAAATTGTAGGGATGCTGCCCGAGGGCAACTGGGTGACGCGCGCGCCTTCTTTAAAGCGCAAGGCAATTCTGTTAGCCAAGATCCAAGACGAAGCCGGTCATGGTTTGTATTTGTATAGTGCTGCCGAAACCTTAGGGGTAGAGCGTGATGATTTAATTGACGAGCTCCACGCCGGCAAAGCCAAGTACTCCAGTATTTTTAATTACCCCACTTTGAACTGGGCGGATATTGGCATGGTTGGTTGGTTAGTTGATGGCTCCGCCATTATTAATCAGGTACCACTCTGTCGTTGTTCATATGGCCCATATGCCCGCGCCATGGTCCGCGTCTGTAAAGAGGAATCCTTCCATCAGCGTCAAGGTTATGACTTGCTTTTGGAAATGTGTTTAAACGGCACTCCCGAGCAAAAAGCCATGTGCCAAGATGCTTTCAATCGTTGGTGGTGGCCTGCTTTGATGATGTTTGGCCCATCCGATGGCGAGTCAGTTCATAGCGCTCAGTCCATGAAATGGCGTATTAAGTTGTTCTCCAATGATGAACTGCGCCAAAAAATGGTGGATCAAACAGTGCCTCAGGCGGAATACCTAGGTCTCACTGTGCCTGATCCCGACTTACGTTGGAACGAAGAGCGCGGCCATTACGATTTTGGTGAGATTGATTGGGACGAGTTCTGGGCTGTGTTAGCGGGTAATGGTCCTTGTAACCAAGAGCGTTTGCAAACGCGGGTTGACGCGCATGAAAATGGTGCTTGGGTACGAGATGCTTTTATGGCTTATGCCGAAAAGCAAGAGCAGAAAAAAACGAAGCAGGTTGCGTAATTAGGAGAAGAAAATGAGTCAAAAAAACTGGCCATTATGGGAAGTATTTATTCGTAGCCAGCATGGTTTGGCACATAAACACGTGGGCAGCCTTCATGCGTCTGATGAGCAAATGGCCATTAACAACGCGCGTGATGTGTATACCCGCCGTAATGAAGGTGTGAGTATTTGGGTCGTTAAAGCCGTTGATATTGTGGCTAGCAGTCCAGATGATAAAGACCCTTTGTTTGATCCTGCTAACAACAAGGTGTATCGCCATCCTACTTTTTTCCCTATGCCTGATGGCATTAAAATGTAGGAGCAGGCATGAACCAAGCTTTATTTAATTATGCTTTGCGTTTAGGTGATAGCGCTTTGGTCTTGTCACAGCGTCTCTGTGAGTGGACCGGTCATGGTCCTGCTTTAGAAGAGGAACTCGCTACAGCCAACACCGCGTTAGACCTGATTGGTCAGGCACGTATGTGGCTAACATTAGCCGGTGAAATCGAAGGTAAAGGTCGTGATGAAGACGCCTTAGCGTATTTACGTGATACCCACGATTATTACAACTATTTGATGGCAGAGCGTCCCAACGGGCATTACGGTGACACGACGGCCCGTCAGTTTTTATTTGATGTATGGCATTACTTTTTATTGCGTCGTTTGTGTGACTCTTCTAATGAACGTGTACAAGAAATAGCAGAAAAATCCCTCAAAGAGGTGACGTATCACGTACGTCGTTCTATTGATTTAATGGTGCGCTTGGGCGATGGCACCGAGGAAAGTCATGTACGCATGCAAGAGGCGCTTAACGATGCGTGGAAGCATGTGGGCGAATTATTCCTAGATGATGACACCACGCGAGCGTTGCACGAACAGGGTATCGCTCCTTTGAATGAATCATTGTGGGATGAATGGTACGAACAAGTGAGCGAGGTGCTAGCCGAAGCCACTTTAACTGTGCCTGCTAAAGAAAATGCATTCCATAAAGCCCACCGTGGCGGCACCCAAGGTCATCACACCGAAGCCCTAGGCTTTTTGTTGGCAGAAATGCAAGTGTTACAGCGCACCTATCCCGGTGCCACTTGGTAAAGAGGTAGCTTATGCTCGATGCACAAACGGTGATGAAATGGTTAGACGCAGTCCCAGACCCAGAAATTCCAGTGATCTCTCTGGTGGATTTGGGCATTGTGCGCGATATCGCGTGGGAGGATCAAACCTGTGTGATTACGATCACTCCTACTTATTCAGGCTGTCCAGCCATGTACGAAATGGAGCAAAGCATTGTGCAGGCTCTAGAGCAAAATGGTGTGCAGGCCAAGGTTAAAACCAGCCTAAGCCCAGCATGGACTACAGATTGGATTAGCGAAAAAGGACGTGAAGCCTTACAAAATTATGGTATTGCTCCGCCCAAAGAAAAAGCCATTGATGTATCAGGTTTGTTGCGTCGTTCTGAGCTCACGGTGGATTGCCCATTGTGTCATTCACTGAACACACGTGTAGTGAGTCAATTTGGCTCCACGCCCTGTAAGGCGCTGTATCGCTGTATGCAATGCGGTGAACCTTTTGATTATTTCAAGGCGCATTAATCATGAGTCAGTTTTATCCCTTAACGGTGTCGTCTATTGAGCGTACTACCCGCGACGCGGTAGTAGTGGCTTTTGACGTGCCTACTGAATTACAAGAAAAATTTGCATTTCGTCCAGGGCAGTATTTAAACCTGCGCACCCAAGTAGATGGCGAAGAACTACGTCGCTCATATTCTATTTGTGCTGCACCGCACGACAATTTATTGCGGGTGGCAGTAAAGCGAGTGGCCGATGGCGCTTTCTCTAGTTGGGCTAATGCCCACCTTGAAGTGGGCAGCACGGTAGAGGTGATGCCGCCGGATGGTAGCTTTACGGTTGAGTTTGATGCCTCTAAGCAACGGGGTTATGCCGCGTTTGCGGTGGGCAGTGGCATTACGCCTATTTTGTCTTTAGTAAAAACGGCCTTAGACACAGAACCTAACAGCACCTTTACTTTGTTTTATGCTAACCGCGCCTCGTCTTCTATTATGTTCCGCGAGGAAATTGAAGACTTAAAAAATCGTTATATGCATCGTTTTTCTGTGGTGTATATCATGAGCCGCGAGCTACAAGACGTAGACTTATTTAATGGTCGTTTGGATGCTGAAAAAGTGGAGCAGCTTCTGACCTTGTGGTTGCCACCCGAGAAAATTGATTATGCTTTTGTATGTGGCCCTCATGATATGACCGAGCAGGTTGTGGCGACGTTAAAAGGCAAAGGCTTAGAAAAAGACCAGATTAAATATGAGCTTTTCGGTGCACCCAAAGGGCCACGCACCAAGGCTGATGGGGGGGCGCCACGTCAGGCTCCCGGAGCCGAAGAGTGTCAGTTGACGATTATTCAAGATGGTTTTACGCGTGATATCACCATCAAGAAAAACCACTTGAGCTTAGTGGATGCGGCGCTAGAGCAGGGTATAGAGCTACCTTATTCCTGTAAAGGCGGAGTCTGCTCTACGTGTCGTTGTAAAGTGGTCGAAGGTGAAGTTGATATGGATGCGAACTTCTCTTTAGAAGACTACGAAGTCAATATGGGCTTTGTGCTAAGTTGCCAAAGTTTCCCTGTTACTGACAAAGTAGTGATCGACTTCGATCAGGAAACTTAATCTCTGAATGGGGCCGTTGTTGCCCCATTCTGTCATTGTATTTATTGAAACATAAATAGTTAACGTCCAAAGGAGATATTGCATGGCTAGTGATTTTTTTACCGCTCATAAAGCCACTTTAGATCGCGCTTTAGAGGCGATAGCCACTCGCGAATACTGGACTCCCTTTCCAGAAATGCCTAGCCCCCGTGTTTATGGAGAGGAAGCTGCTGCCCAAGGCCAAGCCGCTTTTGAGGCGGTGCAGAATTCCGATTATCCATTGCTGTTAGATGGTTCTACTCAGAAAGTTGGCCAGGAGCGTTCTCCTTATGGATTCGATTTAAATATTCGTTATCCTTTTGTTGAGGCTCAAGCTCTCATTGAGCAGTCTTCCTTGGCTTTAGATAGCTGGCGTGAGGCAGGCCCCCAAGCTTGGGTTGGCGTGTGTCTAGAAGCCTTAGCACGTTTAAATAAACGTAGCTTTGAGATGGCTAACGCCGTGCAGCATACTAGCGGTCAAGCGTTTATGATGGCTTTTCAGGCGGGTGGGCCACATGCCCAAGACCGCGCTCTAGAGGCAGTGGTGTATGCGTGGCAGGAAATGTCTCGTATTCCAGGGTTGGCTAATTGGGTTAAACCGCAGGGTAAGCACGACCCCATTGACATGCAAAAGCAATTCACCGTTGTACCACGAGGCATTGGTTTGGTGATCGGGTGTTCGACGTTCCCGACATGGAATAGTTATCCCGGTTTATTTGCTTCTTTGGCAACCGGTAATACCGTGATTGTTAAACCGCACCCCGGCGCAATTTTGCCTTTGGCGCTTACGGTTTCTGTGTTGCGCGAGGTCTTAAGCGAAGCTGGCTTTAATCCAAATGTCGTGTTGTTGGCAGCACACGAGGCCGACGATCAAGTCGCCCAAGAGTTAGCCATGAACCCTGCCGTCAAAATCATTGATTACACTGGCAGTAGCGCCACAGGCAATTATCTAGAGCAGCATGCGCGCCAGGCTTTGGTTTATACCGAAAAAGCGGGTGTTAACCAAATTATCATTGACTCAGTCCACGACATAAAAGCCGTAGCACGTAACTTGGCTTTTTCTTTTGCTTTGTATTCTGGGCAAATGTGTACGGCTCCTCAAAATATTTATGTACCACGTGATGGTATTCAAACAGACGAAGGTCATTTGAGTTTTGATGAGGTATGTGCGGCTTTGGGTCATGCAGTACAGCGCTTATGTGCTGATCCAGCGCGTGCGGTAGAAATCACGGGCGCTTTGCAAAATGAGTTAACCGCGCAGCGTATCGAAGAGGTTAAAGCCCTAGGTTTAGAGGTGATTGTGGATAGCCAAGCCCTAGCACACCCGGTCTACCCAGAGGCACGCACGGCTACACCTTTGCTTTTAAAAACCGATGCCACTAACCCGAATATTCTCAAAGAATGGTTTGGTCCTATTATCTTTGTGGTGGCTACTGACTCGACAGAGCAGAGCATTCAGTTGGCCGGTGAAACTGTGCTTGAGCATGGCGCTTTGACGCTAGCGGCTTATACCACCAATAAAGACACCGCTACTGCTATTCGCAAAATGGCAGAACGCAGTGGTGTGTCACTTTCTTTGAATTTGACGGGGGCGGTGTTCATTAACCAAACCGCTGCCTATAGTGATTTTCATGGTACAGGTGCAAACCCAGCAGCTAATGCGGCGTTGTCTGACGCGGCCTATGTTTCGAACCGTTTCCGCGTGGTGCAAACGCGCTGGCACACTGAACAAACTCTATAAGGCACAACACCATGACGTATGAATGCATTAAGTTTGAATTAACGGCAAGCACCGCACGCATTAGCTTAAATCGCCCCGACAAGCTCAACAGTTTTACGGTACAAATGCACGAAGAACTGGCCGATGCGTTAACACGCGTAGAAGCGCAAGGGGTACGTGTGTTGTTGTTAACCGGAGAAGGGCGGGGTTTTTGTGCAGGGCAAGACTTGTCTGAGCGTCAAATGAGTAGTGATGAGGTCGATTTGGGTCATACCATCGAGACGTATTATGCCCCTTTAGTACGACGTTTGCGTGCTATGCCTTGGCCGGTGGTGGTTGGGGTAAATGGCGTGGCAGCAGGGGCGGGGGCAAATTTGGCCTTGGCAGGTGACATTGTCATTGCCTCAGAATCCGCCAGTTTTATTCAGCCTTTTTGTCGTCTTGGCTTGTTGCCTGATACAGGTGGAACCTATTTTTTGCCGCGCTTAGTCGGAGAGGCCCGTGCCAAAGGGCTGGCGCTACTGGGTGAAAAACTGAGCGCTACTCAAGCTGCCCAATGGGGCTTAATTTGGGAGGCCGTGGCCGACGAGGCTTTCTCAGCACGTCTAGATGCCTTATGTGAGCATTTTGCCAGCGCTCCCACCAAAGGCTTAGCCGCAACTAAACAGGTTATTCAAGACAGCCTGAGCCATTCTTTAGATCAGCAGTTGGACTTAGAGCGTGACACCATGCGTCAACTAGGCAAAACGGCCGATTATGCCGAAGGCGTAGACGCATTTATGAATAAACGTCAACCGCAGTTTAAAGGGGAATAGCATGACCTTACCGACAGATCCCCACGCTTTAGCCCAACACGTTGCCGACTTTATGTATAGCAATGACCCTGCTTCTCAAGCACTGGGAGCAAACATTGTGCACGTGGCGCCAGGCGAGGCGCGCATGAGCATGACCGTACGCGCTGATATGCTGAACGGTCACAAAACATGTCATGGTGGCTTTATTTTTGCTTTAGCAGACAGTGCCTTTGCCTTTGCTTGTAACTCACGCAATTTGCCCACTGTGGCGGCGGGTTGTTCTATAGATTATGTGGCCCCTGCTTTTGAAGGCGATCAACTCGAGGCTCAAGCGACGGAATACAATTTGGCCGGTCGAACGGGCGTCTATGACGTTGAGGTCACAAATCAAAAAGGACAACGCATTGCTATCTTCAGAGGTCGCTCCTATCGCTTGCGTGGTGCAGTGGTAGAAGATCCCCAAGCTAATCAGTAAAGTAGGGCAGGAGACACTAAATGTCAGTATTAACTCAGCAGGTCGGTAAAGATCGTATTGAACACGCCAGTCGCGATGAAATTCAAGCCTTACAGCTTGAGCGATTGAAGTGGAGTTTGCAGCACGCTTATGACAATGTGCCGCACTATCGCAAGAAATTTGATGAGGCCGGTGTTCATCCTAGCGATTTGAAACAGCTTTCAGACCTGGCTAAATTCCCTTTCACGACCAAACAAGATTTACGTGAAAA
>CANROS010000020.1 GCA_947632305.1 uncultured Paenalcaligenes sp. | reverse complement strand
CAAGGTTGGCTTACGCCAACGCGCTATCCCTCCCCGCCATAAATGACGGGGTATCTCGCGCAACATCTTGATGAAACCCATTCGCAAAGCTGTATTCCCAGTCGCTGGCTTAGGCACTCGTTTTTTACCTGCTACCAAAGCCATGCCCAAGGAGATGTTGCCTATTGTGGATAAGCCGTTAATTCAATACGCCGTTGAAGAAGCCATTGCAGCCGGTGTGACTGAACTTATTTTTGTAACCGGGCGCAATAAACGTGCGATTGAAGACCATTTTGATCGTTTACCAGAGCTTGAGGCCGAACTAGCGGCCAAGCAAAAACAAGAACTGCTCGATATAGTACAAAACGTGCTGCCTAACCATGTCAGCTGTATTTATACACGCCAAGCCACTCCGCTAGGCTTGGGGCACGCCGTATTATGTGCCGCACCCATAGTGGGTAACGAGCCCTTTTTAGTGTTGTTGGCCGATGACCTCATTGACGCCAACCCGTGCGTCGCCTTACAAATGGTAGAGGCAGCCCATCAACACAATGGCAGCGTAATCGCCGTACAACAGGTTGCCCTAGAGCACACCGATAAATACGGTATTGTTTCGGGCAAAGCCGTAGACAGCCAAACGATGTTATTGGATGGTATTGTAGAAAAACCGGCTCCGGCACAAGCACCGAGCCGCTCTGCGGTGGTGGGTCGTTATGTGTTGGAACCTGAAATTTTTGAGCACCTACGCAACACCGTACCGGGGGTAGGTGGCGAAATCCAACTCACGGATGCCATTGCGAGCCTACTCAAAGAAAAACCCGTTTTTGGTTTTAGTTATGCCGGCACCCGTTACGACTGCGGTAGCAAAGAAGGTTTCTTCCAAGCCACCGTTGAGTTTGGTCGTAAATACCATCAATTAACCATCTAACTATTCGTCGACTCGACTTTCTATAATCAAGCGACGCAAAATAGCCTTGAGCGCCTCTACATCTAACGGCTGGAGGCGCTCAACCACTTCGGTCTCGTGTTTTTTGGCTTGATCAATTAGCCCTGAAATTAAAACACGACCTGGCTCAGTAATTTCCACCAACGACACTCGTCTATCACCGTCATGCGCCACACGGTGCACATAACCTGCATTAACCATTTTATCCACCACACGCGTGACGGTAGGCTGTTTGCTGGTCGCTATACGCGCCAACTGCCCCACGCTAACCACACCTGCCCCAGACAAAATGGATAACACACGCCACTCGGTAATGGAAAGCCCATTTTCCTGCACAACTTGGTGAAACTCGGTGGAGATAATTTGACTGGCCTGCGCTAATAAAGCGGGTAAATAATTGTCTACAAAAATTGTTGCTGTGTTCACACGCTCGCCCTACGATTGAAAAAATTATTTAAGCATGAATTCAAAATGGTTTCACTATACCTAAGCTAACCCTATTTAGGTTTTTTAAATCCAAAAGGTCAGCCTAGGGAAAACCATGATGAATCATATGTTGAGAACTAAACATATTCATATGAAAATAATATAAATCAAATTAGCAAGAAAAGAACCGGAGGAGGACACAATGGCAGAACGTTCATTTGTCGAGGAAGTCAAAAAATTACGCTTAGGCGATGGTGAAGTATTTAGCGGCGAAGGTATCTTGGCCGTCACCAAAGCCTTATTAGAATCTGGAGTTTCCTATGTAGCGGGCTACCAAGGGGCGCCCATTTCGCATCTGATGGATGTGTTGGCCGATGCTCAAGACATTTTGAGTGAAAATGGCATTCGCTTTGAAAACAGTGCCTCAGAAGCCACTGCTGCCGCTTCGCTAGCTGCCTCCGTCAACTACCCCTTGCGCGGTGCCGTTACCTTTAAGGCCACAGTAGGCACCAACGTCGCTTCTGATGCCTTAGCCAACCTAGCATCTGGTGGAGTCAAAGGGGGCGCCTTAATTATCGTGGGTGAAGACTACGGCGAGGGCTCCTCCATTATGCAAGAGCGCAGTCATGCTTTTGCCATGAAATCCCAGATATGGATGCTGGACCCCAGACCCAATCTGCCCAGTATTGTCCAAGCCGTCAAAGACGGGTTTGACCTATCTGAAGCCAGTAACACCCCTGTGATGCTACAGCTGCGGATCCGCGCCTGTCATGTACACGGTCAATTCGTTGCCTCCAATAACAAAGCCGCTAAATTCTCTTTACAAGAGGCCATGGAGCAACCGGAGCGTGACCTAAATCGCATTGTGCTCCCCCCTGCGAGCTTCCTACACGAAAAAGAAAAAATTGAACAACGTTGGCCAGCTGCGGTGAAATTCATTGAAGAACGTCAAATGAACGAGTTCTTTGGTGATGAACAAGACGATGTGGGTTTGATCATCCAAGGCGGGGGCTATAACAGCGCCATTCGGGCTCTAGAGCACTTGGACTTGGCCGATGTCTTTGGCGAATCCAAAATCCCTCTGTATGTCATGAATGTGGCCTACCCACTGATTGACTCAGAAATCAAACGGTTCTGCGAAGGCAAACGGGCTGTGCTCGTCCTCGAAGAAGGCCAACCTAATTTTGTAGAGCAAAACATTGCCTCAATTTTAAATCGCACGGCCATAAAAGCCGAATTACACGGCAAAGACTTCCTGCCGCTAGCAGGTGAATACAACACCCAGACCATGCTCAAAGGCATTCGTGCGTTCTTAGAGCACTATGGTCGTATTGCCCCTGTACCCGCACCAAAACCACGTGTGGTGCCCCGCACTGAAGACACTTCCAGCCGTACAGTAGAAGTGGCTCAGCTAAACGAAATCGTTGAAGCAGCCGAAGTAAAACCACTGGGTTCGTTGGATGAAAACGTGCATGCACGTCCGCCCGGATTCTGTACTGGCTGCCCCGAGCGCCCTATTTTTACTGCCATGAAACTGGTAGAACGTGATCTAGGCGAACACCACGTCAGTGCCGACATTGGCTGCCACTTGTTCTCTATTTTGCCACCGTTCAATCTAGGTAATACCACCATGGGGTATGGCTTAGGCGGCGCAGCGGCCTCTGCACTCAATACTCAAGCCAGCAATAAACGCGCGATTTCTGTGATGGGTGATGGCGGTTTTTGGCATAACGGTTTAACCAGCGGAATTGCTAACTCGGTCTTTAACCAAAGCGACAACCTCACTATTGTGGTGGATAACAGCTACACCGCCGCCACCGGTGGCCAAGACATCTTGTCTTCCACCGCCAAAAACGAAACCCGCAGCACCGGACATTTGCTAGAAAAAGCAGCACGTGGCGTAGGGGTAAATTGGCTCAAAACCGTCAAACGCACCTATGACTTAAAAGCCATGACGCAGACCTTGCGCGAGGCGCTCACTACGTCAGAAAAAGGCCCCAAAGTCGTCATTGCCCAAAGCGAATGTATGCTGAACCGGCAGCGTCGTGAACGTGGTCAAGTCCGCAAAGCCACTGCCGCAGGCGAACGCGTCGTACGCGAACGTTTTGGTGTGGACCCTGATACGTGTACCGGCGACCACTCCTGCATTCGTCTCTCAGGCTGCCCTTCCTTGTCTATCCGCTCCAACCCAGATCCCTTACGCACCGATCCGGTTGCCACGGTAATGAACAGTTGTGTGGGCTGTGGTTTGTGTGGCGAGGTGTCCCATGCCGCTATTTTATGCCCCTCTTTTTATCGCGCTCAGATCATTAGCAACCCCACAAGCATGGATTCTTTCCGTGAAAAATTACGCCGCCGTGTGATTGGCTGGTTCCAACGTCGTAGCGCTGCTAAACGCGAGCAATACGCCTTTTAAACACTACGCTTAAGGATGCACCATGCAAGTTAAACCAATCAAAATTGCTATTCTCGCGATGGGCGGCGAAGGTGGTGGCGTACTCGCCAACTGGATCGTTAGCCTAGGAGAGCACAACGGCTATATCGCACAAACCACCTCTGTGCCTGGCGTAGCCCAACGCACAGGAGCCACGATTTATTACGTAGAGCTGTTTCCCCAAAGCCTAGTCAAAGACAAAGCCCCTATTTTGGCCTTGATGCCTATGCCAGGTGATGTGGATGTGGTCTTGGCCTCTGAGCTCATGGAAGCTGGCCGCGCAGTACAACGCGGGTTGGTGACCTCTGATCGCACCGCTCTGATCACGTCAACCCACCGTGTTTATTCTATTGCTGAAAAAATGGCCATGGGTGATGGCCGCGTCGATAGTGACAGCTTAATTGAACATACTCGTGCTGCGGCGAAAAGCTACATCCATTTTGATATGGCCCAAGTCGCAGAAGACTCAGGCAGCGTCATCAGTGCCGTTCTATTTGGTGCTTTGTCGGCTTCTGGGGTCCTGCCCTTTAGCCGTGAACAGTTTGAACAAACCATTGAACGCGGTGGCGTTGGGGTCAAGCCCAGCCTACGAGCCTTCGCGAATGCGTATAAATACGTGGGCAATAGCGAGCACCCCACCGAAGTCCAAGCCACGGCTTTGCCCGATATGGCAACCCTAAAGCCCAAGCACCCTAAAGTCGCCGCCCTCATTGAGCGCGTGCGCCAACAATTCGCCCCCGAGGTGCAACCTCTGGTGGCCGAAGGGGTACGCCGTTTAATTGACTTCCAAGACCTAGCTTATGCCGAACTTTACTTAGAACGTCTGCAGCAGGTACAGCAAAAAGCCCACGCTGACGATCACAAGCTCATGCAAGAAACGGCCCGTTATTTAGCACTCTGGATGTCTTTTGAAGACGCCATCCGGGTAGCAGAATTAAAAACACGAGCCAGCCGCTTTGAACGTGTGCAAAAAGAAGTTCGTTTGGATCAAGGTCAAATCCTAGCCATTAATGAATACATGCATCCTCGCGTAGAAGAAATCAGCGAAATTATGCCTAGCCCTAAATTAGGTCGCTGGCTACTCAACCCGTCCTCTTTGGGGCACAAGGTGCTGAGCAAATTCACTCAAGAAGGTCGTGTCATTCAGACCAGTTCTTTACGCGGCTTTTTGCTTTTAAACACGCTGGGTGGTTTAAAGCGTTGGCGTCATAAGTCCTTACGTTACCAAGCGGAGCAAACTCGCATCAACAACTGGCTAGAGCGCATAGAGCAGCACGCTCAAAGTCACCCTGCTCTTGCCCTAGAGATTGCGCGCACCCAGCGTCTGGTTAAAGGCTATGGCGACACCCATTTACGTGGTCTGAAGAACTTTCATACCGTTATGGCTACCTTAGACAAACACCAAAACCGTGTCTCGCCCCAAATTCTAGAAAGCTTACGCGATGCGGCCTTAGCTGATGAAAAAGGCAAGATCTTAGAGCAAAAACTGCAGGCTCATGCCCTAGTTTAATTACCGGTTTCTGTCTTATGGTTAACGATAGGCTTAAATTGCTTCACTTCTAAACTATTTATAGTAGAATACTTTTAAATAGTAGGTATTAATAACAGATGGAATTTATCCACCATATCGTTAACCATTACATGCGCCGTAATGCTATGTAATGCAGAGGAACACTTAACCATGAAACAAAAAGCAGCGCCATATGATGAGGTCTTAGAACAAAACCACGACAGTGGCTACGAGGGTCGTGTAGGCCCCAAAGACCCAGCTAGCTTACGTTTGTGGCTGCGCATGATGACTAGCACCAAACAAATTGAAGATGAAATTCGGCGCCGCTTACGCGCTAACTTTGACATCTCTCTTGCGCGTTTTGATTATATGGCTCAGCTCTATCGCTATCCCAACGGCCTCAAAATGGGTGAACTATCCCGTTACCTGATGGTAACAGGGGGCAATGTTACCGGATTAACAGACGAGCTAGCCCGCGAAGGCTTAGTGTCGCGCGAAAGCAGCCCTACTGATAGACGAGCTTGGTTATTACGCTTAACCCCCAAGGGCAAAAGCACGTTTGAACAAATGGCCAAGCAACACAATCAGTGGGTGACTGAGCTCTTCGAAGGACTGGATCACGATGCTGTTGAGCAAACTCATCACCATTTAGGTCATCTACGTGTGCATTTATTGTCATTAATCAAATAAGTCACCAGTGAAATCATGATAAAGCTTTGGTTTGGGTTTGCGCACCCGTCTGTTGAACCCAAACCTTGATTAACTCAAAGTGCCATCCGCACTTCTTGTTACGAAGGGACAAGTATGGGATCAAAGCTGTACACCACAGAGCACCGCATTCGTTTTGCTGAATGCGACCCAGCAGGCATCGTATTTTATCCACAATACTTCATCATGTTTAACAACCTGATGGAACAATGGATAGACACCATGTTGCCTGACGGGTTTAGCGGTTTAATTGCAAAACGCAAAGTCGGCATGCCAACTGTACGCCTAGAAGCCGATTTTCGTGCTATTAGTCAAATGGGCGATGATGTAGTGCTTAGTCTAGGCGTCAAGAAACTAGGTAGTCGCTCGCTGCATTTGCAGTTGCAATGTGTAGGTAAAGACGGCGTGTTGCGTATGGAAGTTCAACAAATTGTTGTGACCACTTCCCTCATAACCCACCAAGCTATTGCTGTGCCAGAGTTTCTGCGCGACCCAATGCAAGACTACGTGCTCTCGGTTGACGCAACCCTACTCAGCAATGCATAGCTTAAAGGAGAACAGGTATATTTTTTGTGGTTTTTATTTACGCAATTAGTTTACCTGTATACTATTTATTAATAAATATACTTAGCTGAATTTTATTCCTAGGTAACATAACCATACGGGACTGCTATGAAAATCGTATGCATAGGTGGAGGCCCAGCCGGTCTATATTTTGGCCTGCTGATGAAATTACAGAATCCTGACAATCATATTGTCGTGGTAGAACGCAACCGTCCTTATGACACTTTCGGCTGGGGTGTGGTGTTTTCTGATGCAACCATGGAAAACCTACGCACTGCTGATCCTGTCTCAGCCCAAACCATTGGTGATGCCTTTAATCACTGGGATGACATTGAAACCCATTTCAAAGGGCGTGCTATACGCAGCAAGGGTCACGGCTTTATTGGCATAGGCCGCAAAAAGCTCCTTAATATCCTACAAGCTCGCTGTGAAGAGGTAGGGGTAGAGCTGGTCTTTGAAACCAACGTCGAAGACGAAGCCGCCATTGCACGCAAATACGACGCGGATTTGGTCATTGCCTCTGACGGCATTAATAGTCGCATTCGCAACAAACACCCTGAAAGCTTTGAGCCCGATGTGGACGAGCGCTTGTGTCGCTTTGTCTGGCTAGGCACCACCAAGGTGTTTGATGCGTTTAACTTTATCTTTGTGGAAAATGAGCACGGCTGGTTCCAAGCTCATGCCTATCGCTTTGAAGACGGTATGTCCACCTTTATTGTGGAAACCCCCCACGAAACGTGGGAAAAAGCAGGTATTGAAAACATGAGCCAAGAAGACGGCATCAAGTACTGTGAAAACTTATTTTCTCCCTACTTAGACGGCCATCCTTTGATCAGCAATGCCACCCATTTACGTGGCTCTGCTATTTGGATTCGCTTCCCTCGCGTCATCAGTAACAACTGGGTCCACTGGGATGAGATCGATGGCAAAAAAGTGCCTTTTGTCTTAATGGGTGATGCCGCCCACACGGCCCACTTCTCAATTGGTTCAGGCACCAAATTAGCGCTAGAAGACGCCATTACCTTGGCCAACCACCTAGCAGAGGACGCCACCCTTGAGCAAGCCCTAGAACAATACAGTGCTGAGCGCAGTATTGATGTCTTACGCATTCAAAATGCAGCGCGCAACTCAACCGAATGGTTTGAAAACGTAGCCCGCTATGCCAACATGGCCCCTGAGCAGTTCACCTACTCCATGTTGACCCGCTCCCAACGTATTTCTCACGAGAACTTACGTCTACGTGATGCAGCAGGTATTGAGGAATTTGAACGCTGGTTTGCGACTCAAGCCGGCATGGAGCTTAAAGCGGATCAAACGCCACCACCGCCCATGTTTACGCCCTTCCAATTGCGTGACATGAAGCTGAAAAACCGTTTAGTGTTCTCACCTACTCTAACGTATAGCGCAACAGATGGCGTCGTAAACGATTTCCATCGGGTGCATTATGGTGCGCGCGCTTTGGGTGGTGCTGCCTTAGTCATGGCAGAAATGACCGCCGTCACCCCTACAGGTCGCGTCACACCCGGTTGTGCGGGCCTATGGAACGACGAACAAACCCAAGCGTGGGCACAAGTCGTCAAAAACATCCACGACGGTGAGGCACTAGCAGGGATTCAACTGGGTCATGCCGGTCGTCGTGGCTCCACCCAACTCGGTTGGGAACAGGCTACCAAACCTCTTCAAGCGAACAATTGGGATCTAGTTTCTGCTTCTGCCTTGGCGTATGACAGCAGCAGCGCAACCCCAGCTGAAATCACACCAGCGCAAATGGCTGAGGTCCGTGACGCCTTTGTGGCAGCCACTCAACGTGCCGATGCGGCGGGTTTTGATTGCATTGAACTACAAGCAGGCCATGGTTACTTGCTCTCCAGTTTCATTTCCCCCCTAAGCAACCAACGTACTGATGCCTACGGCGGCAGTTTAGAAAACCGCTTGGCTTTCCCGCTAGAGGTATTCAGCGCCATGCGCGCCGTTTGGCCTGCAAACAAACCCCTCTTAGTGCGTATTTCAGCCACAGATTGGGCTGAAGGCGGTACGACCGTAGACGACGCCATTGAGATCGCCCGTCGCTTTAAAGCAGCCGGTGCTGATGCGGTAGACGTATCCAGCGGAGAGGTTGTCAGTGAGCAAAAACCCATTTATGGTCGTATGTTCCAAACCCCATTTGCTGACCGTATTCGTAACGAAGTGGATGTGGCTACCGTGGCAGTGGGCGCCATTCTTGAAGCCGATCATGCCAACAGCATTATTGCAGCTGGCCGTGCTGATTTGTGTGCCCTGTCTCGTGCGTTCTTAGCTAACCCTAACTGGCCTTTGCAAGAAGCCGCCAAATTAGGCTATCACGACATCGAGTGGCCCAAGCAATACCAGTGGGGTAAAGACTGGTTAGAACGACAAGAAAATCGCCCTGTACTACAAGGCTAAGGAGACAATTCATGACTCAAAAAGCATACGATCAATATAACGAAGACGTCATTGGACGAGCTAACGTTGCTGCTACACCTGAGCTCATCCAATATTATAAAGACCTAGAGCAATTCGAGACGGGAGCCCTTTGGAACGTCGCCAATAAAATTGAGCCCTGGGAACCCAAATCGCAATCGGTGCCGGTTATTTGGCGCTACCGCGATCTACGTGAATACGTGTTGCGCTCAGTGGACTTAGTTACCCCTGAACAAGCAGGTCGCCGTGTTATTTACTTAAACAACCCTGGCCGCCAAGACGTGTCAGCCGCAGTGGGCTGGCTGTACTCAGGTTTACAAGTCATGCACCCTGGCGAAGCTGCCTCAGCGCACTCGCACTCCTCCTCTGCGCTGCGTTTTATTATGGAAGGCTCAGGCGCTTATACCGTAGTAGACGGCCACAAAATGACCTTGGGCGCCAATGACTTCGTGCTCACCCCCAATGGCGCTTGGCACGAGCATGGCGTCAGTGCCGAAGGCAGCACTTGCATTTGGCAAGACGGCCTAGACATTCCTTTTGTGAATGCCATGGAAGCCGGCTTTTATGCCGTGCACCCCGATTTGTCTCAAGCGGTGACCTACCCGGTGAATGATGCCTCGCATATTTGGGGCGGCCCCGGTCTAAAACCCATCTTGCACGATTGGCAAAAACCGTACTCCCCACTATTAAAGTACGAGTGGGAGCCTACTTACGAAGCCTTACTACGCTACTCCAAAGTCACAGACGGCAGTCCCTTTGATGGCGTCATCATGGACTACACCAACCCCTTAACAGGCGGTCCTGTCATGGCTACGATTGGCGCCAGCATGCAAATGCTGCGTCCAGGCGAGCACACCAAAGCCCACCGTCATACGGGCAGTATCATCTACCAAGTGGCCAAAGGTGAAGGCTACTCCATTATTAACGGCAAACGCTTTGATTGGCGTGAGCGTGATATTTTCTGCGTGCCCTCTTGGATGTTCCACGAGCACGTTAATGGCTCGAGCAGCGACGATGCTTGCTTGTTCTCATTCCACGATCTTCCTGTCATGCGTGCGCTCAATCTTTACTTTGAAGAAGCCCTCGCAGACAACGATGGTCACCAAATCATTACTGAATAACTATTGAATCTAACGCGCTGCCTACGCAGCGCGCCATGTACTAACGGAGATAAAAATGCGTCTTGTTACTTTCCGCAGCGATGTGACTGCCCCAGCTCGTTTAGGTGCTATTGTTAACGACCTCGTGGTCGACTTGTTTGAGTTTGGTTTAGCCATCGGCCAACCTTTACCTGACAACATGTTAGATTTCATCGACATGGGGCCTGCTGCCGTTACCACGACAAGCCATCTACTCAAAGACTATGCGGATGAGCTACCTCTAGGTGTAGCGGTGCCCCTAAGCAACGTCAAACTCTTAGCCCCTATCCCTCGTCCACGTAAAAACATCTTCGGGATCGGCCTAAACTACGTCGAACACGTCGCTGAATCCAGCCGTACTTTGGATACCTCCAAAGACCTGCCCAAAGAGCCTGTGATTTTCTCCAAGCCTCCTACCACAGTGATTGGTCCTGATGATGCCATCGAGCACAACAAGGACATCACACAGCAAATGGACTGGGAAGTCGAACTCGCCGTCATCATGGGCACTCGTGCCAAACGCGTCAACAAAGAAGACGCGTTGAACTACGTGTTTGGTTATAGCGTCATGCTAGACGTAAGCGCCCGTGACTGCCGTCGTGCTGGCCAATGGATCTACTCCAAAGGTCAAGACACTTACGCTCCTTTTGGTCCAGTCATTGTTACCGCTGACGAGTTGGTTGATCCCCATAACCTCAACCTTAGCCTCACCGTTAACGGCGTTACCAAACAAAGCTCCAACACCAAACACATGTTGTTTAATGTGAACCACCTCATCGCTGACATCAGCGCAGGTATCACCCTAGAACCCGGTGACATCATTGCTACCGGCACCCCCGAAGGCGTGGGTGCAGGCCGTGATCCTCAAGAATGGATGTGGCCCGGTGATGTAGTAGAGACTACCGTTGAAGGCATTGGTACTTTACGTAATCCTATCGTTAACGTAACCCCTGCAAAATAACTAAGGAGCACATGCATGCTTGAATTACCTAAATTCAAGGCTGCAGCTGTTCAGACCGCGCCGGTGTTTTTGGACACCGACGCGACCATTGAAAAAGCTTGCCGCTTTATTCATGAAGCTGCCGATAACGGCGCCCAATTAGTTGCCTTCCCCGAGGTGTTTGTTTCCGCCTATCCTTATTGGAGCTGGGTCATGAACCCCGTGGAAGCTAGCCCTTGGTTTGAAAAACTGGTGCTATCGGCCATTGAAGTGCCAGGCCCAGAAATTCAAAAAGTGGCCCAAGCGGCCCGTCAGCGTGGGGTAAACGTGGTCATTGGTGTCAATGAACGCAATCCAAATAGCTTTGCCACCATTTACAACACCTTGGTCACCATTAACCACGAAGGCCGCATTATTGGCCGCCATCGCAAACTGGTGCCCACTTGGGCAGAAAAACTCACTTGGGCCCCGGGTGATGCGTCTTCCATGCGGGTACACAAAACCAATATTGGGCCTTTAGGTTCTTTGGCTTGCGGTGAAAATACCAATACCTTGGCGCGCTTTAGCTTACTGGCTCAAGGCGAAATGGTTCACACAGCCAACTACATTGCTTTACCCGTCGCACCTAAAGACTATGACATGGCTGAAGCCATTCGCTTACGCGCTGCCGCCCATTGCTTTGAAGGCAAGGTCTTTACCGTGGTGTCTTGCTCTACCATTTCCGAAGAAATTATCGAGCTAATGAGCAGCACTCACCCCGAAGCTCGCGAACTGCTTGCACGTAAAAACAGTGCTTTCTCTGGCATCATTGGCCCCGATGGACGCACAGTAGGTGAAGCCCTAATCGATGATGAAGGCATTGCCTATGCAGACATTGATCTCAACCGTTGTATACAGCCGCGTCAAATGCACGACATTACTGGCCACTACAACCGCTTTGATGTCTTTGACCTGCGTGTAAACCGTCGTGCCCTAAGCGCCGCGACCTTTAGCAATGAGTCTTTTTCAACGGATGAATTCAATCCGGACGACTCTGAGCTAGACCTAAAAGATAATTAAAAATAAAAGGCGTGCTATGTACACGCCTCCTGCTTTAATTTATTTATCCCTACGAGGAGACATCATGAACAACCCATTAAGCCTATTGACCGAAGCGCTAAATAGCCAACAAGTTAAAGTCATTGATCTAACCCATACGCTCAGCGAATCTTTTCCTGCCCTCCAGCTGCCTGAGCAGTTTGGTCAAACGGCTGGCTTCTCCAAACAGCGCATTAGTCAATATGACGAACAGGGCCCAGGCTGGTACTGGAATAACTTTACCTGTGGCGAACACACTGGAACTCACTTTGATGCACCGGCGCACTGGATTTCTGGTCGCGAACAACCTGAAAACACCGTAGATACGATTCCCGTTGAACACTTCATCCGGCCTGCGGTAGTGATTGATGCCAGCGCGGAAGTCGCCCTAGACGACAATTGGGTCTTAACCCCTGAGTTTTTACTCGCCTGGGAAGAAAAGCACGGCAAAATCCCAGCCCAGTCTTGGGTATTACTGCGTACCGATTGGTCTAAACGCCTAGAGCAAAGCGCAGAAGCCTACGTCAACATGAAAGAAAATGGTCCTAACACCCCAGGCCCATCTCAAGAAGCCGTTGAATGGTTGATCAACGAACGCAATGTTCATGGGTTTGGCGTAGAAACGATTAATACCGACGCCGGCCAATCTTACGCTTGGCCTTTGCCTTATCCGTGCCACTCTTTGATGCACGGTGCCAACCGTTACGGCCTGCAGTGTTTACAAAATTTAGACCTGCTACCGACCACCGGTGCCGTGATTGTCTCCGCCCCGCTTAAAATTGAAGAAGGCTCCGGCAGCCCACTACGCGTGCTCGCCCTCGTCAACGCCTAACTCTGTAGAAGCGGTCTATGGCCGCGCTGCAGCGCCAATCGGGGCCGTAGGCCCCGCCTCCAATCCCCTCCGCCAGCTCCCTCTTCTGCCATCATGGGTATGCCCCATTTCTCCTAGTGGTTTTCCATTATATTCCCAAGAATATATTGATCACTAAACTATTCACTTATAGAATAAGCCTCATATTAAGAACTATTTTGTGATGATAAAGCTGACAACGCTTATTAACATCATACGGCGGAGACACATCAAAACAGCACCTCTTTATGATTAAAGACAGCGCTGCTCTTTGCCTATGCATGTACGCCCGTCAGTGCTCATTACTTGCATAAAAGAGGCATACGATGCAACCTTTTGAACTTGTGATCCGAGAGGCAAAAACCGTCTCACCATTAATTCGTGAACTGGTACTAGAAGCCTCCCAAGCTGAAGCTTTACCTCCCTTTACCGCTGGCGCTCACCTAAAAATTCAAATTCCTGAATTAAACGATCAGCGTTGTTACTCCTTGATCGTTACCGACCCTGCCCACGATTGGCAGCAGTCACCTCAACAATACCGCTTAGGTATACGTTTAGAGGAAGAGGGGAATGGCGGTTCACGTTATATGCATCAGCTTCAGGTGGGCGATACCCTGAATGTGATCGGTCCGGTGAATGATTTCCCCTTGAATGCGGCCAAAGATGCAGAGCCTGCACTGGTGCTTATTGCGGGTGGGATTGGTATCACCCCTATTGCGAGCATGGCGCAAAACCTCAAACAACAACAGCGCCCCTTTAGCTTGCACTACAGCGCTCGCACCCAAGAACAATTGGCTTTTGCAGACGAGCTACAGGCACTGCTAGGTGAACAGCTGATTTGCTACACCAATGACCAAAATGCCTTAGATCTTAATCAGCTATTTGCTGACCTCACCCCCAATCAGCCCATTTATATTTGTGGCCCTCAAGGCATGATTGATGCCGTCATTGAACTCGCTAAACAGCGTGGTTGGGACCGTGAAAATGTGCATTTTGAGCTTTTCATCACTGCTGCTCCGCTAGCTGGTGACCAACCGTTTGAAGTAGAGCTACGCCAATCTGGCCTCAGCTTCACCGTGCCAGCCGATAAAACCATTGTGCAAGTATTAGAAGAAGCCGGTGAAGACCCCATGTACGACTGCCTGCGAGGCGAGTGTGGCGTCTGTACGGTGGATGTACTTGAAGGCACCCCCGATCATCGTGACTACTTTTTGACAGATGCAGAAAAAGAAAGCGGTAAAGTCATCCAAATTTGCATTTCACGCTCTAAGTCTCCCAAACTCGTACTCGATATGTAATGAGGTACTCCATCATGACCCAATATAGTCAGAACCCAAACGCTATACGTCAATTAGTACGTGATACCGAAATTCATAAAGATTTATACATAGACCAAGAGCTTTTCCAGCTGGAAATGGAACAACTCTTTGCCAATACCTGGGTCTATGTAGGCCATGCCAGCCAAATCCCAAAAAAAGGCGATTACTACACCACTACCGTAGGCACCGAAGCCGTCATTATGGTGCGACACACCGATGACAGCATCAAAGTACTCTACAATCGCTGCCCCCACAAAGGGGTCAAAGTCGCCGGCGAAACCTGTGGCAATACGGGGAAATTTTTCCGCTGCCCTTATCATGCTTGGACCTTCCGTACCGATGGCCGGTTACTCGCCATCCCCCTGAAAAAAGGCTATGAAGACACCGGTTTTGAGTGCTCCGAAGCCAGCCAAGGTATGGCTGCCGTAGAAAACGTGGTGGTGTATAAAGATTTTGTGTTCTGTAGATTAAATCCTGAAGGAGAAAGCTTTGAGGATTTCTTTGGTGAGTCGCTCACCACTATAGACAACATGGTGGATCGTTCCCCCGAAGGCAAGCTGGAAATCGCTGGTGGCGTCATGCGCTATATGCATAACTGCAACTGGAAGATGTTGGTCGATAACCAGACCGATACCTGCCACCCCATGGTGGCACACGAGTCATCTGCTGGCACGGCCATTAAAGTGTGGGAAAACGCCCCCGAAGGCACGCCCAAACCCATGGCTGTAGAGTTGTTTGCTCCCTTTATGTCTCCGTATGAGTTTTACGAGAACATGGGCATTCGTGTTTGGGAAAATGGCCACGGTCATACCGGCGTGTCTAACTCTATTCATGCGGAATACTCAGACATTGATGGCTATTGGAATCAAATGGTAGAAGCCTATGGCGAAGAACGGGCCAAAGAAATCCTAGGCGACGTGCGTCATAACACGGTGTATTTCCCCAACATTATGATCAAAGGGCCTATTCAAACTCTACGTCTCTTTAAGCCCATTGCCGCCGACAAAACCTTGGTGGAGTCTTGGACCTTCCGTTTGGTAGGCGCCCCCGACAAACTGCTAGAACGCACCTTAATGTACAACCGCCTCATCAACGCCCCCACTTCTGTGGTGGGGCATGATGATTTAGAAATGTACGAACGCGCTCAAGAGGCCTTGCAAAGCCGAGGTCGTGACTGGATGAACGTAGGCCGCTTATATGATGCTGCTGAAAAAGACCAAAAAAATGTAGTGGTCAATGGCACCAGCGAAATGCAAATGCGCGCTCAATTCCGCGCTTGGCTTAAATACATGGATGTTGAGGCCTAGTCCTAGCTCATCGACCTAAAGGATTCATTATGACTGCTATTACCCCTCAAGACCTGATTGACTTTGTGTACCACGAAGCACGCCTTTTGGATGAGCAACAGTTTGACCACTGGTTAGACCTCTTTACCGAAGACGGGTATTACTGGATGCCATTGGCTCATGGCCAAACGGATCCCATTTTGCATGCGTCTTTAATGTACGAAGACAAATTGTTGCTACAGGTCCGTGTGGAACGCTTGGTAGGACAACGTACTTTTTCTCAACAACCCAAAAGCCGTTGCCATCATTTACTGCAGCAGCCCCAAGTCATCGATTTTGATGCGAACGCGGCTGAGCATCAGGTCCGCACTGCTTTCCATTACACCGAAACCCGGGGCGATCAACAGACCTTCTACGTAGGTTGGGCTACCCACCATCTAGTGCTAGACAACGGTCAACTGCGCCAACGTTTAAAACGCGTCGATTTACTCAACTGTGATGCCCCTTTTGGCAACATTCAGCTGTTCATGTAGGAGATGGTGATGGAATCCACAATTTACAGTGCCTTTAAGAAAACAGCCTCTCATTGGCCAGACAATGATTTCATGGTGGTGTTAGCTGAAACGGCTCAGGCCTATGACATAGAAGCTGGGGCATTAAGCTACGCCACGGCACTAGCAGAAATAGAGCGTCTCTCTGCCCAATATGAAGCAGCCGGCTACGGCCACGGCCACCGTGTGGGTATCTTGCTGGAAAACCGCCCTGCTTTTATTTTGCATTGGCTGGCCTTAAACCGACTGGGCGTCTCCATTGTGCCCATCAATCCAGACCTACGCATTGCCGAACTGGAATATTTAATTCAACACTCCGAAATGCTGTTGGCTGTTGCCCTGCCCAGTCGCCATGCCGAGTTAACCGAAGCCGCTAAACAAGCCAACTACATGCTTCCTTTGATCACTCCGGATCAAAGCCCTCCTGCGGCCCAAACACCTGCCCCCTTAGTGGATCAGGCCATTACGACTGACAGCGAATGTGCGCTCATGTACACCTCGGGGACCACCGGCCGTCCTAAAGGCTGCATGTTGTCCAATACCTACTTCCATTCTTCCGGACAGTGGTATGCCGATTTAGGCGGTTTAGCTACCTTGCACCCAGGGTCCGAGCGTATGTTGACCCCCTTACCGCTGTTTCACATGAATGCCCTCGCCACCTCCACCATGGCCATGATCAAAACCGGTGGTTGTTTAATCGTCTTAGATCGCTTCCATCCTAGAACTTGGTGGGAGTCCGTCCGTTTATCCCAAGCCACCGTGATCCACTATTTGGGAGTGATGCCGGCTATTTTGATGAAGCTCGCCGCCTCCGAACAAGACCGCGACCACGCTGTGCGGTTTGGCTTTGGCGCGGGCGTAGATGGCACCTTGCACCAACCGTTTGAAGCGCGTTTTGGCTTTCCGCTACTAGAGGCTTGGGCCATGACCGAAACCGGAGCGGCCGCTTGTATTATTGCCAACCAAGAACCTCGTTATATTGGCACCAATTGTTTTGGCACCGAAAGCTCAGCCGTAGAAGTCTTACTGGTGGATGACCACGGTCAACCCGTCCCCACCAATACCAACGGCGAACTCTTAGTACGTCGCAGTGGTGATAACCCCCGCTATGGCTTCTTTTCAGGCTATTGGAAAGACCCAGCAGCCACCGCAGAAGCCTGGACGGATGGGTGGTTCCACACCGGTGACATCGTGCGCCGTGACGAAAACGGTTATTTACACTTTGTGGATCGCAAACGTAATGTGATCCGTCGTAGCGGTGAAAACATTGCAGCCGTAGAAGTAGAAAACGTCATGCAGCAGCACCCTGCCATTCGTTCTATTGCCGTGACTGCCGTCCCCGATGACATTCGGGGTGATGAAGTCATGGCCTTAATTGTGACCCACGAGGCCCCCAGCTCCTTAGAGCAAAAACAGCAACTTGCCACCGAAATCGTCACATGGGGCTTAACGCAATTGGCCTATTTTAAAGTCCCAGGTTATGTGAAGTTTGTTGAGTCCCTACCTTTGACTTCCACCAATAAAATCCAACGTGGTGAATTGAAAAAAATCGCACTGGAACTGCTGGAAGAATCAGACTGCATCAACACCAATCACCTCAAACGTCGCCAGGAAGTGGTGTCATGAGCCGCACCCCTTATAACGATGTGGTGCTGGTTTGCCCGGTCACCGTCCCCTACGAACGCTTTTCTGAACACAGTGCCCATCGCTGGTTGGGCACAGCACTGCGTCATTTACTGCAACAAAGCGGCTTAGACAAAAAAGCGGTAGATGGCGTTTGTGTGTCTAGCTTTACCTTAGGCTCAGACACCGCCGTCGGCCTCATGCAACATTTTCAAATGAGTCCGCGCTTTTTAGAACACATTCCGATGGGTGGCGCCAGCGGCGTAGTCGCCTTGCGCCGTGCCGCGCGTGCGGTGCAATGTGGTGATGCCACTATTGTGGCCTGCCTAGCCGGCGATACCAATCACCCTGACTCCTTTAAAAATACCGTTAGTGGCTTCTCCCGCTTCTCTCAAGACGCGGTCTACCCCTATGGTGCGGCTGGCCCCAATGGCAGCTTTGCTTTGCTCACTGATTACTATATGCGCCATTACGGCGCCACCCGTGCCGATTTTGGCAAGCTGTGTGTGGCCCAACGAGACAATGCCTTGCGCAACCCGTATGCGCTGATGAAAAAACCTCTCACGCTGGAGCAATACCTAGAGGCCAGACCCATCGCTGAACCCATTCATTTATTTGACTGTGTAATGCCTTGTGCGGGTGCCGAGGGCTATTTAGTCATGCGTAAAGCACAAGCCATCGAGCTAGGCCTGCCCTTTGTGGAAGTGCTTTCCACCATAGAACGTCACAATGCCTTCCCTGAAGATTCCATTCAATACCGTGGGGGCTGGGCGCTTGATGTAGCAGAGCTCTACGACATGGCTGCGGTACAACCCACTGACATCGATTTTCTAGAAACCTATGACGATTACCCCGTCATTAATGTGCTGCAGTTCGAAGACTTAGGTTTTTGTGACAAAGGCGCTGGGGTCGAGTTCATACGTCAAAACAGCTTCACCATTGATGGCAGCTTTCCCTTTAACACCTCAGGAGGTCAGCTCTCTGTAGGTCAAGCAGGTGCTGCTGGTGGCTATTTGGGCTTGGTTCAGGCTTTGCGTCAATTAACGCATACCGCCCAAAACACCCAAGTCGCCAACGCCACCTTGGGGCTGGTTTCTGGTTTTGGCATGATTAACTACGACCGCGGCATTTGCACCGCCGCCGCCATTTTAAAAAGAGGCCAAGCATGAGTGTAACGCTTCCTCCCAGTGCGCGTAGCGCTGCCGCGGCCGGGCTAAGCCAAGCCGCACAACACGACCAATTTGCCCTGCAGGTTTGTACTGAATGCCAAACGGTGCAATACCCGCCCCGCGACGTCTGTGGGCACTGCTTACACGATGAGCTCCCTTACCAAGCGGTTGCCAGCACGGGCCTAGTGGTGGCCTCTAGCACCTTACATCACAGTAATGAGCCCTATTTTCAAAGCCAATTGCCTTGGCGTATTGGCACCGTACAACTGGACTGCGGCCCTGTGGTCATTGCCCACCTTAAAGACGCTTTACAGACGGGCGATCGCACCGAGCTACGCCTAGAACTAGGCCCGGCTAAAGTGGGCACGCTAGTGGCCTACGCCCCTTCTGTTTCATAAAGGATACTTATGCGTACCGAATACACCGCTTTAATCACTGGAGGCAGTACTGGGATTGGTGCTGACCTATGCCAGCACTATATTGATGCCGGCTATACCGTGATTTCGTTGGCTAGAAACACCTTGAAATGGACGCATGAGCGTTTAATACAGGTGCAAGTCGACTTATTGGATGAAGAAGCTACCGCCCAAGCTGCCGCCGATATTGCCGCTCAGCATCATGTCACTCACTTTATTCATAATGCAGGCGTTATCTGGCCTAATCTGCTGGAAAACGTCAAGCTTTCTGAACTGCAAGGTCTGACCCAAATTCATTTAGGCTCTGCTATACAAATTATGCAAGCCATAGCACCAGCCATGCGCCAGCAGCAATTTGGCCGTGTCATTTTTATGTCCTCGCGCGGAGCCTTAGGCCTAGAAACCCGTAGTGCCTACTCAGCCACTAAAGCCGGCATGATTGGCATGGCCCGCACCTGGGCCTTAGAACTGGCAGCCGAAGGCATCACCGTGAATGTGGTGGCCCCAGGCCCCATTCAGACGCCTATGTTCCACGACGTGGTAGACGCCGGCAGCACCCGCGAACAACAAATCGCCAACTCCATTCCGGTCAAGCGCTTGGGCCGTGTCGATGACATCCGCCGCGCCGTCACCTTTTTCGCTGATCCAGAAAACAGCTTTGTCACCGGTCAAACGCTTTATGTGTGTGGGGGCGCCAGTATTGGCACACTAAAAATTTAGGCCGCTTAAGGGTTTTTTTCTATTCATTTGAATTTATTAAGTCTTAAAATATTCAAATGTAATATTTAATATAAGGCGTGTTGTTAAACACGCCTTATGCATCATAAAAGCAATTAATGTCCTCAGAGGGAGACACTATGGACGACGAATTAATCGGTATGGAACTACCCCGTTCCCAAGGAGGCCTAATCCGCCTCGTAGAAATCCTGCTTGATACCCTCTGTGCCTCGTTGCTTGTTCTGATGACTGCCATCACTACCATTGATGTAGTGGGTCGTTATTTTTTTCATGCGCCCTTATACGGCGCCTATGAAAGCAATGAGCTCCTTTTAGGCATTTTGGTATTTGCGGCTTTGCCTAGAGTCACTTGGCATCAAAAGCACTTAACTGTCACGGCTCTAAGCGCTGCACTCTCACCAAAACTACAACAATTCCAGCAACGCGCTCTGTCTTTGGTCTCTGCCGTTTGCTTACTGGTACTGAGCTATTTTCTATGGCGCCATGGTGCCCAACTCGCCAGCTACGGCGACATGAGTAATGCCCTCGGTCTGCCCTTAGCGCCTTTTGCCTATGCTATTGCGGTGTTTACTGCCATTTCGGCATTAGCGTCCTTTGCTCACGTTGTACTTCCTACCACGCCCCAGTCCTAACACGCTAAGGTTCATACTATGTTAGTTTCTCTTGTTGGCTTAATTGTCTTATTAGCCTGTCTGTTTGTTGGCCTACCTATTGCTTGGGGCATGCTACTAATAGGCGTCGTGGGCTTTAGCTTTTTTACTGGGTTTGAGCCAGCGTTAACCATGGCCGCCCAAACAGCGTATGACACGGGCATGAGCTACAGCTTTAGCGTTTTACCCCTCTTTATTTTGATGGGTAACTTGGTGAACGCTTCGGGGTTATCACGCGACCTGTATACCGCCGCCAATGCATTTATTGGTCATTTACGCGGTGGTCTAGCCATGGCCACTATTTTGGCTTGTGGCTCGTTTAGCGCTTTGTCTGGCTCCAGTATGGCAACCACTGCCGCCATGAGCCGCGTCGCTATGCCCTCTATGCGTAAATATAACTACGATGACCGCTTGGCCTCCGGCAGTATTGCCGCAGGTGGCACATTAGGCATTCTGATTCCACCCAGCATCATCATGGTGGTCTATGGCATCTTGACCGAAACCGATATTGGTAAGCTCTTTGCCGCGGGTTTTTTACCTGGCTTTTTAGCCATCATCATGTATCTAGCCACCGTCATGGTGCTCACCACCTTCAACCCTAAACTGGGTAAGCCTGGTGAAAAAAGCACTTGGGCCCAACGCCTACACGCAACCAAAGGCGTGTTATCTATTACGGTGCTCTTTGTAGTAATTATGGGCGGAATTTACGGTGGTATCTTCACCCCCACTGAGGCTGCAGGTATTGGTGCTTTTTGTACTTTTCTAATCACGCTAAAACGCCGTGGCTGGAAACCCAAACTCTACATCACCGTCTTGGTGGAAGCCGCCCAAACCACAGCCGTTATGTTTGCCTTGGTCATTGGCGCCTTAATCTTTACTAATTTCCTCACCATCGCCGGTCTGCCTAATCAGCTTTTGGACTTTATTAATGGCCTAGATATGTCGCCATTGATGGTGATCTTGATCATTTGTTTGATCTATCTGGTTTTGGGCTGCTTTTTAGAAACCATGTCCATGGTGATGCTGACCGTGCCCATTTTCTATCCCATTGTGGCCTCCATGGGCTTTGACTTGATCTGGTTCGGGATTGTGGTGGTGGTTGCCGCGGAGATCAGCTTAATTACTCCACCGTTGGGCCTGAATATTTTCATGATTAAAAATGTGATGCCTGACATCCCTCTACGCACCATTATTTATGGGGTACTCCCCTTTGTCCTCACCGATCTTATCCGTCTCGCCATTTTAGTACTGGTGCCTTGGATCGTGATGGTGATCCCAAACAGCATGTAATTTAACTAAAAAAACTCAAATCTCACTCCTGGAGTAGACAATGAAAAAACGTAATTTATTCAAAGCAGCGTTAGGGTTAAGTTTAATTTTGGCTCAACCTCTGGCCGCAGTCGCCGCAGAGGAAACGGTAGTGTTACGTTTTTCAAACTGGCAACCCCCTGCCCACTTTATTACCACCAACATGCTGGTGCCTTGGACCCAAGAGGTCGAGCAAGCCACCGAAGGGCGTGTCAAAATTGAGCTCACTAACCCTCTGGGCAAACCACAAGCTCATTTAGACTTAGTGCGCAATGGGATTGCCGATCTAGGCATGTCCGTTCACAGCTATACCGCTAGCCGTTTCCCTTTGGTGGAGTTTGCTGAGCTGCCCTTTACTACCGAAGACAGCGGTATCAACTCACAAGCCTATTGGGACACCTATCAAAAGTACATGACCGACGCCAATGAGCACCGTGGCGTCAAACTCTTAGGGGCGTGGACCAGCCCAGCCTCTGTGATCCTAACCACCAAAGAAAACATCACTAGCTTGCAAGACTTACAAGGTAGCAAACTACGCTCACCTAGTCCTTTATTTGACGAAGTCTCCAAACAACTCGGTGCTACCCCTGTTACAGCTCCTGCTTCCGAAGCCTATGAAATGCTTTCGCGTGGCGTCATTGACGGCATGTATTTTCAATACGATCAAATCCATAACTTCAAACTAGACCGACTCATTAAATCCGTGGTTGCCGCCCCAGGTGGCTTTGGGAAAACCAGCCAATATCTATTCATGAATGAGGGCAAATGGAACCAGCTTAGCCCTGAAGACCAAGCTGCCATCTTAAAAGTGTCTGAGAAACACATAGCAACCACCTTTGGAGAAAAATGGAATCAGTCAGAGCAAAATGCGATTCAGGCCCTAACCAAAGACGGTTTAAACACCTACCTAATCGCTGGGGATGAACTCAAAGAATTGAAAGAAAAAATTGCTTTCTTAGAACAAGACTGGTTGAAAAAAGCGGCAAGCAAAAATGTAGACGGCCCAGCTGCGCTGGAATTTTACCGCCAACAGATTCAAGCTCTCAGTCAAAATCAAACCAACTAACCTACCTATAACAACGTATTAGCGGAGACACCCTATGAAATTGATTAAACGTTTAAGCGCCTGTTTGGGCCTAAGTGTGGCTGCCATCGCCCCTTTCAGTAGCGCCCAAGCCCAAGCCGACACCCAAACCATTCGTTTTTCTAACTGGCTACCACCAGCCCACTACATTGTTAAAGAAATGCTAGAGCCTTGGGCTGAGCAAGTAAATGAGGTCACCGAAGGCCGCGTCACCGTGGAATTCATCAACCCACTCGGTAAACCCCAAGCACACTTAGACTTAGTGCGTAATGGTGTGGCTGATATGGGCATGTCCGTACACAGTTATACCGCCAGCCGTTTTCCTCTCATTGAAATGGCCGAGCTACCCTTTACCACCGAAGATGGTGGCGTGAACTCGGTCGCGTACTGGCGTACCTATGACAAATACCTGCAAGAAGCAGGCGAGCACCGTGGCGTCAAGCTCATGGGCCTATGGACCAGCCCAGCAACAGTGATTTTCACTAACAAAGACGAGATCACCAGCTTGGATCAACTCAATGGCTTAAAGTTACGCTCACCTAGCCCACTCTTCGACAACATTGGCAAAGAGATGAACATCGTAACCGTCAACGCCCCTGCTTCTGAAAGCTACGAAATGCTCTCTCGCGGTGTGATTGATGGCCTGTATTTCCAATACGATCAAATTGAAAACTTTAAATTAGACAAACTCATTAAAAGCGCCGTCGCAGTACCCGGTGGTTTTGGTAAAAGCAGCCAGTTCTTATTCATGAACGAGCGCAAATGGAATCAAATCAGCCCTGAAGACCAAGAAGCCATCAGCAAAATCTCTGGTGAACACATCGCCCGTATGTTTGGCGGCAAATGGAATGAGGCTGAGCAAAAAGCCATTAAAACACTGACTGATGCAGGCTTAAAAACCTATCACGTCGAAGGCGAAGAGCTAGCTAAACTTCAAAACGATCTGACCTTTATTGAAGAGGACTGGATTAAAGCCGCCGACAAGAAAAAAGTCGATGGTAAAGCCGCTTTAGACTATTTCCGTGCTCAAATTGAAGAACTCAGCAACCCGTAACCGCTTGGCTTATGCGTTTGATAAACACCTGCCATGCGGCAGGTGTTTTTTTATATAAGCCAATGAATGGCTAGTGTTTTCCCTAGAAATAAACGGGTACTGCGTTAAGTGGATACGCCTTGCCAAAGCTGGATAGACCCTAAAAAACCCTACCTCTACCATCTATCTCATTCACTACTAAACAATAAATGAATGAGGTGGAGACAGTGCAGACCATAAAAAAACCCTCAATTGCTATCGCATGCGGTGCGCTAATTGCATTGAGTTCCGGAACTGCCGTAGCGATAGAAGCCAATGGACTTCCTATCTATCCTGACGGCTTAGAATCGTATATGTCCGGCGCCCTACCCGGGCCAGGCGTCCATCTATTACTCTACAGTGGCGCCATGCGCTACAACTCTGTACGCGATCAAGACGGCAAGAGCCTTGCTATCCCCAACTTCAAAGTCGATGTGGGTTTAATCGCTCCTCGAGTGGTTTGGGTCACACCCCATCAAGTAGCAGGTGGGCAGCTTGCCTTTCATGCACTTTTCCCCTTACTCACAGTAAAAGAAACGGTAGGCAATCAAAGCAAACGTCGCCAAGGTTTAGGCGATATGGCTTTTGGCCCAGCCCTAGGCTACCACTTTAGCAATACCGCCCATGCCATCGTGGGCATCGATTTTATGGCGCCAACGGGCCGCTATAAACAAAATGAACTCGCTAATCTAGGGCGTAACTACTGGACCATCCAACCTGCGGTCGCCTTTACCTATACCCAACCTCGTGGCATCAACTTCGATATTAAAGCCATGGTGGATTTCAATCTGCGTAATCACGACACCCACACGCGCTCAGGTAATGCGTTTCATGCTGACTACGCACTCGGTTATGGCTTGGGCAATGGCTGGGTAGCTGGCCTAGGCGGCTACGTTTACCAACAGTTTCAACACGACTCAGGTCCCCAAGCAGGCGATGGTAAAGCCCGCGCCTTTGGCATAGGCCCAAATTTACGCTATGCCAACTCACAAGGCTGGTTGTTCACGGCTAAATGGCAACAGGATGTAGGCGTGCGCAGCCGTCCCAAAGGGCATCAATTTCTCGTCAAAGCAGCAATCCCTTTTTAACCTTATCCAATAAAGAACGGAACTCATCATGAAAGGCTTAGAAAACAAAGTAATTATTGTGACTGGCGGTGCCACCCTCATTGGAGCAGGGGTAGTAAACGTCTTGCGGCACTACGGCGCTCGGGTGGCTATTTTTGACATTGATACTCAAGGAGGTAGCACCGTCGCTGGTAATAATGAGCAAATCGCTAAATTTTGGCAGGTAGATATCACGGATGATGCGACCATTCAACGTGCTACGCAACAGGTACATGATCACTTTGGGCGACTAGACGGACTTGTCAATTTGGCCTGTTCTTACTTAGATGATGGCTTAAATTCCACCCGCTCGGACTGGTTAGCCGCCCTGAATATCAATGTGGTAAGTACAGCAGAAATGAGCAAAGTGGTGCGACCTTTTCTGCAGCAACAAAAAGGGGGTGCCATTGTTAACTTCACCTCCATTTCGTCCTCTATAGCGCAAACAGGGCGCTGGTTATATCCCGTTTCCAAAGCGGCCTTAGTGCAGTTAACTCGTAGCCTAGCCATGGACTTTTCTGCCGACAACATCCGAGTTAACTCTGTTTCTCCTGGTTGGACTTGGTCCAAAGTCATGCATGAACTCACAGCAGGCGATAGATCAAAAACGGATCGTGTGGCCGCGCCTTTTCACTTATTAGGCCGAGTCGGCAACCCGGAAGAAGTGGGCGAAGTCGTCGCTTTTCTCTTATCCGATGCTGCTAGCTTTGTAACGGGTGCGGACTATGCCGTAGATGGTGGTTACTCCGCCATGGGACCAGAACAAAATGTGCCTGCCATCCCCAAACTTGCCGAATAAAGCCCCTTCTCTTCTCTCTATTTTTAGGAACATCGACTATGCGTAAAATTGCGATTATTGGTGGCGGTCAAGCCGGGATGCCCGTCGCTTTTGGATTATTAGACAAAGGCTATGACGTCTCCCTTTATACCAACCGCACTCCAGAACAAATTCGTGCAGGCCGTGTGATGTCTAGCCAATGCATGTTTGCCAACGCCTTAGACGTAGAACGTCGTTTAGGCATTAATCTCTGGGAACACGAATGCCCCCCAGTAGAAGGCATAGGCTTTGCCTTACCCAACCCTGAACAACCGGATACCAAGGCCATAGATTGGAGTGGGCGCCTTGATCGTATTGCCCAAGCCACCGATCAGCGTATTAAAATGCCCATTTGGCTTGAGGAGTTTGCCCGCCGTGGCGGCTCAGTCATTTTTGAGGATGTGGGTGTAGCGGAATTAGAACGCATTAGCCAAGAACACGAACTCACCATTCTTGCTGCCGGCAAAGGCGAGGTCGTACGATTATTTGAGCGTGATGCCACTCGCTCGCCGTATGCCTCCCCACAACGAGCCTTGGCGCTCACCTATGTCCATGGCTTAGAACCCACCCCTAATTACTCTAGGGTTTCCTTTAACTTTATTCCTGGTGTAGGTGAATACTTCGTCTTTCCCTCCTTAACCTTATCGGGTCCATGCGATATCATGGTATTTGAAGGGGTACCCAACGGCCCTCTAGATCGCTTCCGCGATGCGCAAAGCCCTCAAGACCACTTTGAGCGCAGTATTTCTTTCTTAGAGGAATTCCTACCTTGGGAAGCTGACCGAGCCCGTCATTGTGAACTCACCGATAACCAAGGATATCTTGCAGGAAGCTTTGCACCCACAGTACGCAAACCCGTACTGACCTTGCCTTCTGGCAACAAGGTGCTTGGCATGGGCGACGCCGTGGTAGTCAATGACCCGATTACAGGCCAAGGCTCAAATAATGCTGCCAAATGTGCACAGGTCTATTTGGATCAAATTTTAGCACGAGGGGCACAGCGCTTTGACCAAGCTTGGATGGAAGCCACCTTTGAAAAATATTGGGACTACGCCAGCCAAGTTGTGTCTTGGACCAACTCAATGCTGGCTGCTCCTACTCCTCAAGCCTTGGCTTTATTGACTGGCGCTGCCCAACATCCAAAGCTAGCGCATTTTTTAGCCAATGCCTTTGATGACCCAACCGTACTTTATCCTGCATGGGATAATGTAGCTGAAGCTGAAAAGTTAATTCAGTCCACCACCAAGGTGTTCGCCACCGCTTAATTTGATTTACCTAGGAGCTTTTCATGTCTACACAGGCCACTTTGGAACCAAAGAACGCTGTCAACTTATTCGATAGTCGCGCATTTAGACACGCCTTAGGCCATTTTCCTACAGGGGTCGCGATTGTGACCACTCGCACCCCTGAAGGTCGGCCCGTGGGCTTAACCATCAACTCTTTTTCCTCCTTGTCTCTAGAGCCTCCTTTAATTATGTGGAGTCTAGCGAATCAATCACCTAGCCTTAATGTGTTTGAAAACTGCAGTTATTTTGCTATTAATGTCATTAGCCAAGAACAGGTTGAGGCGGCTTTAGGCTTTGCAAACCCTAAAGTCGAAGACAAGTTTGCCCTCATTTCCCATATAGATGGCGAGGAAGGCGTTCCGTTACTAGATAACTGCGTGGCTACCTTTGTGTGTAAAAACTATCGTCAACACGAAGGCGGCGACCACACTTTGTTCATAGGCCGTGTCGTGCGCCACAGCACCATCACAGAACATGAACCCGCTGTTTTCCACAAAGGGCAGTTCACTCGCCTAGGCGAATAAACACCATGCCTAAAGCTGCCGTTGCGCTCGCTTTTGTGTTTGGCTTGGGCTTTCACCAAAGCGACGCTTATATTCCACACTAAAACGCCCTAAATGCATAAACCCCCAGCCTAATGCCACCTCTGTAATCGAAGCTGAGCTAGGTTGTGACAAATCAAAACGAGCGCGCTCTAGTCGAATCTGCCGTAGATACTGCATGGGGCTAATGCCACAATACTCTTGGAAGCCAGCATGCAAACTACGCACACTGGTTTGTGCCACGGCAGCCAGTTGCTCTAAACGTATGGGCTGATCGGCATGTTCATGCAGATACTGCTCCACTAAACGTATAGGCCTAGGAAGTATTTTCTCTAAGCGACGTAATTTTTCAGCTTGAATGGGTGGATGCAGCTCTAAAAAGGTAGTCGCCACTAGCTGCTCTAACTGAGCCAATAATAAAGGGGACTGCACAAAGGTCTCGGAGTTACGAGCACAATCGATCACATAGCGCATCATCAGCTGCCAACTTGTCTGCTGATGCGCTAGAAACCGAAGCGGAAAAACCAGCTCTGTGGGGGTATGTCTTTGTTCAAAGTGAGGTGCTATTTGCTCAATCAAAGCCCTATCAATTTTAAGCATGAGCTGTTCATTATTAGCGCGCCACACCATGTCTATTTCTGCATTTGGATTCAGGACCGTAGCGATCTGGGGCGAGGAATCCACTTGCTCAGTACCACTGCGGATGGTTGCATGCCCATACTGAGGCACCTGCACCAAATAAAAACCCGCTAGTTCTTCGGGTTGAATACGCACATCCGCTCCGTATCCTAAGCGCATTAAACCTATTTGTCCTAATTGAGCAAAACGCAAATGGGTCTGTAAAGGTTGAGAACGGCTTTGCAAGCTTAAGCGATGCGGCTTAATTAGCGAGCTAACAGAAGACTGCACTAGATCTAAGTCAGTAGAAGCAAAATTTTGCCAAGGGCTTAGAGATGTCATAATGAACCTAGCCTAAAGGTGAAATATAAAACACCATTTATTTCAGCTAATTGCTGATCTTTTATTTTAGTTGTAAAGTATATAACTCTCATCGGGATATTCCCGAACTCATCACTAGCGCATCAAGGGAAGAGACAAGTGCAAGAGCATTATCATTTTTATGAACCCAAAAATGGGCATGGTTTACGTCATGACCCCATCAGCTCTATCGTAGGACCTCGTGTGATTGGTTGGATTGGTACCCAAGACCCAACCGGCAACCCCAATTTAGCACCCTACAGTTTTTGTAATATTTTTAACTATAGACCTGCTCTGATCGCTTTTTCTAGCGTAGGTTATAAAGATAGCGTAAAAAACGCCATAGAAACAGGGGTGTTTACGTGGAACTTGGCCACTAGGCCCTTGGCTGAAGAGGTCAACCAAAGCAGCTTAGAGCAACCCGTTAATGAGTTTGAACTGACTCAGCTCACCCCTATTGAGAGCAAACTAATCGCAGCGCCCCGTGTGGCCCAAAGCCCAGCATCCATCGAGTGCAAAGTCACCCAGCATTTTCAAATGCGTGATCAAAATAACGAGCCACTTGAAACCTGGATGGTGATTGGTGAAGCCGTTGCCGTGCATATAGATCCCGCTTTAATCAAAGACGGGATCTATCATTGTGCTTCGGCCCAACCGATATTACGAGGTGGTGGCCCAGCGGATTACTATGAGATCACCGACCAGAGCCTATTTCATATGTATAGGCCTAAATAAGGCCTATACCCTGTTATGCCTCGATCAATGCAGCAATGGCTTGCCCTACCTCGGTAGTGTTGGCCTTGCCGCCTAGGTCGGCCGTGCGTGGGCCTTGTTCCAAACTGTGCTCTATGGCCTGCATCATGGCGTCATAGGCCGCCTGATAGACTGGATCGCCTTGACCTAAAAACTCTACCATTAACGCCGCTGACCACACCATTGCCACTGGATTGGCAATGTTCTTGCCGGCAATATCCGG
>CANROS010000019.1 GCA_947632305.1 uncultured Paenalcaligenes sp. | reverse complement strand
TCATTTTTGTTTATACTGGGATTTTACATGGCTATTGAACGCACCCTATCTATTATTAAGCCTGATGCTGTTGCTAAAAACGTAATCGGTCAAATTGTTGCTCGCTTTGAGGCTGCTGGCCTAAAGATTGTAGCTGGTCGTTTAGTACAACTATCACGCGCTGAAGCCGAAGGCTTCTACGCCGTACACAAAGAGCGTCCTTTCTTTAATGATCTCGTCGAGTTCATGATCTCTGGCCCTGTATTTGTACAGGTACTAGAGGGTGAAGACGCCATCGCTAAAAACCGTGATCTAATGGGTGCTACTAACCCTAAAGAAGCTGCTGCTGGCACCATCCGCGCTGATTTCGCTGAAAGCATCGATGCCAACGCTGTTCATGGCTCTGATGCTCCTGAAACAGCTGCTGTTGAAATTGCGTATTTCTTTGCTGCAACAGAAGTACACAGCCGCTAATCGTTAATTGTTCCACCGCACGTCAAATCATTATGTCAGAAACTCGTATGAATATCATGGGTCACACACCCGAACAGTTGGTCGAACTGGTTGCTCAATGGGGCAATAAACCATTTCGAGCTAAACAATTGCAACGTTGGGTCCACCAACGGGGGGTGGGTGATTTCGAGCAAATGACAGATTTGGCGCGCGTGTTTCGCGAACAGTTGGCAGAGCACTGCTCAATTTGCACCCCCGAGGTTCAGGTTGAGCAACGCTCTGCGGATGGCACCCGTAAATGGCTATTTGATGTAGGCCAAAACAACTCTGTCGAGGCGGTTTACATCCCCGAAGACGACAGGGGGACTTTGTGTATTTCCAGCCAAGCCGGCTGTACGGTAGCCTGTCCTTTTTGCTCTACCGGGTACCAAGGCTTTAATCGTAACTTAACCGCTGCAGAAATTATTGGGCAGTTGTGGTTCGCGCGTGATCAGCTGAGCAAAAACTCAGAACAAGCCCGGGTTGGCACCAATCCGCAGCCGGTAGTCGATAACCGTTATATCTCTAACATCGTGTTTATGGGCATGGGCGAGCCTTTGCTAAATTATGATCAGGTGCTGATCGCTTTACGCTTGATGTTAGATGATAATGCTTATGGCTTGTCGCGTCGTCGCGTGACGGTATCCACTTCTGGTGTGGTCCCCATGATGGACCGCTTGGCCCAAGATTGCCCCGTAGCCTTGGCTGTGTCTTTGCACGCCCCAAATGATGCGTTGCGTGACAAGCTAGTTCCACTCAATCGTAAACACCCTTTACGCGAGCTGATTGCGTCTTGTAATAATTACCTGCAATATGCGCCCCGTGATTTCATCACGTTTGAGTACATTATGCTGGATGGCATCAACGATCAGCCCGAGCATGCCCAACAATTGCTTGATATTGCCAAACAAGTCCGATGCAAATTTAATTTAATTCCTTTTAATCCGTTTCCTCAATCAGGTTTGAAGCGTTCACCTACAGCTACCGTTCGGGACTTTGCGCAGCGTCTGCAAGACGGCGGCGTAGTGACTACTGTACGTAAAACACGAGGCGATGATATTGATGCCGCCTGTGGGCAGTTAGCAGGTGATATTCGTGATCGTACTCGAATTCGTGAGCGTCTCCCTAACCAAGGAACCATACTAATTAAACCGGAGCGAGCATGAGTTCAAGCAGCTCTAGCCCCGAGCTAGAGACACCTTCACAAACGCTAGGGACGGCTTTAGCCCAACTGCGTCAAGCTCAAGGCTTAAGCCTTAATGAGGTATCCGTTCGAACCAAATACTCCACCTCTCAACTCGAGGCGCTAGAGTGCGATAACTGGGATGATTTGCCCAGTGGTGTGCCACTGCGTTGGATGGTTAAGGGTTATGCTCGTGCCCTAGAGGCCGACGAAGAGGCGATGTTGGCCTTGCTTGGCCCGCAACAAGGGCAAGCGCCTCATGCTGCACGCACCGATATGCGTCAAGGTACCGACTGGAGTAGCAACGAAAGATCGTTATACTCAGAACCTACGCAACGTTCTTGGGGCTGGTGGCTGATTATTCTGGTTTTGATCAGCGTTGCTGTTTTTTACGCTCTTAACCAGGGTTGGATTCCCGAGGATTGGTTACTATTTGATTGGCTCAAAGAGTTTCGCTCATGATTGATTTATTTGATTTTGTACACTCGGGGCGCGAGGCCTTGCCCGTAGGGGCGGCAACACGTAAAACCACTCGAGAAGTCACTGTGGGCTGGCAGCAGCAACAGGTGAAAATAGGTGGCCATGCACCCGTGGTGGTGCAGTCCATGACCAATACTGCGACCGAAGACGCGATTGCTACGGCCATTCAAGTCAAAGAATTGGCCTTGGCTGGCTCTGAAATGGTGCGCATTACGGTGAACACTCCCGCTGCGGCAAAGGAAGTACCCGCCATACGCGAGCAGCTAGATCGCATGGGGGTGCATGTGCCCTTAGTAGGCGACTTTCACTACAACGGTCATAAGCTTCTAACCGATTATCCTGAGTGCGCGCAGGCCTTATCTAAATACCGCATCAACCCAGGCAATATGGGGGGTGGGAAGCGCCGCGAGGACAACTTCGCTCAAATGATCGAAGTGGCATGTAAATACGACAAGCCCGTCCGCATCGGTGTGAATTGGGGCAGTCTGGATCACGAGCTAATGGCCAAAATGATGGATCAAAATGCGCAGCTGGCTCGGCCTTGGGAGGCTCAGGCTGTGATGCGTGAGGCCTTAGTGGTGTCTGCTATTTCCAATGCGCAGCGTGCTGAACAATTGGGCCTAAGTGGCGATAAAATTATCCTGTCCTGCAAGGTCAGTCATGTACAAGACCTGATTACCGTTTATCAGAATCTAGCTGCGCGTTGTGATTATCCGTTGCATTTGGGGCTGACCGAGGCCGGCATGGGCAGCAAGGGGATTGTGGCCTCTACGGCGGCTTTATCTGTTTTATTGCAGCAGGGGATTGGTGATACGATTCGTATTTCCCTTACGCCTGAGCCGGGCGGCGATAGGCGCCAAGAAGTAGTCGTGGCACAGGAAATATTGCAAACCATGGGTTTGCGTGCCTTCACACCCATGGTGGTGGCTTGCCCTGGCTGTGGTCGTACCAGCAGCACTGTGTTCCAAGAGCTTGCCAATGACATCCAAAGCTTCTTGCGTGATCAGATGCCTACCTGGAAAAGCGAGTACCCTGGCGTTGAAACCATGAATGTGGCGGTGATGGGGTGCGTGGTGAATGGTCCAGGCGAGAGCCGACATGCCGATATAGGTATTAGTTTGCCCGGTACTGGCGAAACCCCAACGGCTCCAGTTTATGTAGATGGCGAGCGGGTCGTCACCTTAAAAGGTGATACGATTGCTCAAGAGTTTCAGCAAATAGTGTTGGATTACGTACAAAAAAGGTACGCTCCTCAATAACAAAATAGGCCAAAGCGCCTACGGAAAGGATTTATGTCGAAGTCTGTACAAAAACTTCGTGGCCTAACCGGCATGAAGGATATTCTCCCAGGTGAAAGCGCGCAATGGGAGCAATTAGAGCATACCGTTCGCACTTGGTTGGCGAGTTATGGCTATAGAAATATGCGCGCTCCGGTGTTGGAGTTTACTCAGTTATTTGCCCGCGGTATCGGAGAGGTCACCGACATCGTAGAAAAAGAAATGTACTCGTTTACGGACTCGCTCAACGGTGACAAGCTGACGATGCGTCCAGAGTTCACGGCAGGTCTGGTGCGTTCGGCCATAGAGCATAATTTGCTCTACGATAGGCCACACCGAGTTTATTCTATTGGCCCGGTGTTTAGACACGAACGCCCTCAGCGAGGACGTTATCGTCAATTCCACCAAATCGACGTAGAAGCCTTAGGTTTTGCTGGTCCAGACGTGGATGCGGAACTGATCATCATGTTGGCTCGACTTTGGCGTATTTTGGGTCTAAATGATGTGCGTTTGGAAATTAACTCGTTGGGTCAGCCCGCCGAGCGTGCAGCGCATCGCGAAGCCTTAATTGCTTATTTAGAACAGCACAAAGACATCCTAGACGAAGAAGCCCAGCGTCGTATGTACAGCAACCCTTTGCGGGTGTTGGACACCAAAAACCCAGCCATGCAAGACATGGCAAACCAGGCACCTAAACTGTTCGATTACCTAGAGGCCGACTCGTTGGCGCATTACCATGCGGTATGCGCGCGCTTAGATGACGCGGGTATTGCTTATACGCTGAACCCACGTATGGTGCGTGGCTTAGATTATTACAACCTAACCGTGTTTGAGTGGGTCACCGATCGTTTGGGTGCTCAAGGCACAGTTTGTGGTGGCGGCCGCTATGACGGTTTGATCGAAGTGCTGGGTGGCAAACCTGCTCCTGCGGTGGGTTTTGCTATTGGTATGGAGCGCTTGCTTGATTTGGTCTCTCAAGGCCAACAGCAATTAGCGGTGCCAGAGTGTCAGGTTTACATGATTCACCAAGGTGATCAGGCTCAGCGGCAGGCCATGAGCTTGGCCGAAAAGCTGCGTGATCAAGGGGTAAATGTCATTGTACACGCTGGCTCTAGTGGCTTTAAATCCCAATTTAAACGGGCAGATGCCAGTGGTGCCATGGTGGCTGTGATCTTAGGTGAGTCCGAGCTCGAACAACAGCAGGCCAGTGTGAAGTGGTTACGTGCTGACGATGCTGAGCGACCTCAGGAAAGCATTGCATTTGATCAACTCGCTACCTACTTACAGTCAAAGGTGTAATACGTTATGGCATATGATTTAGAAGAACAGGAAAAGATTGACGCGCTAAAAGACTGGTGGGATAAAAACGGTACGCGCCTTGTGATTGTGGCTTTTTTGGTTGCGGCTTCTATTTTGGGATGGCGTGGTTATCAGTGGTACGAGCAACATCAGGCCACCAAAGCCATGGGTTATTTTGAAGCGCTAGAGATCGCCGCAGAGCAAAACGATGAACAGTCTACGGCCCGTCTTTTGGCTGCCAGCGAAGCGTTACGCAAAGACCATGCTGGTTCGGCCTATGCCAGCCGAGGCCTGCTCGTAGCTGCGCAGTTTTTCCAAGAGAATGGTGAGCTAGCTAATGCTGAGGAGCAGTTCAATTGGATTATTGCCCATAGCAAAGAAGCCTCCATTGTCGGTATAGCGCGTTTGCGTTTAGCGGGCTTGTTGCTTGAGCAGGAAAAATACGCCGCTGCCTTGCAGCAATTACAGCAGCCTATTGCCGCCTATGTGGGTTTATATGCGGATCGTCGTGGTGATGTGTATTATGCCCAAGGCGATTTGGCTCAGGCGCGCTCCGAATGGGAAAGCGCAGTGCCAGCGTTGGCTGATGTTGCCTACGTACAAATTGTGCAGTTGAAACTAGAAGCCTTAGGCAAGGAATAACTAGGATGAGATTTCTGAATCGTCGTTTGTTGGGTGCTGCCGCTGCCGCGCTGAGCCTAAGCCTGTTGGGGGCGTGCTCTATGTTTTCTAGCAAAGACGCGCGTTTTGAACCCGCTCCTTTGGCGGATTACGATGCCGGGGTGGCAACGCAAGTCCGTTGGTCCGTTTCTGTGGGCAAGGGCTCTGGTTTTGGCTTTATACCTGCGGTGGTTTCTGGGCGAGCTTATGCGGCGACCCCATCAGGGCAATTGTCTCAAGTCGACCTAGAAACAGGCCGTATTTTGTGGAGCAAAAGTGTAGCCAAAACGCTATCGGCCGGCGTTGGTGCGGATGCGTCAGTGGTGGCTGTGGCTTCTCAAGATGGTTCCGTGTTGGCCTTTGATAGTGCCGGTAATGAACTTTGGACCGCCCAAGCCAGCAGTGAAGTGAATGTGCCGCCTGCGGTTGGGGCAGGCATTGTGGTAGTACGTAGTTCTGACTATCGCATTCAAGCGTTTAATGCGCGTAACGGTGAGCTGATCTGGAGCTTGCAGCGTCCAGGACCAGCTTTGGCGCTGAAAACCAATATCAAAATGGAAATCATAGATGATTTGGTGGTGGCAGGGCTACCTAATGGCCGTTTAATGCTAATTGAAGCCAGCACGGGGGCAGTGCAGTGGGAAGGCGTCGTATCACAATCCCGTGGTGCTACCGATCTAGAGCGCATTAATGATGTGGTCGGAGCGCCTTTAGCCGTAGGGCCTTTGTTATGTGGCTCCTCTTATCAAGGTCGTATCGTATGTTTTGATTTAGCCCAAGGTGGTGTGTCACTATGGCAGCAAGACTATTCCACGACTACAGGCATCACTACTGATGGTCAATTTGTGTTTGGATCAAACCAACGTGATGTAGTGACGGCTTTTGGTTTGGGAGATGGCGCAGTAATTTGGTCCCAAGACGGTTTGTTAAATCGTAAACTTTCGGGACCTGCAGTAGTTAACGATCAAGTAGCCGTGGGCGATTACCAGGGCTATGTTCATTTTTTATCTCGAAGCACTGGTCGTCTACAAGGACGAGTTAATATTGGTTCGGGTGCTATTGTTTCGCCTTTGGTCAGCACAGCTTATGGCGTGTTGGCACAAAGTGGCAATGGTAATTTAGTATTGGTTGGTGTCAATTGAAAAGCGTAGCTTTTAAACCTGTAGTCACTATTGTTGGGCGAGCCAACGTGGGTAAATCCACTCTTTTTAATCGCCTGACACGATCGCGCCAAGCGCTAGTGGCTGACTTTCCTGGTCTGACTCGAGACCGCCATTATGGCGAGGGACGTGTGGGCTCCCGTCCTTATTTGATCGTTGATACGGGTGGTTTTGAGCCCGTGGTCAAAGAAGGAATCGTACGCGCTATGGCGCGTCAAACAGAGCAAGCCATTGCTGAGTCAGACGTTATTATTTTCTTGGTAGATGCTCGCGAAGGTCTAAACCGTTTGGATTTCGACATTGCGAAGTTGCTGCGCCGCAGTGGGCAGTCTGTGATCTTGGCTATTAATAAAGCCGAAGGCATGCGCTATGGTGCAGCAGGCCTAGAGTTTCATGAGCTAGGCTTGGGCGAGGCTCATACTATTTCAGCCTCTCATGGGGATGGGGTAGTGGATTTGATCGAGGCAGCTTTGGCTTGCATTCCCGAGCCTGAGTTCGAGGACGAGCCTGAGTTCGACCCCGATGCCGAGGAGCTAACCCACGAAAACAGAAAACATCGCATTAAGCTGGCCGTGGTGGGGCGTCCTAACGTCGGTAAGTCCACCTTTATCAATGCGCTGATGGGCGAAGAGCGAGTGATCGCTTTTAATCAGCCTGGGACCACTCGTGATGCGATTGAAATCGAGTTTGATTACAAAGACACAGCTTATACCCTGATCGATACAGCGGGTTTGCGCAAGCGCGGTAAAGTCTTTGAAACCATCGAGAAGTTCTCAGTCATTAAGACCTTGCAAGCCATTGAAGCCTCCAACGTGGTGCTGTTGATGCTGGACGCTTCCACTGAAATCTCTGACCAAGACGCCAGTATTGCTGGTTTTATTCTTGAGTCAGGTCGTGCTCTGGTGGTCGCCATTAACAAATGGGATGATTTGGATAGCTACAAGCGCGAATGGGCCAAACGAGAATACGCTCGCAAACTGCGTTTCTTGGACTTTGCTAAAGTTAGCACCATCTCTGCCTTAAAAGGGCAGGGCATTAATCATGTCATGCGTGCTGTGAAGCAGGCTCATGCGGCTGCGTATCGTCGTTTGCCTACGCCGCGTTTAACGCGTGTCATTCACGATGCGGTCGAGCAACAACAGCCACCGCGCAAGGGTATTTTCCGTCCCAAATTGCGCTATGCGCACCAAGGTGGACAAAATCCGCCAATTGTAGTGGTGCATGGTAGCGGTCTAGAAGCGGTTTCTGATAGTTATAAACGTTACCTCGAAGGCAGAATTCGTGAGGTTTTCGATCTAGAGGGTACCCCTTTGCGTGTTGAACTCAAGTCAGCACGTAATCCTTATGTGGAGGATAAGTAATTGAGCCGTTTTTGGAGTGATCATATTCACGCCTTAGAGCCTTATGTGCCTGGCGAACAACCTCAGCAGAAAATGTTGAAGTTGAATACAAATGAACATGCCTATGGGCCTTCACCCAAGGTGTTTGAAGCGATTGCTGCAAAAAATAACGCGGACCTACGGCTTTACCCTTCGGCAGACAGCACCGACTTGCGACAGGCGATTGCTGCGCTGCATCAGGTGCAGCCGCAACAGGTTTTTTTAGGAAATGGCTCAGACGAAGTCTTGGCTCATATCTTTAATACCTTGTTTCTGCGAGATGGGCGTCCTTTGTTGATGCCAGATATTACTTATAGTTTTTATAAAACGTACTGCACTTATTTTAACGTGCCTTACGAACTGCAGGCTTTGGCAGAGGATTTCAGCATTTGCATCGAGGACTATACTCGCGAGCGCGCCATAACGCCTGCAGCGATTATTTTTGCAAATCCGAACGCGCCTACCGGTAGAACACTCAGCTTGGAGCAAATTGCAACTATTGCTGCTGCCAATCCTGATGCTGCCGTTGTGGTGGACGAGGCTTATGTGGATTTTGGTGCCGAATCAGCCATCGCTTTGTTGGGGCGTTTCGATAACATTGTAGTCGTCCATACGCTGTCTAAATCCTATGCTTTAGCAGGGATGCGTGTAGGCTACGCAATAGCTAGCTCAGAGATTGTTGCGGGTTTGCAACGAGTCAAAGACAGTTTTAATTCATACCCCTTAGACAGCTTGGCACAAACAGCGGCCTTGGCTGCTGTCCAAGACAGGGCCTATTTTGATGAAAAACGTTTGGCTATTATTGCTAGCAGGGATAAACTGACAAAAGACTTACAAGCCTTAGGTTTTCAGGTTCTACCGTCTAAAACAAATTTTGTTTTTGCAACCCATCCACAGGTTGATGCAGCCCAGCTTCACCAGCAGCTGCGTACACGCCAAATCTTGGTTAGGCACTTCACACAAAAACGAATTGAGCAGTTTTTACGGATAACCATCGGAACTCCAGAGCAATGCGCTACACTAATAGAAGCAATGCGTGAAATACTTAGCGCCTAACGAATCAGAAAAAGCCTAGCTTGGCTACTGGGGTGGTATAGTAAAAACACTCTACGATAATTGATTAAAACTAACTTAGATAACAACATAATTGGAGCCTCGCCAATGAGTAATAAAGGGCAGATATTACAAGACCCATTTTTAAACGCCCTACGCAAGGAACATATCCCTGTTTCTATTTACCTTGTAAATGGCATTAAACTTCAGGGCCAAATTGAATCCTTCGACCAGTACGTTGTTTTGCTGCGTAATACGGTCACCCAAATGGTGTACAAACACGCCATTTCCACAGTGGTTCCGGCACGCCCTGTTAACCTCAAGGCGGACGAAGACACTGAATAAGTTGTTAAGCACTTCCTTTTGTGTACCCGCTCAGACGCATTGTGTGTCTAGCGGGCATTTGTTTTTTTTAGGATAAGCCCATGAGAACGCTGGTCATTAGTGTCAACATGGGCGAGCTGGATTACGCAGCCCATGCCGAAGAGTTTCATATGCTTGCCCTTGGGGCTGGCGCTGAAATCATGGACACCGTAGTCGTAAAACGCGAGCGTCCCGATGCGGCTTTTTTTATAGGCAAAGGCAAGCTCCAAGAAGCCGTTTTACTGGCTGATCAACATCAGGTCGAAGTGATCTTATTTGATCAAGCCTTATCTCCAGCCCAGCAACGCAACCTAGAGCGCGAATTCAAATGCCGTGTTGTAGATCGTGTGTTGTTGATTTTGGATATTTTTGCTCTACGAGCCAAAAGCCACGAGGGTAAACTTCAGGTGGAATTGGCGCAATTGCAGCATTTATCGACCCGCTTAACGCGTATGTGGACACACTTAGAGCGTCAGCAGGGGGGTATAGGGATTCGTGGGCCAGGCGAGTCGCAGCTTGAATTAGATCGCCGCATGATTGGGATCAAAGTTCGCAAGCTCCGAGAGCGTTTAGCCAAGCTTAATCGTCAACGGCAAACCCAACGCCGTGCGCGTATGCGTGGCAACACACTCAATGTCTCTTTGGTGGGTTATACCAACGCGGGCAAGTCAACCTTGTTCAATGCGTTAACCCAAGCCGAAGCCTACGCGGCAGATCAGTTATTTGCTACCTTAGACACCACGACGCGACGTGTCTGGATCGAGGGCGCAGGTCAAGTCGTTATGTCCGATACGGTAGGTTTTATACGAGACTTGCCTCCTACTTTAATTGCTGCTTTTAGGGCTACACTTGAAGAAACAGTACATGCAGATATACTTTTGCATGTAGTGGATGCATCCAGTCCACAAAAAGACGAACAGGTTCACGAGGTTAACAAGGTCCTTGCCGATATAGGCGCGGATCAAGTGCCGACCATTTTGGTCTATAACAAGATTGACTCCACAGAGCTCACTCCGCGTCTAGAACGTGATGAAAGTGGGCGTGTTGTGCGAGTTTTTGTCAGCGCTCTAACAAGAGCTGGTTTAGACGACTTGCGCACAGCAATTGTTGAGTCAGGTCAAACACTGGAAAGTAAGACGTTCCATGACGAAAATTTATAACTTGAATGATCCCGGTTGGGGGCGTGACAACAAAGGGAGTGGTAATCAAAATGAGCCACCACGCCGTCCTGATAACCAAGACTCACCTCCAGATTTAGACGAGGTATGGCGCGACTTTAACAAGCGTCTTGGGTCCATGTTTGGTAAAAAAGGAGGAGGCAAGCAATCGCCACCCCCTACAGGTGGCAGCCGTCCTCCTGTTAAATTACCCAAAGGCTCCCCTAAGCTTTTTGCCGGGTTTTTAATCCTCATCATCGGCTTTTGGCTAGCCACGGGTTTTATTATTGTCCAAGAAGGGCAGGTGGCGGTGGTCACGCGCTTCGGTAAATATACCAAAACCTTAAATCCGGGTTTGCAATGGCGTTTGCCTGCACCGATAGAACACGACCAAGAAGTCAACATCGCTCAGCTTCGTACTTTCGAGGTGGGTTTCCGTGGCAGTTCGCGCAACAAAGTGTTGCCTGAATCCTTAATGCTAACGGCCGATGAGAGCATCGTGGATGTGCAGTATGTGGTGCAATATCGCTTAGCGCCTAATGGCGCGCCCGCATACCTCTTTAATACCGTAGATCCGGACGAGTCTGTACGTCAGGCTGCAGAGACCGCAATGCGTGAAATCGTGGGTCGTAAACCGATGGACTTTGTGTTGTACTCCGGTCGTACCGAAGTGGCTTCCGAGGTCCTAGAGTTAGCGCAGAGCATCCTTGATCGCTATCAAACCGGTATTCAGATCAGTACAGTAGCCATTCAAAACGTGCAGCCGCCCGAGCAGGTTCAAGCCGCCTTTGATGATGCTGTTAAAGCAGGTCAAGACCGTGAGCGTCAAATTAACGAAGGTAATGCTTATGCTAACCGCGTTATTCCAGAGGCTAGAGGTCATGTAGCACGTATGCTCCAAGAAGCCGAAGGTTACAAAGCCAAAGTCTTGGGTGATGCCCGAGGTGATAGCGCTCGTTTTGATAGCGTTGTGACTGAGTACGTGAAGGCTCCGGGTGTGATGCGTGATCGTCTCTACATCACTACTTTTGAGGATATCCTCGCCAATACCAGCAAGGTTATGGTGGATAGCCAAACCAATAACATGCTGTATTTACCACTAGATCAGATGGCTAAAAACGTAGCACGTGATGCGGCGCGCAGTTCCAATCCAGCGCATGCAGCAGCATCTGGGGCAGCGGCAGAATCCACAGGGGCGAACAGCACTACAACCAGTGGTGCAAATTCCACCAGCACGAGTCGTCCTGCGACCCGTACTACCCCTTTACCTAGCTCAGGCGACTTAGGTAATTTGTCTAACCCTTATTCACCCTATTCCCGCTAGGAGGTCATGATGCAACGTCTGTTTCCTGCACTGATCGCATTGGCTATTGCTCTAGCGGTGCTGTCGTCGTCCTTGTTTGTAGTTAAAGAGCGTGATATGGCGCTGGTGTTTGCACTGGGGGAGGTCAAGGAAAGTGTGACCAGCCCTGGCTTGTATTTCAAGCTGCCGCCGCCATTTCAAAATGTGGTTTATCTAGACAAGCGTTTACAAACCATCGAGTCTAAAGAACCCGAGCGTATTCAAACGGCCGAAAAGAAAAACTTGTTGATTGACTCCTATGTCAAATGGCGTATTTCTAACCCTCGTTTGTTTTACGTTACCTTTGGTACCTCTGAGCGTGCCGCCACGGAACGTTTGCAAGCACAAATTCGTGATGCGTTGAACGCGGCTGTTAACGTACGTACAGTAAAAGAAGTCGTCTCTGATCAGCGTGATGCGATCATGCGCGAAGTCTTAGAATCTGTTCAAAAACGTGCTGAGGCCTTAGGGGTGGAAGTGGTTGACGTGCGTTTACGTCGAATCGAGTTTGCTCCCGAGATTTCCGAGTCGGTGTATCGCCGTATGGAAGCCGAGCGTAAACAAGAAGCCAACCGTTTACGTGCCACGGGTGCAGCAGAAAGCGAACGTATTCGTGCTGAAGCCGATCGTGAACGTGAAGAGCTAATTGCTGATGCCTATGCCGAGTCCGAAGCCATTCGTGGTACGGGTGAAGCCGAAGCAGCGGAAATTTATGCTAAAGCCTACACCAAAGATCCAGAGTTCTACCGTTTCTATCGTAGTCTAGAAGCCTATCGCAATGCGTTTGGCGAAAACGACACGCTAGTCATTAGTCCTGAATCTGAGTTTTTCCGTTTCTGGAAAAATGCTCAAGGCAGCGCTGCGAATTAATTTTAAGCCCAGCCCTTAGGGGCTTGGCTATTTCGAATCGATTCGTATATACTGGTGTGTAAGTTTTTACACCATATCGCAGACGACTTGGAAGGCTTACGCCAACCAAGTCGTTTTTTTTTGTACTGCCTTAACATAGAAAAAGCGAAGGCTATTCTTATGTCTAATTGGTTATTGCCAGAAAGTTTGGCGGACGTGTTGCCTGCGGAGGCGCGTCGTATCGAAGAACTACGTCGATACTTGTTGGACTTGTACCGCACTTACGGTTTTGAACTAGTGGCTCCGCCTATTGCAGAGTACCTCGAGTCTTTGCAGGCCGTATCAGGAACAAAGCTTAATTTGCGCACCACCAAGGTCGTAGACCAGTTGTCAGGTCGCACCATGGGCATACGCGCTGATATGACGCCTCAGGTGGCTCGCATTGATGCCCATTTGCTGAATCGTCAAACCGTAACACGTTTGTGCTATTGCGGCTCTGTGCTTCATGCGCGCCCCGAGGGCTTGTTAGCTGATCGGGAGCTCTTGCAAATTGGTGCCGAAATCTTCGGTTATGCAGGCGTAGAGGCCGATATTGAAATTATTCAATTAGCCCTAGCCAGCGTGGCTCGCGCCGGTGTGCAAAATGTCCGCCTGGATCTAAATGTGCCTGCTATAGGTTCTGCCATTATTCAAATGGACCCTGCCTTAGTCCCGCATACCGAGGCCATTTTTGATTTGCTCAGCGCCAAAGACATTCCTAGCCTAACCGAGCTGCATCAGCGCGTTGCGTCTGACCAAGCCCAAAGCTTGCAGGCCTTGTTGGATTTATGCTCTTTGTACGGCGAAGCCAATCAAGTCATAACCAAGGCGCGTCATCAGCTGCCACAAGACAAAAATATCAGTGCCGCTTTAGACCAGCTTCAAGCTTTGGTGGACACGCTCGAGGGTTACGCTCTCACGGTGGATTTAGCCGATATGGGTGGCAGTTCCAGCTATCACACTGGGGTGGTTTTTTGTATTTATGCCGATGGCTGGCATGATGCATTGGTTCGTGGGGGACGTTACGACGGTATAGGTAAAATGTACGGTCGCGAACGTCCAGCAACGGGCTTTAGTATGGATTTACGCAAGCTGTCTGCAGGTCTACCTGCTCCAACAATGGTGTATGCAATTCGTGCGCCTTGGAGCAAAGACGCTGCATTGCAGACAAAACTAGACAGCTTACGAGAGTCGGGTGAGGTCGTAATTCAAATGTTGCCTGACCAGTCTCCTGTGGTTGACGAGTTCATCATTGACCGAGAGCTTGTTTTAATCGAAGGGCAATGGCAGGTGCGGCCTCTATAAGGCGTAGTTGCTGCGTATTTTCAGGTTTTTAGCTATTAACTGGCCAGAGTCATCCGGCCCTTATTTAATTGATACGTAACATGAACAAAAACATTGTGGTGATTGGCACCCAGTGGGGTGATGAAGGTAAAGGCAAAATTGTTGACTGGCTCGCCGAGTCAGCCCAGGGCGTTGTACGCTTTCAGGGTGGTCATAATGCCGGACATACCTTATGGATTAACGGTCAAAAAACCGTTTTACGCTTAATACCCTCCGGGATCATGCATGATCATGTCACTTGCTATATTGGCAATGGCGTGGTGTTGTCCCCCGAGGCCCTGTTGACGGAAATTAACGAGCTGGAATCGGCGGGTATTAACGTACGCGAGCGTTTGCAGATTTCTGTTGCGTGTCCATTGATTTTGCCCTATCACATTGCGCTGGACCAAGCGCGGGAAGCCCAAAAAAGTCCCGATAAAAAAATCGGTACAACGGGTCGTGGTATTGGCCCTGCCTACGAAGACAAGGTCGCGCGACGTGCTTTGCGCGTCCAAGACCTCTACGATTTGGCTTTGTTTGAAGAAAAGCTAAACGAGGCTTTGGATTACCATAACTTCGTACTTAAAAATTACTTAAACGCTGAAACCGTAGATCCCGCTTTGGTGCTGGAGCAGGCCGCGCGTTATGCCGAGGCCCTAGAGCCTATGGTGGCAGATGTGACCAACAACTTGCACTTGGCTGCCAAAGCAGGAGACAAGCTCTTGTTCGAAGGGGCTCAAGGTGCTTTGTTGGACATCGATCACGGTACCTATCCGTTTGTCACTAGCAGCAACTGTTTGGCGGGTGCCGCTTCTGCTGGTGCAGGGGTGGGGCCGCAGCAGCTTCAATACGTTTTGGGTATTGCCAAAAGCTACACCACACGCGTGGGCTCTGGTCCTTTCCCTACCGAACTGCATGATGAAGTTGGTTCACGTTTAGCCGAAGTAGGTAAAGAGTTCGGCTCCGTGACAGGGCGTGCGCGTCGTTGCGGTTGGTTTGATGGTGCTGCCATGAAGCGCACCGTCATGCTGAACGGTATTACCGGTCTGTGTGTGACCAAACTGGATGTGTTGGACGGTTTGGAAACCATCAAAATTGGTGTGGGTTATCGTTACAAAGGTGAGTTCCTTGACGTGCTACCTTATGGCGCGGATGCCGTGGCCGAAGCCGAGCCGGTGCTCGAGGAAATGCCAGGTTGGAGCGAGCCTACGGTGGGTATCACTGAATACGACAAGCTGCCTGTTAATGCACGTCGCTACCTAGAGCGTATTGCCGAGGTCTGCGAAGTGCCTATTGATATGGTGTCTACTGGTCCTGATCGCAATGAAACTATCGTGTTATGTGATTTTTTCTCCAAATAACGCATAGCTTGATTTGAATTGCACAAAGGCGGCCTTATAAGCCGCCTTTGTTTCGTTATGATGACTTTTCATATGGCTGTGATTGGTTTAACATTATGCACCACACTTCAGTTCATTAAATAGTTAGGATCGACTATGAGTCTGCCCCAAAATACTGACAGCGACCTTTGGGTCAGCTGGGATCAGTACAACGAATTAATAGAAAAACTCGCTTTACAAGTTCACGAGTCAGGCTGGAAGTTTGACAAAATAGTCTGTTTGGCACGTGGTGGAATGCGTGTTGGGGATGTGATTTCGCGTATTTACGATGTGCCATTGGGTATTTTGGCCACCAGCAGCTACCGTGAGGCAGCCGGCACCGAGCAAGGTACCCTAGACATTGCGAAGTTTATTACCATTACGCGCGGTACCTTGGATGGGAATGTGTTGCTGATTGACGACATGGTTGATACCGGCATGACCTTCATGCGTGTACGCGATCACCTACGCACGCAGTTTCCTGCTATCACAGAATTGCGTACCGGCGTATTATGGTGGAAGGGGCACTCAGAGGTCACACCTGATTATTATGTAGACCATTTGCCGACTAATCCCTGGATCCATCAGCCTTTTGAAGACTACGATACCATTCGTCCTCATCAGCTAGAGGCTTGGATCCGCAAGGGTAAACGCAACACATCTGAGGAATGATTTTGACTACTGGCACCTAAACATGCTAGTATCAGAGTCTAACCCTATTTTTCGTATCGTGCATGTTTTGTGTCTGCACGGTTTGTTTAATCTTTTTTTAACACAAGGCTTCAAAAGTACATGCCAATTGTTCGCCTGAAAGAAAACGAGCCTTTCGAGGTCGCAATGCGCCGCTTTAAGCGCACCATTGAGAAAACTGGTTTATTGACCGAATTGCGTTCACGCGAATTCTACGAGAAACCGACTGCTGAGCGCAAACGTAAACGTGCAGCGGCTGTAAAACGTCATTACAAACGTATTCGCAGTCAGCAATTGCCTCCGCGTTTGTATTGATTCCTGATAGTTTTATTCAGGAACTGCTAGCGCGTGTCGATGTTGTAGATGTCGTTGGGCGCTACGTTCAGTTACGCAAGGGTGGGGCCAATCTAATTGGCCTATGTCCCTTTCATAACGAAAAATCTCCATCTTTTACAGTCAGTCCCACCAAGCAGTTTTATCATTGTTTTGGTTGCGGGGCTCATGGTAGCGCTATCAGTTTTTTGATGGCACATACGGGGGCTAACTTCCCCGAGGCCGTTCGCTCTTTAGCAGGCGAGGTCGGTTTAACTGTGCCTGAAACTGATCGCTCACCACGTCAGCGTATTGCGGATCAACAACGCAAAGAACAACGTTCGCAGCACCAACAAATTCTTGATGCAGCGCAGGAACATTATCTGCGGCAGCTAAAACTGCATAAACCTGCCCAAGAATACCTAAAAAATCGTGGACTCTCAGGTCAAACTGCGGTGCGCTTTGGTTTAGGTTGGTCTAATGCGGATCGGCGTGATTTAGCCCGTGTATATCCTCAATACGAAGAACCACTATTAGTCGAATCAGGGTTGGTGATAGAAGCCGAGGATGGGCGGAGATACGATCGCTTTAGGGCGCGCGTTATGTTCCCCATCCGCAATCGCAAAGGTGATGTAATTGCTTTTGGCGGACGCTTAATTGCACCTGGTGAGCCTAAATACCTGAATTCCCCCGAAACCCCCTTGTTTTCTAAAAGCCATGAGTTGTATGGTCTTTGGGAGAACAGGCAGGGTATTCGTCAAGAAGGCTTTGTGACCGTAGTCGAAGGCTACATGGATGTGGTCGCCTTATCGGAGCAAGGCTTACAAAATGCAGTGGCTACCTTGGGTACCGCCACTACAGAACATCATATTCGTCATTTAATGCGTGCGAGCGATCGCATTGTATTTTGTTTTGATGGTGATAAAGCAGGCAAACGTGCTGCTTGGCGTGCATTAACGACTTGTTTGCCGCAGTTGCGTGATGATGTCTCTATGCGGTTTTTGTTTTTACCTACAGAGCATGATCCGGATTCTTATGTGCGTGATTTTGGCGCGGATGCTTTCAGAGAGCAAGCTAAGCTATCCTCTGCTTTATCTACCTTTATGCTGGATGAGTTGGCTTCACGCCATCATCTAGGCGAAGCGGAAGGACGAGCTGCTTGTGTGCACGAGGCATTGCCGTTATTGGCTATGTTGCCAGACTGCACTTTGAGTACTCAAATTGAGCAAGAGTTTGCTCAATTGGTGCGTTTGACGCCCGAAGAGCTGCAGTTACGTTTACTGCAAAGTCAATCCGTCTCACAGCCGGGGCGTGAACTGAACGTGCCTAGCTTTGAGGGCGACGTCCCTGTTTTCACAGAGACTGACAGCAGTCAGGGGACGGTGCGGACGGGGCGCAAAGGTTATAAACGTAAAGCTCAAGAACCCAGTGGAGCGGTGGTAAAGACACGTACCGTGACGCCTATTGCTAAACGTCTTTTGACCTTGTTGGCTTCAGAGCCCAATTTAGCGCATAGTGTAGGGCATGAAGCTCTTGAAATTATTGTACAAAGCCCCACCTTAGTCTTAGTGAGAGAGCTGATTGTTTTGGTTCACGAAACACAAGCGCAGCATTTGGCTGCCTTGATGCAAGCCGTAGATCCAGACTCAGAGCTAGCGCAGGTGCTTTACAGTATCACCACCGATCTCATCAAAACAGATGAGAATCTTAAGCTGCAGGCGGAGTGGGATGGCGCTTTACGTAGAGTGGAAATTGATGGGCTCAAACAAGAGCAGTCTGCATTGGTGGCAGCAGGTTTACCCGATGCGGCCTCTAGGCAACGCTATCAAGACCTAAGTCGGCGTTTAGCGCAGCTACGTACTGCACCAACGCTTTAACTGCAGTAAAATAATAGGTTTACAACTGGATTTTTTAACGGATCTGGTTTAACGATTTCTAAGAAATAACATCGTATCGTCTTTGAAAGGCCGGCTGGCTTGATAAGCTCTACACCTAAACAACTGGTTGCTGTATATGACCTTGTGAACAGAGACAAGGGTTGAAATGATGAAGCGCAACATGGGTTTAGGGGTTAAGTTTACTTTTAAGACTAAAGACGTTATTCGTTTAACATCACACCGTTACGGTGTTTTGCGTCAATGGGATTCAATATGACTCAATCGACTGGCAAGAAAGCGACAACTCGTTCAGTAACGATGGCAGCGGCGTCTGATTCGGATAGCACCTCTGTTAACGTCGACGCAGCACTCAACGAATCGCAAGAGACTGCCGTAGCCAAAAAAGCGGCAAAAAAAGCAGTCAAAAAAGCGGTTAAAAAAGTAGCTGTCAAAAAAGTAGCGGCCACAAAAGCAGCCACTGATATCGAGGACGAGACAGACGAGGAAGTCGGCACTGCAGCAAAGAAAGCCGTCAAAAAAGCAGCAAAAAAAGCGGCTAAAAAGGCGGTAGCTAAAAAAGCAGTAGCCAAAGTCGCTGACGCTCCAGCTGCTCGTCGTGGACGCCCTGCAAAAACCACTTCTTTTGATGATGACGATCACATCGAAGACAGTGATGAAGTGATCCCAGATTTAAAGCCCGTTAAAAAAGGCTCTAAGCGTGGTGCCCGTGATGTATTTGGCGCTCGCGGTCAACTCACCCTAGAAGAACAAGAAGCACGTCGTAATCGCCTTAAAGCCTTGATTAAATTAGGTAAAGAGCGTGGTTATTTGACTTACGGTGAGATTAACGATCATTTGCCTGATGACCTAGTTGATGCCGAAGCCATTGATGGCATTATTGGCACATTTAGCGATATGGGCATCGCGGTGTACGACCAAGCGCCTGATGCAGAAACCCTGCTCATGAGCGATAACGCACCTTTGGCTTCTAGCGATGATGACGTCGATGACGAAGCCGAGGCCGCGTTAACTACGGTAGATTCCGACTTTGGTCGCACGACTGACCCAGTACGTATGTATATGCGTGAAATGGGTACCGTAGAGCTGCTTACACGTGAAGGCGAAATCGAAATTGCCAAGCGTATCGAAGACGGCCTCAAGCACATGATTATGGCCATTGCGGCATGCCCCACTACCGTTAACGAAGTGCTTGCTTACATCAATGAGGTTCGCAGCGAAGCCATCAATATTGATGACGTAGTGGATGGTCTAATTGATGACGAAGGCGAGGAGTACGCGGGTTCTGGCGTAACTGATGAGGACGATGAAGGTCCGGCCGGTGGTATGAGCAGTAAACAGCTGGAATACCTACGCACCAAAGCACTCAAAAAGTTTGATGTGATTCAAGACTGGTTTGAAAAAATGCGTCTGGCTTTTGAGTCCGAAGGCTACCGCAGCACCGGTTACATCGAAGCCAAAGAAAATATTTTGAACGAATTCATGGGCATCCGCTTTACAGCCAAAATGGTTGAAAAGCTGGCTGACACCATGCGCGAGCGCGTGGCTGACGTCCGTGCCCTAGAGCGTGAAATCATGCAGATCTGTGTGACTCGTGCTGAAATGCCGCGTTCCCACTTTATCAAAAGCTTCCCTGGTAACGAGACCAACCTAGAGTGGGTCACTAACGAATTAACCTCTAATCCCCCCTATGCGGAAATACTAGAGCGTTATGTGCCTGCGATTCAGGAAATCCAAGAAAAGCTGCTTGAAATCCAAGCGAGTGTAGTGCTGCCTTTGGGTGACCTCAAAGAAGCCAATAAACGCATGCTTAACGGCGAAGCCAAAGCCCGTAAAGCCAAGCGTGATATGACCGAAGCTAACTTGCGTTTGGTGATTTCAATTGCCAAAAAATACACCAACCGTGGTTTGCAGTTCTTGGATCTAATCCAAGAAGGCAATATTGGTTTGATGAAAGCGGTAGATAAATTTGAATACCGTCGTGGTTACAAGTTTTCTACGTATGCGACTTGGTGGATTCGTCAGGCGATTACTCGTTCTATTGCTGACCAAGCGCGCACGATTCGTATTCCGGTTCACATGATTGAAACCATCAATAAGATGAACCGCATTAATCGTCAGATTCTTCAAGAAACAGGGGTTGAGCCAGATCCTGCTACCTTGGCACAGAAAATGGATCTGCCCGAAGACCGTGTACGCAAAATCTTAAAAATCGCCAAAGAGCCCATTTCGATGGAAACGCCTATAGGCGACGATGACGATTCCCATTTGGGCGACTTCATCGAAGATACCAATACCGTATCTCCGTCTGATTCTGCTTTACATGGTTCTATGCGTGATGTGGTTAAAGACGTGTTGGATTCCTTAACTCCGCGTGAAGCCAAGGTGCTACGTATGCGTTTTGGGATTGAAATGAGCACGGATCAAACGCTAGAAGAGGTAGGTAAACAATTTGATGTAACACGCGAACGTATTCGTCAGATCGAAGCCAAAGCCTTACGTAAATTGCGTCATCCTAGTCGTGCAGACAAGCTGAAATCCTTCCTCGAAGGCAAATAGGCTTTTCTTATAACAAAGCAGAGCCCCGTGTTATCATAAGCGCGGGGCTTTTTTGCGTTCTTGGCATTGGGAAAGTTTTTTCTTTGTGCTGTAAAGAACCATAAGTAGCATTGATTTTTAACAAGATGCCGCTGGGTTTCTCTTGTTAAAATGTAAGTAGACCGCACAATTGATACAAAACCAAAGCATGAAAGGAGCAGCACTAGTATGGCTAAAGGTAATCAACATATATCATCCGAGGGGTTAACGCCTCGATCTGAGGGACGTCAGTTTTTTGTATTGGCCGTGATTATTTTGCCTTTGCTGTTGGTTCTAGGGGTGGCAGCGTATGGGTTTATTGTGTGGATGTTACAGATTTTTTTCTTCGGCCCACCTGCTTAAGCATGATGCCTGACCGTAATCATCAATCATTCATATAAAGGCACATATCGTGATTAAGTTTATAAAAAAAATTTGGCGCTTATTTTGTCAGCTGATGTTTAAACCAGCGACGCGCATTGGGCTAGGGGTGTTGGTCTCTGGGGGCTTTATAGCCGGGGTGTTAGCGTGGCAGGGCCTAGAAGTTGGCTTGCAGGCCACTAACACCGAAGAATTCTGTATTGGTTGTCATACCATGCGTGACAACGTGTACCCTGAATTACAGCAAACAGTACACTGGCGTAATCGCACAGGTGTACGTGCTATGTGCTCTGATTGTCACGTACCCCATAATTTCACCGATAAAATAGCGCGTAAAATGCAAGCCAGTCGCGAAGTCTGGGCGCATTTAATTGGGGAAATTGGGACTCGTGAAAAATTCCTTGATCATCGTGTGGTTTTAGCACAGCGTGAGTGGGCGCGTTTCCAAGCCAATGGTTCTAAAGAGTGTAAAGTCTGTCACGACTACCAAAGCATGGACTTTTCCAAAATGCGCATTACCTCGCAGATCCCCATGTTACAGGCCGCAGCCAATAACCAAAGCTGTTTAGATTGCCACCAAGGCATTGCGCATCAGTTGCCAAGCGTCAAGAGCCTTCACAACCCTGATTTTGATGCTTTAGTAGCTAGCGCTAAAGCGCTCAATGTGCATGAAGACAAGCCGTACTATGCGGTGCTGACTCAAACTTTATACGCGGATCCCGAGCTCACTCAAGAAATCGGTTCCATTGAAATGGCCACAGCAGTCACGGCCAAAGACCAACAAGGCAATGCCCAAGCCGTAGAACTTAATCTTTGGCGCAAAGACAAAGGTCATGGTCGTGTGCTGTACGGTGATTTTGCAAAAAATATTGTTAGTGCCACCCTCACAACTGATGTGTCTCGAGACGCAGACATGGTAACAGTTTTGCAAAACAAAGAAGACGATATGACCGGCCTAACTTGGCAAGAAGTCAGTGTGACGGCCTGGATGCCTGCAGGTGGTTTGGTGCAGCAACTCGAACCCATGTGGGCGGTTGCACGCAGCAATTACAACACCAGCTGCAGTGTGTGTCACCGTCAGCCCCAAGAAGATCACTTCGATTCGAATACGTGGCCAGGCTTGTTTAATGGCATGGTGGGTTTCACCAGTTTGGATGATGCGACGTCTAAGTTGGTCCTTAAATACCTCCAAAGTCATGCCTCTGACACCAAATCATAATAAAGCAATGGCAGTTGAATCCATTGTAATTAAAGGATAGAACATGAAATCGACTCGACGTAGTTTCTTAAAAGGCATGGCCGCCTTGTCTACTGTGATGATGGCGCCCCAAGCCGTATTGGCTCAGGCCAGCATGGGTTCTGTGGCCACCGGAGTGCCCATGATGTCAGATGACATCACCACGTGGAAAGTGACTGGCTCTCATTGGGGAGCGATTCGGGCACGAGTGGTGGGCGACCGCTTGGTTGAGGTCAAACCTTTTGAGTTTGATAAACATCCAACTGAAATGATTAACGGGATCCCCGGCATTTTATACAGCTCTTCACGTATCCGTTATCCCATGGTGCGTTTGGACTGGTATTTAAATGGCCCTATCAATAGCGATAGAACGCAACGGGGTGATAACCGTTTTGTGCGGGTTAGCTGGGACGAAGCCTTAGATATCCTTTACAACGAGCTTGAGCGGGTCCAAAAGGACTACGGCCCTTGGGCGCTGCACACCGGTAACGTCGGTTGGCGTTCAGTGGGTCAAGTACACAGTTGTGGTAATCACATGTTGCGAGCGCTTGGGATGCACGGTAATAGTGTTGGCACCGCAGGGGATTACTCCACTGGTGCGGGGCAGGTGATTTTGCCGTACGTGTTGGGCTCTACCGAAGTGTATTCCCAAGGTACGTCGTGGGAACATATCCTAGACAACAGTAATTTGGTGGTTTTTTGGGCAAATGACCCCATTAAAAACTTACAAGTGGGCTGGAATACCGAAACGCACGAAGCCTATGCGCATTTTGAGACCCTCAAGGACAAAGTCCAAGATGGCTCCATAGAAGTCCTTTGTATAGATCCCATCCGCAGCAAAACGAACAACTACTTAAATGCCGAGCATCAGTACTTAAATCCGCTCACTGATGTGGCTTTGATGCTAGGTATTGCCCACGAGCTGTATACAGAAAAGCTCTACGATGAGGCCTTCATCAAGGACTACACCATTGGTCTAGAGCTGTTTGTGCCTTATTTATTAGGCGAGACCGAGGATAAGGTGGCCAAAACTCCCGAGTGGGCCGCTGAAATTACTGGTGTTTCTGCCGATCGTATCCGTGAGTTAGCGCATAAAATGGCGGCAGGCCGTACCCAATTGGTTATGGGTTGGGCGATTCAGCGTCAGCAGCATGGTGAGCAGCCGTATTGGATGGCGGCCATCTTAGCCGCCATGTTGGGTCAAATAGGTCTACCCGGCGGCGGCATTAGCTATTCGCACCATTATTGCTCGTCTGGGGTCTCCAGCTCAGGGGCAATTATGCCTGGCGCTTTTCCTTTGAACCTAGACTTAGGGCGTGTGCCTAAACATAACAATAGCAATTACGAAGGGTATAGCGCCACCATTCCCGTAGCGCGTGTGGTCGATGCGCTATTGTATCCCGATACAGAAATTGATTTTAATGGCACCAAGGTGAAATTGCCGCCATATAAAATGGCGATTTTCTCAGGGTGTAACCAGTGGCATCGTCAGTCACAGCGCAACAAAATGAAAGAGGCGTATCTAAAGCTAGAAACCGTGGTGGCAGTGGACTACAACTGGACCGCTACGTGTCGTTTTGCTGACATTGTTCTGCCGGCATGTACGCCTTATGAACGTAATGACTTAGATGTGTACGGCACCTTTAGCAACCGTGGCATTGTGGCCATGCATAAATTGGTGGATCCGTTGTTCCAGTCGCGTTCTGACTTTGACATTTGGCGTGATTTTAGTAAACGCTTCTACCGTGATCGTGAATACAGTCGCGACATGAACGAAATGCAGTGGGTAGAGCAAATTTACGAAGAGTGTCGTCAGGAAAACCTCGCAATTGGCATGGATATGCCTCCTTTTAAAGAGTTCTGGAAAACGGGCTATGTGTTGTTCCCCGAAGGTAAACCTTGGGTACGTCACGCTGATTTCCGTGAAGACTCCGAGGTCAGTGCCCTAGGCACCCCTTCGGGTTTTGTGGAAATTTATAGTCGTAAAATCGCCAGCTATGGTTATGATGATTGCAAAGGCCATCCTATTTGGATGGAAAAAGCCGAGCGTTCTCATGGTGGACCGGGATCAGATAAATACCCTTTATGGTTACAGTCGGCTCACCCCGACAAGCGATTGCATTCACAGATGTGCGAGTCCGAGGCATTACGCAGCACTTACACCATCCAAGGTCGAGAGCCTGTGTATCTGAACCCAGAGGACGCTGCAGCGCGTGGGGTTCAGCACGGTGATGTAGTGCGGGTCTTTAATGATCGGGGCCAGTTGCTGGCAGGGGCGTATGTGTCAGCCGACTATCCTCCTGGGGTGCTTCGCATTCAGGAGGGGGCGTGGTATGGCCCTCAAGGCGCAGAAATTGGCTCGTTGGATACGTATGGTGATCCAAACACGTTGACCTTAGATATAGGGACATCTAAGCTTGCCCAAGCTAACTCTGCCAATACGTGTTTGGTTGAATTTGAGCTCTACCAAGGGACGCCACCACCTGTAACCTCGTTTGGAGGCCCTCAGGAAGTAAACCCATTACGTCCTTCTGTAACCATACCTTGGGAGCCTGTGTATGACGCTTCACGCTAATTCAAATGACTCTGATTTAAGCCTGCCCGAGCTACAGGCGGCTCGGGCGCAGATCTATCAGTGGTTTAGTCAGCAGTTTTTAACGGAATTAACTGAAGCCCACTGGCAGGCACTTAGCCAGTCTCAACTTGCTCCTTTTTTTGAGTTGCTAGCAGAAACTGGTTTGGTCGCCGAGGTGAAAGCATACACACAGGCAGTGCAGCAATTACATCAGCAGTATGGGGATCAGGCGCGTATACGCTTGGCGTCTGATTTTACGCATGCGTTTTTACTTAGTGGTCGTGATAGCGCCTTACCGTATGCGTCAGCTTACGAGGCAGATGCTGATGGTCAGCTCTATGGGGTAGCGACTCAGGTGATGAAGCAGTTTTTGCAAGATTCTGCGCTTAGCGTTACCGCTGACTTTAATGAACCAGAAGACCATCTTTCGGTTTATTTGGCAGTGCTCAGTGCGATGGCGGCAAAATTTAGTGCGCCGTTGGCGCAGACGCAGCTTGAGCAACAGCTTGATTTTATCAATCAAGCGCTTTTGCCTTGGCTACCGCAGTTTGTGGCAGCTGTGCAAAAGGTCTCTTTGCACAGCGCGGTGTATCCCTCATTGGCGCGGCTGTTGTTAGCCTACGTGCAACAAGATCAACAGTTTTTAAGCAACCCGCTTTTATCGGTGGCTGCTCCAGAGTGAATTCGGTTTTAGTCAGTGCCAAGCAGTTAGTTTTAGCAAGACAGGGGCGTCTACTTAGCGCTCCGCTTTGCTTTAGCTTACAGGCTGGTCAAGCTTGGCACTTGGTTGGTGCCAATGGCAGCGGTAAAACCACCTTGTTGCAAACCCTGGTAGGCTTGACCATGCCGGCGGCGGGTCAGTTGTTTTGGCAGGGCAAGCCCTACGCCCAGTGGGGCGACTCTCTGCGGGCACAGTGGCATTACTGCGGTCATACCGATGCCTTAAAAAGTGAGTGGACCTTATGGGAAAACTTGCTGTGGCAAGGGCGTTTAATGGGGCGCAAACTCAATCTTGATGAGGTCACGCCGGTAGTGCAACAAATGCGCTTATTGCCTTTGTTGCATTTGCCGGTGGGGCAGTTCTCTAAAGGCCAGCAACGTCGGGCCGCTTTGTTGGGTTTGCAGCTACACCCACGTCCGTTGTGGTTATTAGATGAGCCTTTTAGCGCGTTAGATAACCAAGGTGCGCAGTTATTAGTGCAGTGGATGGATCAGCAATGTGACAGAGGGGGAGCGGTGATTTTCACCACCCACCAAAGTTATCCCTCCCTACGCTGTGAGCCACACACCTTGCAGTTAACAGCGAGCGTCAGATGAACCCTATATCGTGCTTTATCTGGGTTTTGCGGCGTGATTTGCACCTTAGTTGGCGTAATCGTACTGCTTTAGGGGTGAGTCTAGTCTTTTTTGTCTTGGTTAGCAGTCTGTTCCCTTTGGCCATTAATCCTGACCCTCAGCTTTTAAGCGCCATGGGCGTGGCGGTGATTTGGGTTACCGCCTTGTTAGCGAACCTGCTTTCTTTGGGGCAGATTTTTGAGCAAGATTGGCGTGATGGCACGCTCACGCAATTGCTGTTGTTACCTGCGCCGCCTAGTGTGATGATCGCCGCTAAGATCACCGCCCACTGGCTAGGTTTTGGTTTGCCTTTGTTACTCCTAACTCCTTTAATTGCCCTGCAATACCAGTTGCCTAGTCTGGCGTATGGGCCTTTGTTAATGGGTTTGTTATTAGGCACGGCGATTTTGTCTGGCTTAGGTGCGCTAATTAGCGCCTTGATCCTAGGCTTAGAAAAAGGGGGCGCGCTATTGGCCTTACTACAGTTACCTTTGTGTGTGCCCGTATTGATTTTTGGCTGCCAAGCGGTGTTGTTGGTTTTGGGTGGCGCCAGTGCGATGCCGGCAATTTGGTTGTTACTTGCCCTGTGGGTGGCAGCGACTTTCTTTATTCCGTATTTATGTGCCCTTGCGATTAAGCAAATGTATTAAAGGGTCTTGTTGTATGTCTAGTCAATCTTCTCGTGCATGGTGGTCTCGCTTAATGCGCTATGCCAGCCCCAAGACCTTCAGTGTTTTAGCCGCTCGTTGGGCTCCTAGGTGCTTAATAGTGGCAGCCTGTTTGGCCATAGTGGGCTTAGGCTTGGGTTTGTTTTGGGCGCCTACAGATGGGGTCCAAGGCGAGGTCTATCGCATCATTTATTTGCATGTGCCCAGCAGCTGGCTCGCCATGTTTTTGTACCTCATGATGGTTTTTTGGTCCTTAATGTATTTGGTGTTTAAAACCAAATTGTCGGCGTGGTTTACCCAAGCCATTGCACCCACGGGGGCCTTGTTGTGTGTGCTGTCTTTGGTGAGCGGAGCCATTTGGGGCAAACCGACGTGGGGCACGTATTGGGTTTGGGATGCACGCTTAACCAGTATGTTGTTTTTGTTGTTTTTGTATTTGGGTTATTTGGCGCTAAGCCAGAGCTTACGGCCTGGGCCACGGGCCTATATGGCGACCTCTATTTTAGTAGTGGTGGGTGGCATTAATTTACCCATTATTCATTATTCGGTTATTTGGTGGCAAACCTTGCATCAAGGGGCTTCCTTGTCTTTTTCAGGCGGTAATCGCATGGCTTACAGCATGTTGTGGCCTTTGTTGATTATGTGTCTAGCGGGTTGGTTGTATGCGTGGGGTATGGCGTTGTGGCGTGCTCGCGTTATTGTTATGCAGCAAGCCTTGCAGTTACAACAACAGGATTGGGAGGCGCGTTCCGTGGCCTCGTTATCGCAGACGGAGCCGCAATAATATGGCAGAAATCACGTGGTTGCATCTATCCGGTCATGGCGTGTATGTCTGGAGTGTGGTGCTCTTGTTTTTGGTATTGGTGATTTACGAAGTAGTACGGGTTCGTTTAGCACAGCGACATTGTGAGCGGATCCAACGTCATTTAAAGCAGCTGGAGCAAAGCGAGTCCTCTTTAGAATTAAAAGGTGATGTATGACGCCCCGTCAAAAAAGAGTGTCTTGGGTGGTCGGTGGGTTAGTGGCGTTAAGCCTAATGGCCTTTTTTCTGATCCAAGCCCTACGACAAAATATGGTTTTTTTCTACTCGCCTTCGCAGGTGCTACAGGGTGAGGCGCCATTAAATCAAACCTTTAGGGTAGGGGGGATTGTGTCTCCTGGCTCCGTGCAGCGTCTAGAGGACGGCATTCAGGTGCAGTTCACTGTGACCGATACGGCTCAAACTATCCCGGTGGTGTATCGCGGCAGTTTGCCTGATTTATTTAAAGAGGGCCAAGGCATCGTAGCGCAAGGCCAATGGCAAGAGCAACGTTTTCAGGCGCACGAAGTGCTTGCCAAACACGATGAGAACTACATGCCCCCCGAGGCACAGCAGGGTATTGATCAGGCCCAATTACAAGAGACATTGCAATGATTGTTGAATTTGGGCATTTTTTATTAATGTTAGCCTGTGTGCTCAGTTTGCTGCTGGGGGTGGTGGGTGTATGGGCTGGCTTAAAACAGCATGTGGTCGGCATGAGTCTAGTCAGGCCCTTGGTGTGTCTGGTCGGTCTAGGGGTGGGATTAAGCTATTTGGCGTTAACGTGGGCCTTTATAGACAATGATTTTTCTTTGCAGTATGTGGCCAATCAATCGCATAGCTTATTGCCTTGGTGGTATCGCATTGCTGCCGTGTGGGGTGGGCACGAGGGCTCTTTGTTGCTATTAATCGCCTTTTTGGCTTTTTGGATGGTGGCGGTTAGCCTAAGCAGTCAGCGTTTACCTAAAAATGTCCAAAGCTTAGTGGTGGCGATCTTAAGCTGGATTGCTTTTGGTATTTTACTTTTTATTTTACTGACTTCTAATCCGTTCTTGCGCTATGACACTAGCCCTTTAGAAGGGGGCGGTCTCAATCCGTTGCTACAAGACATAGGCTTAATTATTCACCCGCCCTTGTTATATTTGGGATATGTGGGGTTTTCGGTGGCCTTCGCTTTTGCGTTGGCTGCTTTGTTGCTCAATCGTTTGGACGCAGCGTGGGCCAGATACAGCCGACCTTGGACGATGGTGGCATGGGCCTTTTTAACGCTAGGTATTTTGGTCGGTAGTATTTGGGCTTATTACGAACTGGGCTGGGGCGGCTGGTGGTTTTGGGACCCAGTAGAAAACGCGTCGTTTATGCCTTGGTTAGCAGGCACCGCTTTGATGCATTCGTTAGCCGTCACAGAAAAACGCAATAGTTTTAAACGTTGGACTGTGTTGCTGGCTATTTTGACCTTTTCTTTAGCGTTGTTGGGCATGTTTTTGGTGCGCTCAGGGGTATTAACCTCCGTGCACGCTTTTGCCACGGATCCTAGCCGTGGTGTGTTTATTTTATTCTTTTTGGTAATTGTGGTGGGTGTGGCATTGGGGCTCTATGCTTGGCGTGCGCCTCAATTGACCAGTCAGGTGGATTTTAATGCAGTCTCCAAAGAAACCGGGCTGTTAATTAATAATGTATTTTTGATTACGGCTTGCGCTAGCGTGTTTATTGGCACGTTGTTTCCCTTGCTGATGGACGTGGTGGGCGGTGGTAAGTTTTCGGTGGGGCCGCCGTATTTTAATCGGGTTTTTGTGCCATTGATGCTGGGCATGATGATCTTTTTGGGCCTGACCACGTTCTTAAATTGGCGCAGACAAAATACCTCACAGTGGATTAAACCCGCGACGTTACTGGCCTTGGCCGCAGTGCTGATAGGTGTAAATTTACCGTGGTTGATGCAGCAATGGCGCTGGGGCGTGGCAGTGGCCTCTGCTTTGGCGTTATGGGTGATTTTTACGGCCTGTTATGACCTGTGGCACCGCGTAGCGCGTACCCGTCAACAGCGGAGTTGGCTGGTGGCGCTGTTTAAACAACCCCGCTCTTTTTTGGGCATGCATTTGGCCCATATTGGGGTGGGCGTCTTTGTGTTGGGGGCGGCTTGGACAACTGGCTATGGTAGCGAAGAGCATCATAAAGTCGCGCCAAACGGGACAATCAGCATGGCGGGCTATGAGCTGACTTTTAAGCATTTGCAGGTGGTGCAAGGGGCGAACTACGAAAGCTTAATGGCCCACTTTTTAGTGACTAAAAATGACAAGCCCATTGCTTGGCTACAACCTGAAAAACGTAAATACGTGTCCAGTGATTCACCCACTACAGAAGCCTCTATTTACCATACGCCATGGGAGGATTTGTACGTGTCGATGGGGGAAATGTTAGGTGATGACTTGGCGACTAGCTCTTGGTTGATTCGTGTGTATTATCGTCCCCTGATGGG
>CANROS010000018.1 GCA_947632305.1 uncultured Paenalcaligenes sp. | reverse complement strand
CATCTGCAGTCTATCCCAGACGAAGACATTTTAAACAATGATGCCGATTCAGATGAAATCACCGATGCGATTTTTCAATTGGTGTTGCCTCAGACTGATATCGTCGTCGCCGACCATACGCTGCTTGCCCAATGGCAAGCCGCTGGCCTGTTGTCTGAGTCCGATAACCCTATAGCCAGTCTCTTAGACTATGGGGCCCAAGCTGTATTTTACACCTTACCCAGCCCAGACTCGGCTCATGTACTTCATCAGCTGCACAACCAAGATGGGCTTATCCACCAATGGCAAAGCCCCATTCAGCCGGCACGTCTCCAAGACACCGAAGGCCTACTTAGCACCTTAATCAGCGCCTATCTCGCTCAGGGTCTAGACAAGACAGCCGCTTGCACTAAGGCCATTGCCTATACAGATCAGGCCGCTGAGCACGCTTTTCAAGCCGGCATGGGCCCCCGTATCATCCGCCAAGCTTTTTCTTAAAAACATTATTATGCGTTTACCTTTACGTTTCCCCCGTGGTTTATACGGCATCACCCCTGAATGGGATGACACAGCACGCCTACTAGACGGTATTCGCGCCGCCCACGAGGGGGGGCTGGTCGTCTTGCAATGGCGACGTAAATTGGCTACACCAGAGCTACACCTACAACAACGCACTGCAGTGCAACAGCTCTGCGCCCAACTCGAACTGCCTCTTATTATTAACGATGACTGGACTACCGCACGCGATTTATCCGTTGCTGGCGCCCATTTGGGTAAAAATGACGGGGAACTAACCGCCGCCCGCGCCGGACTACATAACAATCAGTGGCTAGGCAGTACCTGTTATGATCAGCTCGCTTTGGCTGAACAGGCCTTACAACTGGGCGTAGATTATGTGGCATTTGGTGCGGTCTACCCGTCATTAGTCAAACCCAATGCCCCGCGTGCTACGCTAGACATCTTACGCCAAGGCCGTGCTCTGTGTGAGCACTATAGCGACACCACCCGAGCTGCCGTCGTTGCTATTGGCGGCATTACCGCTGCCAATGCTGCACCTTTGCTAGAGGCCGGTGTGGATAGCATCGCTGTGATTAGCAGCTTATTCGAAGCCCCCTGCATTTATACCGAAGCCCTCGCTTTTAGCCGCCTTTTTAATTCATGATTCTCAGGATTTTTTATGTCTAAAAACCAAGAACTATTCGCTCGTGCCTCTAAACATATCCCTGGTGGGGTGAACTCCCCCGTACGCGCCTTTGGTTCAGTCGGCGGCACGCCTCCCTTTATTGAACGAGCAGAAGGCGCCCATGTGTGGGATGCAGACGGCAAAAAATACATCGATTACGTAGGCTCTTGGGGGCCAGCTATTTTAGGTCATGCTCACCCCGCCGTTGTCAAAGCCGTCCAAGACGCTGCGGTGAACGGACTGTCTTTTGGTGCTCCAACTAAAGGCGAAGTCGAATTAGCCGAGCTCATCAGCCAACGTCTGCCCTCCATGGAAAAGGTGCGCTTAGTCAGCTCCGGCACCGAAGCCACCATGAGCGCAATTCGTTTAGCGCGTGGTTATACCGGTCGCAATAAAATCATTAAATTCGAAGGCTGCTACCACGGTCACGCCGATAGCTTACTGGTCAAAGCCGGCTCGGGTTTACTGACTTTTGGCAATCCCACCTCGGCCGGTGTGCCCGAGGACTTCATTCGCCACACCCTAGTTTTGGATTTCAACAACCTCGAAGCCGTACAAGCCGCCTTTGCTGAACATGGCTCTGACATTGCATGTATTATTGTTGAGCCCATTGCCGGCAATATGAATCTAATCAAACCAGCGCCTGGCTTTCTCGAAGGGCTACGTGAGATCTGTACTGCCCACGATGCCGTCTTAATTTTTGATGAAGTCATGACCGGTTTCCGCGCAGGCCCACAAGGTGTACAAGGCCTCAGCGGTATTACGCCTGATCTCACTACCCTAGCCAAAGTCATTGGGGGTGGCATGCCTGTAGGTGCTTTTGGTGGTCGTGCAGACATTATGGACTGCATCGCCCCGCTAGGTAATGTCTACCAAGCGGGCACGCTCTCTGGCAATCCAGTCGCTGTCGCCGCCGGTTTAGTCACCCTTAAACTGCTTGATAATGCCCTGTTCTATGACACCCTGGCCGCCCAAACTCAAAAACTGGCGCTAGGTCTTGCCGATTTAGCCAAAGCTCAGGGTTTAACGTTCAGCACCGATTACGTAGGTGGCATGCTGGGCTTGTACTTTAGCGAACAGGTGCCCACCACCTATGCCGAGGTTGCCGCCAGCAACATTGATCAGTTCAAACAGTTTTTCCATGCCATGTTAGACGAGGGTGTGTACTGGGCGCCATCCGCTTTTGAGGCCTCTTTTACCTCCGGCGCTCATACTGATGAGGTCATCCAAACCACCCTAGAAGCCGCAGAACGCGCCTTTAAACGCCTTAAAAACTAAGCATTGCTTTAACCTTTGATTATTCGCAAAGCAACCTATAGCGTGCCCACCTAAAATCCAACTAGATCCTTACGGTCTCTAGTCACATTTTATTAGGGCACTGCTATGTTGCTTACTGATCTCCCTTTTAGTTCCATTGCTGGCACGCCAGACCTCGAAGGACGTCTTAGTCCCACCGCCTGCCAACATTTGCGTACTTGGCTACGCTATTTAAGCTGTGGGCGTCTGATTGAAAATGAAATTCGTAGTCGCTTACGTCGCGAATTCAATACCACCTTGCCGCGCTACGAAGTCATGGCTCAGCTCGAGCAATTTCCTCAAGGCATCAAAATGAGCGATTTGTCACGTCATATGATGGTGACGAATGGCAATATCACCGGTATCGCTGATCAGCTCATCAAAGAAGGCTTTGTGCAACGCATCAAATTACCTCATGATCGTCGTAGTTCTATTTTGAAGCTGACCCCCAAAGGCAAAAAACAATTACAAGCCATCAGCGAAGCCCACAACGAATGGGTCTGTTCCGTTTTTGGTCAGCTCTCCGACCAGCACATTAATGCCATGATGGGTGCCCTCCAAGAACTCAAAAAACATTCACAAGATTTTACTCAACCTACCCACTAATCATTCGCCCCAAAGCACGGTAATATAAGAGCTTATATATCTTTAACGCTTCCAATTAGGTGTGCTATGGCTGTTAATCTTGTTATTCCGGCTCAATCTGATATTCATGCTGTAAAAGGCGTACAAATCGGTATCGCCTCAGCAGGGATCCGTTCTGCAGGCAAAAAAGACCTGACGGTCTTTACATTTAGTCCCAACACCTCAATCGCCGGGGTGTTTACCACCAATCGCTTCAAAGCGGCGCCTGTACAGGTCTGCGAATCTCACTTGGCCACCGAAGCAGACATCCGTGCGTTAGTGATTAATACCGGCAATGCCAATGCCGGCACAGGCGAGCCTGGCTTAGCCGATGCCAATCAAACCTGCAACGAACTGGCCAAGCTCTTAGATCTACGCCCCAGCCAAATCCTACCGTTTTCTACGGGTGTGATCCTCGAGCCGTTGCCTATGTCCAAACTACTAGGCGCGCTGCCAGAGGCCATCACTGACCTCCAAGACAACAACTGGTTTAATGCGGCTCACAGCATTATGACCACGGATACTCAGCCCAAAATCCACTCACAGCAACTTCAGCTAGCGAACAAAGCCATTACTATCACCGGCATTAGCAAAGGCGCCGGCATGATCCGTCCAAACATGGCGACTATGCTGGGCTTTCTGGCTACCGACGTAGGTATTGCACCTGAGTTACTCAAAGACATGAGCCGTGAAATCGCGAACAAGTCTTTTAACCGCATCACCATTGATGGCGATACCTCAACCAATGACTCGTTTATTATTGCAGCCTCGGGACAAAGTGGTCTGCAAATTGATAGTGTAGCCAGCCCCCATTACACCCCTGTCTTTAATGCGTTGCGCGAAGCCGCTATTGATTTAGCGCAAAAGATTGTGCGCGATGGCGAAGGGGCAACTAAATTTATCACTGTTACCGTCGAAGCGGCCCACAGCTCCGAAGAAGCCCGTAAAGTCGCTTACTCCATTGCTCATTCTCCCCTCGTTAAAACCGCTTTCTATGCCTCAGACCCCAATTTAGGGCGCATTTTGGCCGCAATTGGCTATGCCGGTATTGATGACCTAGACGTGGATCAAATTCGTCTGTGGTTGGGTGATGTCTTGGTCGCTATAGATGGCGGACGCAATCCTGATTACCTGGAAATAGACGGCAAACGGGTTATGGAACAAAGCGAAATACTGGTCCGAGTCTCGCTAGGACGCGGTGAACACACCGAAACGGTCTACACTTGCGACTTTTCCCATGACTATGTCTCTATTAATGCAGACTACCGTTCTTAATTGTCAACGGGCTAAAACCCCATCAGTATTATCCCCTTTTACCTTAGTCGAAATAAATTGATACCCTAATGACTTAACTTAAATAGACTCCCCTACTGCCACACGCGGCTGGGGAGACTGCAATTCCATACCCGTAGTATCAGTAGCAGGAGAAGACGAATGAGTCGCAAGAGCTATGTACGCGGCAGTACCGAAGTTGCACTCACCAATGACACCATTGGTGATTATTTTGACAGAGTCGTAAAAACCCACGCGAACCACGATGCTCTTGTTAGTAGCGCTGAAAATATCCACTGGACATGGCAAGAGCTTCATGCGCAGGTTCAACAGGCCGCTGCCGGCCTTTTAGCTATTGGCCTCAAACCCCAAGACCGTTTAGCCATTTGGGCAAATAACAGCAGCTCTTGGTTGGTAACACAACTGGCTTGTGCCAAAACAGGCATTATTCTCGTTAATATCAACCCCTCTGCACGCCCAGCAGAGCTACTTGAACAACTCCAGGCGGTTCAAGCCAGCGCTTTATTATTTCAGACCCAATTCAAAAGCAGCCACTACACGGCCATGCTGCAAGCCCTCTTTCCAGAGCTAGAACAACAAGACGCCACCGAACTCCAGTCTGAAACCATCCCCAGTCTACGTTATTTAATTCAAATCGAAGACCCTGCCCCAGCCGGTATGCTGAGCTTTGCCCAACTAAAAGCAGCAGGTTCCAAACTAGACCCGCAGCGTGTTACCGAGGCCCAGCAAAAGGTTCAGCCCCACGATCCTTACAACATTCAGTTCAGCAGCGCCTTGGGTACTTTTGCAGCCCCCGTTACCCTTAGCCATTTTAATTTGCTTAATAATGGCTTTTTTATTGGGCAACAAATGCACTACACCCCCAACGATCGGGTCTGCATTCCCGTACCGCTCTTTCACTGCTTTGGTATGGTTATGGGCAATATGGCGTGCATTGCCCATGGTGCGACTATGGTCTACCCTGGCCAAAGTTTTGAACCCCTGCAGGTGCTACATACCATTGCCACCGAACGGTGTACCGCTTTATATGGTGTGCCTGCTATGTTCGTGGGCCTACTCGATCACCCCCAACTGGAGCACACCGATGTCAGCTCATTGCGTACCGGGATTATGGCTGGAGCCCCCTGCCCTATAGACGTGATGCAACGCGTCACTACCGAACTCCACATGCCCGAGGTTCTGATTGCCTACGGCATGACCGAATCCTCTCCAGTATCTTTTATGACAGCGTTGTCTGACCCACTCGAATTACGCGTTAGCACCGTGGGTCAGGTACAGCCTCACATAGATGCCCAAATCATTGACGAGCACAACGATGTAGTACCAATAGGCACCGTGGGTCAGCTTTGTGTACGTGGCTACCCTGTCATGCAAGGCTATTGGCAGCGTGATGACCTCACCCAACAAGTCATCAAAGACCAGTGGCTCTATACCGGTGATCTAGCTCGTTTTGATGACAAAGGTTATTGCCAAATCGTCGGCAACATCAAAGACATGATCATTCGTGGTGGTGAAAATATTTACCTCGCCGAGGTCCACAGTTTTCTACGTCAACACCCCGCTATTAACGAATTGATTTTGTTTGGGGTCCCTGATGCTCGTCTAGGCCAAGAGCTCTGTGCCGCCGTGCGCCTACACCCCTCTCACACGCTAGACGCAGACAGCCTACGCCAGTACAGCCAAGGGCAAATCGCTCATTACAAAATCCCGCGTTACGTATTGTGCTATACCGATTTCCCCACTGCGGAAAATCAATCTACCAAAGATCTGCTCAGCGCAGATGCCATCATAAAACTCGGTCTATAAACCATATCTATCAACGATTTGGCGGTGTCTACAACCACACCGCTCATAGGGAGACAACATGGGCTTAACGTCAACGTTAACGTCAACACCAAATCAAAGTGAGGTGGTTTTAGCGTGTAACAACATCAGTCGGTGGTTTGGCGGCTTGCACGCGGTTAAACACGTCACGATGGAAATACGTCAAGGAGAGACCCTAGGCCTAGTTGGGCCTAATGGCTCTGGCAAAACCACTACCGTCAATGCAGTCACCGGTTTTTTCCCGCCCCAAGAAGGTGAGATCCTTTATATGGGCCGCCCTATTCAACGGATGCGCCCCCACGAAATAGCCCAATTAGGCATAGCACGTACTTTTCAAAACGTCGCCTTGTTTAAGGGCATGAGCGTGTTGGATAACATTCTTCTGGGGCGTCATAACTTCATGAAACCTAGCATTCTAAGCGCTATGTTTTACTGGGGAGCCGCTCAAAAAGAAGAAATCCTCAATCGTTACAAGGTCGAAGAAATCATCGATTTACTGCAACTCGAAGACGTACGAGATGAACCTGTCAGTGTGGTGCCTTTAGGTACCCAAAAACGCGTTGAGTTAGCCCGAGCTTTGGTGGCTGAACCAAAATTTTTAATTCTAGATGAACCCATGGCTGGGATGAACCAAGAAGAAAAAGAATACATGGTGCGTTTTATCTTAGACGCCAAAGAAGCCCTGAACCTAACAATTCTATTGATCGAACATCATATGGATGTGGTCACCGCTATTTGTGATCGCTTAGTGGTTTTAAATAATGGTGAAAAGATCAAAGAAGGGCTACCCCTAGAAGCCATTAGTGATCCAACGGTAGTCGCTGCTTATATAGGGAGGGTAGACCATGCAACAGCCTAATCCCCGTGAACAGTCTCGCCTGCTCCACCCAAACTGGGAAGACAGCGATAACTTATTGCGTTTATTAGCCTATAACGCCGAGCACTATCCGAATCAAGTCGCCATGCGCGAACGTGATCACGGGATCTGGCAAGAATTCACTTGGCAAGACTACCTAGACCAAGTCCTAGGCTTTGCTGCTGGCTTAGAACAACAAGGCGTCAAAGCAGATGATCTGGTTCTCATCTTGGGCGATAACCGTCCCGCACTGTATTTTGCCATGTTGGGCGCCATCGCTTTACGAGCCATTCCCTCTCCGGCCTACCCTGACACCACACCAGAAGAACTCTCCGGTCAAATTCAACGTGAAAACATCCGTTTTGCTGTAGCTGAAGACCAAGAGCAAGTGGACAAACTTCTCCATGTGGTCGGGCTCCAAGGGGAAAACTCTTTAATAGAAAAAATTATCTATGACGACCGACGTGGTTTAGACCAACAAGCCAATCCCCTGACGATGGCCTTTGAGGAGGTCGTCTTAAATGGACAGCAACGTCTCAAGGACCAAGCCGACCTAAGCGCAGATCTACTTGCTCGACCCTCTATCCATGACATCGCCGCCCTATTACACTCGTCAGGCACCACAGGGGTGCCCAAAGGCATTCCCTTAAAACATGGCCATATTTTATATGGGGTCCGTAATGCCGCCAACGCGGGCTACTTTGCCGAAGGCGAAGTCCACATGGCCTATTTACCCATCGCTTGGGTAGGTGACTTTATTTTCTCCATCGGTGCCGCCTTAGCCTTACGGTTTGTGGTCAACATTCCTGAACGCCAAGAAACATCCCAAAGTGATTTACGTGAAATTGCACCCACCCTTTATTTTTGCTCACCGCGCGCTTGGTCTAATATGTTGACCCGCATTCAAGTAGGCATTGATGAATCCCCACCATTTAAGCAAAAAATGTATCACCATTTTATGGACTACGCCTTGCGTTTAGAGCGCGCTCGCTTAGATGGCAAATCCCCTTCAGTGGGTCAAAAGCTGTGGTATTGGGTGGGCAAGCAGCTTATTTACGCCCCCATCAAAGACAGACTCGGTTTATCTCGAGTGCAACGCCCTTATACCGCAGGTGAAGCCATTGGCGAAGAGGTCTTTCTCTTTTTCCGCGCCTTAGGCTTAAATTTACGCCAGTTTTACGGCCAAACAGAAAACTGCGCGTTGGCTGCAGCCCAATCGGCCGACGAAGTCAAACTGCATGCAGTAGGCCGACCTTTTCCTGGTGTAGAAATCAAAATTGATGAGGATGGCGAAATTCTAATGCGGGGTGATAACGTGTTTGATGGCTATTACAACAAGCCCGAAGACACCGCTGAAACCCTACGTGATGGTTGGATGCACACAGGGGATGCAGGCTACCTAGAAGACGATGGCCAACTGGTGGTCTTAGGACGGGTCTCTGAGGTGGTCTACACCGCTCAAAAAGAACGTTTTATTCCCACCTACATTGAAAATCGGCTGCAGTTTAGTCATTACATCCGTGATGCCTGCGTCTTAGGCAAAGACCGCGACCACCTCAATGTCATTATTTGTATTGATTTCCAAGCCGTTGGGCATTGGGCCACTGAAAATAGCGTGCCCTATTCTTCCTATGCCGAGCTCTCACAACACCCTAAAACCTATCAACTCATCCAAGAGCAAATTGAAAAGGTAAATCAGCTTTTGCCCGAGCCGCTGCGCATTCAACGTTTTGTCAATTTACACAAAGAATTTGATGCAAACGATGGCGAAGTCACGCGCACTCGCAAACTACGTCGCAAGGTCATTGATCAAACCTATAGCGCCATTATTGAAGCCATGTACAACGACGCTGAGCTAATTGATTTTGAAGCGCCTATTGTGTACGAAACCGGTGAAACAGGGGTGTTAAAGCGCACCTTACGTCTTCACAATACCAATAAATAAAGGAATAAAGCATGGCATATTTCCTCGAATTATTAGTAAATGGAGCCTTAACGGGCTTGATGTATAGCCTAGTCGCTCTGGGCGTAGTGTTAATCTATAAATCGTCAGGCGTGCCCAACCTAGCTCAGGGCACGATGGTGATGTCAGCCGCTTATGTGGTCTGGATGCTCGCCAGCAGTGGCGTCCCTATGGTCTTAGCTATTGTATTGGGCGCAGTCGTAATGTTTGCTTTTGGGATGCTAGCCGAACGCTTTTTACTCAGAAAAATGGTGGGCCAACCCATCATCATGATTGTGATGCTAACGCTAGGACTGGAGATTTTCTTACGTGGTTTTGGCCCCGGTTTTCTGGGCGCCGCCCCCAAACAGCTGGATATTGGCATTTCCTTAACCCCCATTATTATTGGGGACGTCTTTATTAATCGTGTGTACTTGGTCGGTGGTGTCATAGCGCTACTGCTAATTGCGGCTTCTGGGCTGTTTTTCCGCACCCGCCTAGGGACCAAACTACGTGCCGTATCTGATGACCACATTTCCAGCTGGTCCGTAGGTATTTCCGTTGAGCGCGCCATTGGGGTGTCTTGGGGCTTAGCAGGTATCTCTGCTTTAGCGGCGGGTGTGGTCTGGGGTTCAGTGCAAGGCGTGGATTGGACCTTGTCTCAGCTTTTATTCCCTGCCATCGCAGTAGTCATTTTAGGCGGCTTAGACAGTGTTTTAGGGGTCTTAATTGGTGGCCTGATTGTGGGCATTTTAGGCAGCGTAATCCCTGGCTATTTAGATGGGTTCGCAGGCGGTGGTACCCGTGATGTGGTGACCTCGCTCATTATTTTATTCACCATCATGTTCCGTCCCTACGGCATTTTAGGTCGTGAAGACATTGAGAGGGTGTAATTATGTTTTATCGTTTATCAGGCATTCACCACACTCGCTACGAAACAGCACGCCAGCTCTGGCCTATTCCAGCTGACCGCTATCAGGTTTATTTTCTTTTAGCGTTAGGTTTAGTCGCCCCCTTTGTATTTAGCAACTTTTACCTATCTAGCTATATTTTACCGTGGCTCATCCTAAGCGCTGCCGCTCTCTCGCTGACTCTATTAATGGGGATTGCCGGCCAACTGCACTTCGGTTTTGCCTCCGTCATGGCGATTGGGGCTTATACGAGTATTCACTTAACTCGCGCTGGCGTACCGTTAGAGTTGGCTTTGCTGGGGGCAGGGCTGATGTCTGCCGTAATAGGCAGCATCTTCGGCGCCGCCGCCTTACGCGTAAAAGGACTCTATTTGGTGATGGCAACCTTGGCAATGCAATACCTAGTTGACTGGACTATTGTCAATGTTCCCATCATTAGTGGGGGCGCTCAAGCCACCTTGCAAACCCCGGCCACCACTTTTCTGTTTGTTTCCCTTAAATCCGATATGGCTCGCTACTACTTAGCGCTGCTCTGGGTTGTTTTTATCACTCTACTCATTCTAAATATCAAACGCTCCAGCATTGGTCGTGCCCTGATTGCCGTCCGTGACAAAGACTACGCCGCAGCTGTTATCGGGATTAATGTGGTGCGTTATAAATTAATTGCCTTTTTTACCAGTTCCTTTTTAGGCGGTGTCACTGGCGCAATCCTAGCCTTTTGCTACTACCAAGCCGTTACTCCCGAACAATTCAATTTCAATATTTCAGTTCAGCTCGTCGCCATGGTGTTAGTGGGCGGTTTGGGCAGCGTACTTGGCGCCTATTTAGGGGCCGGCTTTGTACTGCTGATTCCCATTCTCTTAACCAACCTCGTCATTATGCTCTCAGGTCTGGGCTGGCTTGATGTGTCCACCAACTTATTAGCTCACATTCCATTAATGATTTATGGAGCCTTAATTGTTGGATTCTTGTTGTTTGAACCTCTGGGTTTAGGAAAGATTTACGACAACATACGCAACTACCTGTTGGTCTGGCCTTTCCGTCACTCTAAGCTGTAAACAAAAACAGTATTACCATTCTTTAGGAGACTACGATGAGACATTCCATACGCAAATTGGCCTTTGGTGCCGCCTTAGTGGCTGGTGTGATGAGCTTTGGTGCTGCGCACGCCAAAGACCCCATCAAATTTGCCGCCCCTCTGGATTACACTGCCGTTTATACGTTTTTAACCAATGAATACGCTCAAGGTCAAAAAGACTATTTACGCATGATTAACGACGCGGGTGGTATTGATGGGCACAAAATAGAGTACTTATCTTCTGACACTGGCAATCAACCTCAACGAGGCATTGAAGCCTACAACCGCGCTCAACGCGATGGTGCTATTTTATTCGACTTTCTCAGCACCCCAGTAGCACGCGCCATGGTAAACCGTGTCTTAGACGATGAAGTCGTGATGATTACCGCTTTTCACGGTCGTGGTGACGCCAGTGATGGTGAGACCTTTCCCTACGTCTTCCCCGTCATGTCTACCTACTGGTCACAAGCCGCCACCTTAGTGGATTACATGGAGCAACAAGAAGGCGGCCTTAAAGGCAAAAAAGTCGCCCATATTTACATCGACTCTCCCTTCGGTCGTGAACCCATTCCCGTCCTCGAAGAACTCGCTGAAAAACTGGATTTCACACTACGCACCTTCCCTTATGCCAGCCCAGGCAATGAACAATCTTCCACGTGGTCCGAGGTACGCCGCTATAGACCAGATCAAGTGATTATTTGGGGCGCGGGGGGCGGCCAAGCCGTTTCTGTACGCGAAGCCATCCGCAATGGCATTGCTCCTGAGAAAATTAACTCGGTGGTCTGGTTAGCCGAGGCCGACATGGAATCCGTTGGGAAAAATACCGCTAAAGGCATCCGTAAGTTTGAAGGTACCGCCAACGGGACCGACTCCGAGCTCATCCAAGACATCATCACCCAAGTCATTGAGCCAGGCAATGGCTCAGGCCCCAAAGAAAACGTAGGTCGTACTTACTATAACGTGGGCGTAGCCACCATGGCAGTTTCCGTTGAGGCGGCCCGTTTAGCCCTAGAGGAATTCGGCCCGCCCTTAGATGGTGCCAAGCTGCGTCAAGGCTTTGAGATGATCAAAGACTACGATGCCAAAGGCTTGCTGCCTCCTCTTAGCTTTAGCGCCGAAGACCACCAAGGCGGTGGTTTTGGTCGAGTTTCACACTGGGATGGTGAAAAATGGGCTCCTTTAAACGACTGGGCTAACCCTTACCAAGAGATTGTCTGGGAATCTATCCGCGAGGACGCCGCTGCCTTTAAGGAGGGTCGTTAATGCTTAAACTGAGCAACGTAGAAGTGGTCTATGACAAAGTGTTCTTAGCCATTCGCGGTGTCTCATTGCATCTTAACGAGGGGGGCATGATTGCCCTTCTTGGCTCTAACGGTGCAGGTAAAAGCACCACGCTCAAATCAATTAGTGGGCTATTAGCCCCCGAGCGTGGTGAGGTTACCCGAGGCTCCATCGAGTTTTTAGGCGAAAACATATTGCCCTATGGCGCCCCCAAACGCGTGGGCATGGGTTTAGTTCACGTCATGGAAGGCCGTCGTATTTTTGGCCATTTAACCCCTGATGACAATTTACTCGCCGCCTATCGTAGTGGAGGCTCCAGAGCTCGTTTAAATCAATTACGGGATATGGTCTATGACTACTTCCCGCGTCTTACTCAGTTTCAAAAAACCAAAGCCGGCTATTTATCGGGTGGAGAACAGCAAATGCTAGCCATTGGGCGAGCGCTTATGACCGAACCCAAGCTTTTGATGCTAGATGAGCCCAGTCTTGGTCTATCCCCGCGCTTAGTACAAGAAATTTTTGGCATTATCCGCAAAATTAACCAAGAGAACAACATGAGTGTGTTGCTCGTAGAGCAGAACGCTGCCGCAGCGCTGGAGTTTGTGGATCACGCCTACTTAATAGAAAATGGTAATGTGGTCATGAGCGGCGAGGCCGCGGTGCTCAAAGAAAACCCCGACGTCCAAGAGTTTTACCTCGGCGGGGCTGACCGCGTGGACTATCACAACGTCAAACACTACCGACGCCGCAAACGCTGGCTTGCCTAACCGGACCAATGGCCATAAAGCCCCTACAAAAAAAGCCCGCCAATGGCGGGCTATCAAATACCTACATCACTCTCAAAAACTACGGAGACTTCTCTACCTACTCATTAATCCACGGATTAAACTTAAAATTGCCAAAACAATAAACACAAAGAACAGTATTTTTGCGATTGAGGCGGCGCCAGCGGCGATCCCACCAAAACCTAAAACAGCGGCAATAATAGCGACTACGAAAAAAAGTAAAGCATAATGCAACATAATTAGCTCCTATTCATCACGCCTCATAGGGCGCGGCTACAGGGTTCGCTTTATAGTTGATGTACCCAAATGGAGTTAGGGGTTCTCATCATAAAAACGCTTTACTTCTGCTTCGGCATCTTCACGGGTTTTGCCGTAACGCTCTTGGACTAAGCCCACAAGCTGCGTTGTATTGCCATTGACTTGATCAAGCTCATCATTGGTTAGGTCACCCCATTTTGCTTGGGCTTTACCTTTGAGCTGTTTCCACTTTCCTTCCAAGGTATCTTTATTCATAATCCACTCCTTATGCGGTGTGTTTAAATTGAGCCAACTTGGTATTGGTTAAGGCTGATCACAGTTCCTACCTTACCCCCCTCACTATAAATAACAATCGCTGAATCGTTTCAAATGTAATTAAAAACCACTGACTCGGTCTTAAAACACGCCTGCAGCCGCCCTATCGATACAAAAAATTACAGTCACAAACCTCTACAAATGTTGTGATTAGGCCGAAGAGCCCCGAGAGGCTTGCTTAACTTGACTTAGGCCATTTATAATGCTTGATTAGTCTATTTATTTTTAGACTACTTTTTTGATTAATTGACGAAATATCGTTTTTTATAGGAATTCCCTATGTACGCGGTTATAAAAACCGGCGGTAAACAGTATCGTGTTGCCGTTGGCCAAAAATTGAAAATAGAACAGATACCGGCAGACATTGGGCAAGAAATCTCGCTAGACCAGGTTCTATCCGTAGGCGAAGGTGACACCCTCCAAATTGGTGCTCCTTTCGTTGATGGTGCCAAGGTAACTGCTACCGTTCTTGCACAAGGCCGTCACGACAAGATCAAAATCTTCAAAATGCGCCGTCGCAAGGGCTATCGTCGCACCCAAGGTCATCGTCAGAACTACACCGAAATTCGTATCGAAGCCGTTAACGCTTAATCAATACGACGGGTATTACCAATAGGAGTGCAATAACATGGCACAGAAGAAAGGCGGCGGCTCTACGCGCAACGGACGCGACTCACAGTCTAAACGACTAGGCGTCAAAATCTACGGTGGCCAAGCCATCAACGCGGGTTCCATCATCGTGCGTCAGCGTGGTACAGAATTCCACCCTGGCACTAACGTGGGCATGGGTAAAGACCACACTCTCTACTCCTTAGTAGACGGTCACGTTAAATTCAGCATCCAAGGCGCGCTAAAAAAGCGTACAGTTTCTGTAATCGCTGCTGAATAAGCCCTTCGGTTTTTACCGAAACTAAAAACTGCACCCATCTGGAGGACTTTGTTCCGCGTCAGAGGTGCAGTTTTTTTATTGTGAAATCAAATTAGATATGTTGAAAAAATCTACGTTGCTCAGTCTAGTAGCCACAAGCGCTTGGCTTACTACCACAGCCCTTCCTGTGGTGGCCCAAGAAACCGAGGCCGCCAAACAAGTCCTAGATCAACTCAACGCTGAGCGCGAAGCCACTCGCATCTTATTAGAAAAATTGAAAAGCACTGATCCCACTGTCATTGATGCTTATTTTAAGCTGGATGATAATGGTCAACGCACCATGGTGGTGTCTAGAGTTACGGATAACGGCTTAATTGAAAGCTGGGAAGCCCCAGCTGAAATCATTAACTCCACCATGGCCGACGCCGAAGCTCAGGCCAAGAAAGACAACCCCGAAGCCTCGTCTGGTTTTGACTGGGCTTCAGCGATTGGCCCCATGTTGGGCGGTATGTTAGCCGGCTATTTGCTCAGTAACGCGTTTTCTGGTGCGGGCAAAAACACCCAAATGTCGCGTGAAGCCCATGCTCGTGAAAAACGCATACAAAGCTCAGCCTATAGTTCTAATGCTGCCTCTAGAACCCAGCAGTTGCGTCAGGGCACAACAGGCAATACCTTAAACCGCAGTCCTAACAGTGCGGCTCGTCCTGCTGTGGGCCAAAGCCAAGGCGGTACCTTTAACAGTTCTGGAGCTCGCTCCAGCAGTTACAGCAATGGCAGCTAATTCTCTACCACTGGTGTCATGAGCGCTATTTCCCTTACTTATCGTGCCGTGCCTTTGCAGATTGACGAGCTCATCGCTTCTGAGCTCCCCTTTTGCCAAGCCCTTTACAACCATCACGACCAGCTCCACCAAGATATTCAAGAGTGCTATTCTTTTTTTATTGAGAATCACCACCATTTACCGTTGTACTGCTTATCTGAGCACACAGCGGATCAGCTACAAACTGAGCTCAGCCACTATTACCTAATGCTTCAAGACGCCTTAAAACAGGCCTTTGAGCTCCCCTTAGAACAATTACTCTACTGGTTTGACTGCTCTGCTGCACATGACGTGGGCTTTGGTGCTTTTGTAGACTATGCTAAAGCCTCCTTTCAAGATCATCTGCGCAATCAATCACCCATAGCACCGGCGTCCTGCGCCATCTATGGTCGTTTAGACGCAGCTGTCGATCCAAGCACTGGGCAAGTCTTGGGGGTGTATGAATTCAATGGCGACACGCCTGTAATGCTATTTGAATCCATCAATCTACAAAACAAAATTGCCACAGAGCTAGGACAAACTGAAAATCAAGCCAATGATTGGTGGTTTGAAACCCAAGCACGTTTACAGGCTTTTGCCGGCAAAACAGTGGCCATTGTCTGTGCGGTGAATCACATCGAAGACTGCACCACCTCTGAAACCATCGCTCAAGTTTTTGAGGCCATTGGGGCTGACGTTTATTTCAGTACGATAGAAAGCCTTAACCACACGCTACTAGACATAGAAAAACCTTTCAGAATTGATGGGGTTAACACGCCGCCTGATGCCGTTTTTATGTTGTTGCCTTGGGAAGAAATGTGGACCTCAGGCCGAGATGTCTTAGCGCACTGGCCCCATTGGTACAAACAAGTCAGCTTTTTTGAACCACCGTGGCGTTGGTTCATGTCGCATAAAGGCCTGCTCGCTTGGGTAAGCTATTTATACGCCGAAGACGACGCCTTTGCTCAACGCTGGGCCCATGTACCGCATTTGCACACAGAACTCAGTGCTGATTACTTTATAAAACATCAACTGGACTATGTGATCAAACCAGTTGTTGGTAGACTTAGTCAAAACATCCAAGTCATACAAAACAACCAACAGGTCACTCAAACCGATGGCCACTATGGGCATGAGCCCATGATTTATCAACAATACTGCCCACCGCACCCAGTTGCTGACCGCCCCAACATGATTATAGGGGGCTGGCTAGCCGGAGACCGCGTCGCAACCTTATGCTTTAGAGAGTTTGATGGGGCCGTATTAGACTTACAAAATGAACGCTTTATCGCTCATCTCTTAACGACTCAAACGGTCTAACGAGCTAAAGCGACTCTTAATGGAAAAAATATGAAATTTGTAGACGAAGCCACCATTGAAGTACAAGGCGGTAAAGGGGGCAACGGCGCCGCCTCGTTTAGACGCGAAAAGTTCATCCCCAAAGGCGGACCTGACGGCGGTGATGGCGGCCGCGGTGGCTCTATCTATGCCATCGCTGACCGCAATGTAAATACGCTGATCGATTACCGTTACTCCCGTTTGCACAAAGGCCGTAATGGTGAAAATGGCCGCGGCTCTGACCAATACGGTGCAGCAGGTGAAGACATTCTGCTACGCTTTCCCGTCGGGACTACTGTCTACGACGCAGAAACCGGCGAACTCTTATTTGACTTAGACCATCATGATCAACAAGTCACCTTGGCTCAAGGCGGTCAGGGCGGGCTAGGCAACTTGCACTTCAAGAGCAGTATTAACCGTGCGCCACGCCAATACACCAACGGTACCGAAGGCGAGCAACGTAAACTGCGCTTGGAGCTAAAAGTGTTAGCCGATGTGGGCTTGTTAGGCCTACCCAATGCCGGTAAATCGACCTTTATTACTCAGGTTTCGAATGCACGCCCCCGCATTGCCGACTACCCCTTTACGACCTTGCACCCTAATTTAGGCGTGGTGCGCAGCTCACCGGCTCACAGCTTTGTCATTGCCGACTTGCCCGGCTTAATCTCGGGTGCTTCCGAAGGCGCCGGTCTAGGTCATTTATTCTTACGTCACCTCTCACGTACTCGCCTCTTACTCCACATTGTGGATGTCAGTTGCCTAGATCCTGAAGTCGATCCCGTAGAAAAAGCAGTCGAAGAAATCGAAGCCATTGTCGAAGAGCTACGTTTATACAATCCCGATCTGTATGAAAAACCACGCTGGTTAGCGCTTAACAAAATCGATATGCTCGAGGACCCAGCCAGCTTCAAAGAGCAGCTGTGCGCACGTTTGAACTGGAAAAATCCAGTCTTTGAAATCTCCGCTCTCACCGGCCAAGGCACACAAAACCTGGTCTTAAAAATTCAAAGTTGGCTAGACCAACAACAAGCGGAAGCACAACGCTTAGAAGACGAAGCCAAAGCCGACTTTGAGCCAGAGGACCCGCGTTTTAAATCTAACCGTCAAAACATTGATCAAAGCGAATAAAAGCTCAGCACAATCTGAAAAAGCGGGATTATCATAGAGGTTTATTCGTAAATTGATCTCGCTTTATTTTTAATGGTTCATTTATGTCTCACACGGCAAAGTCAGTAGTCGCTGCATCTCAGCGTTTGGTAGTCAAAGTCGGCTCATCCTTAGTCACTAATCAAGGCAAAGGCATAGATCGCACAGCGGTCAAAGAATGGTCTGCACAAATTGCGCAACTGCACCAACAAGGCAAACAAGTCGTGTTGGTGTCCAGTGGTGCGATTGCCGAAGGCATTGTGCGTCTTGGCTGGCCACGTCGACCTACTGCCATGCACGAATTACAAGCTGCTGCTGCCGTGGGGCAAATGGGTTTAATCCAAGCCTATGAAGTGGCCTTCGCCGCACATGGCATTCGCACCGCCCAAGTCTTGCTCACTCACGAAGACTTAGCCGATCGCACTCGCTATTTAAATGCGCGTAGTACGCTCTACACCCTACTTAACTTGGGTGTGGTACCCATAGTTAATGAAAATGACACGGTCATCACTGATGAAATTCGCTTAGGTGACAATGACACCTTAGGGGCTTTGGTGACCAACTTGATCGAAGCCGATACGCTAATTATTCTGACCGACCAATCTGGCCTGTACAGTGCAGATCCTCGCTCTAACCCGGATGCCACCTTCATCTCTCACGCCCAAGCCGGGGAACCCAGCCTTGAACAAATGGCAGGGGGCGCTGGCTCCAGCGTGGGTACTGGGGGCATGATCACAAAAATTTTGGCGGCGAAACGCGCAGCCAATAGCGGTGGTGACACCGTGATTGCCTCAGGCCATGAAAGCAACGTGCTGGTGCGCTTATCCCAAGGGGAATGCATAGGCACTGAGCTACGCGCTGAGCTGCCTGTTCAAAGCGCTCGTCAGCGTTGGCTTTCCAGTCACCTACGCGTACGGGGCAAAGTCAAACTGGATGCCGGTGCCGTCAAAGCCCTCACGCTAGACCAAAAAAGTCTGTTAGCCATCGGGGTCACTGACGTCATAGGTGACTTTAACCGTGGCGATGTTGTAGCATGTATTGATGAAGCCGGAGTAGAGCAGAGTCGTGGTCTTATTAACTACTCCAGTACAGACACACGCCGTATTATGGGTTCACCCAGCCATACCATTGCAGATATCTTAGGCTCTATGTCTGATGCCGAACTGATCCATCGCGATAACATGGTTGTTAACTACTCAAAATAACGCCTTACCACCAAGGAAAAACCATGAAAGTGCTTGTGCTAGGCGCTGGCGTTGCAGGGGTCTGCAGCGCCTACTATTTAGCCCGACAAGGCCATAGCGTCACCGTTATTGATCGTTTAGAAGGCTCTGCCATGGAAACCAGTTTCGGCAATGCCGGCCAGGTTTCTTTTGGCTATGCCTCCCCTTGGGCAGCCCCAGGTATTCCTTCCAAAGCCGCCAAATGGCTCTTTGCTGAACACCCGCCTCTTAGCTTCAAACCTGATGGCAGTCTTTTTCAGCTGAAATGGTTGCTCCAAATGTGGGCGAATTGCACTCCAGCCAAATACCAAACCAATAAAGAACGCATGGTGCGTATCGCGGACTACAGTAGACAGTGCTTAGCCAAGCTACGCGCTGACACTGGGATCCAATACGAAGCACGCCAAAAAGGCACCTTGCAACTGTTTCGTACAGACGACCAGCTCAAGGCCTCTGAAGCCGATATGCGTGTACTCAAAGACATGGGGGTAGCTTTTGAGCTCTTAGGGCGCGACCAACTTGCCTCGGCTGAACCCGCCCTAGAGCTAGTCAAAGAAAAACTCGTAGGTGGCTTACGTCTACCTGATGATGAAACCGGAGACTGCCGGCTGTTTACCTTGGCCTTAACCAAAATGGCTGAAGAACTAGGGGTAGAGTTCCGCTTTAACGAGTCCATCCAGCAAATCCAACGCCAAGGCGACGCCATCACAGGCGTCATCAGCAATAATCAACTGATTACCGCTGATGCGTATTTGGTTTGCTTGGGCTCGTGGTCCAGACCGCTACTACGCAATATTGCTCCCATACCGGTTTACCCGCTTAAAGGGTATTCTATTACCGTCCCCATCGAAGACCCTGACTTTGCGCCCCAGTCCACCCTAATAGATGAAACCTATAAAATAGCGTTAACTCGTTTTGATAAACGAATCCGTGTAGGCGGGATGGCCGAGGTAGCAGGGTTTGATAAGCGCCTTAACCCTAAGCGCCAAGCCACCCTATTAATGGTGTTAAACGATCTCTTTCCTAAAGCTAGCCACGAAAAAACACAGGTTAACTTCTGGACAGGACTGCGCCCTAAAACGCCAGACAGTGTACCTATTATTGGCAAAGGCCCTGCCAATAATCTCTATTTCAATCTGGGCCACGGCACCCTAGGCTGGACCATGAGCACCGGAAGTGCTCAGCTTATTGCCGACATCATTTCTGGCAATGAACCTGAAATCCGTACGGATGATTTAAACCTAAGCCGCTATAGCCTCAAAAACTAAACAAGCTCTACAGGTGCGCTGAACATGTATCCCCATTTATAAATAGAACGAATGGGGATCACAGCGCCCTCCAAAGCCGCTTTACGCTTTAAACGGCTAATCACCACCCCTAAACGGTTATGTCCGGTGCCCACATCGGCTTCATTACCTGGCTCGCTAATGGCTTTTAGTAACTGGTGATGTGAAGCTCGTCTGTCTTGTTGTGAACACAATATTAATAAAAACTGGCGCTCTGTGGTCGTCAGTGCAATGTGGGCCCCCTCAGGACTTTGCAAGACCCAACCATCATCCCGCAAAGCCCAGGACGACTCAATTGACTCTGGCTTGGACGTCGTTTCGGCCCAAGTTGGTCTAGATGCGGGGAGCCCAGGATGGCGTGACCGCCTGAGTAAACACTCTATTTTTGCGACCCATAAAGCGGCACTGTTATCTAAAACACAGTAATCATCGGCGCCACTATAAAGAGCTTGCAGTATGCGCTCTTCGATAAAAGAAGGGAAAGCGACCATGATTGGCAAATACACACTTTGCATACGTAAGCGTGATATGGCCGCTAAACTCTCGTTATTAACACCTGAAATCATAAAAAGCAGCGGTGTAACTCTAGCCATATCGGCCATTGCTTGAGCTGCTGCCAGATGAAAATCACGCGCTTGTGAGTGAACTTGGATTTCAAAGCCTGCTGCCTTCAACTGTGCTTCGCGCGCCTGTAATTCAGCACTAAAAACTGGCTGTTGGGGCTGATACCAAATAAGGGTTGGGCTAGATGGCGAAATCATACTGCTATCCTTATGTTACACATTGAGCTAAGCCGTTACATAAGGAACAAACACTCTATTTACTACATTAGTAATAATGATTATTACCAAAGTGTTTTAAATAAATCGTCAAATAGAGGAGTGAATACTTTTGCGCAGCGGCTTCTTTATGCTCGTCAATTACGAGGTTACACCCAAAGCAAATTAGCAGCCTTGTGTGGGATATCCCAAAGCACTATAGCTAGCTATGAAACTGGGACGCGTTTACACGCGCGCAATTTACTTAATTTAGCAAAAACCTTAAAAGTAAACCCGTCATGGTTAGAACAGGGTTTAGGGGCCATGAGTCCTACTTTACAAGAAGCTGCAGATAATTACAGCAGCAATTGGCCTTTCACACGGGTAAGTCCTGATGATTTACACCATCTTTCTGAGCAACAGCTCATCACGCTAGAAACCGTGATCCAAACTTTACTAGACAGCTGGGCACCACAAAAAAAATAGGCCACCCTGATAGAGTTCAGGGGGCCATATTTAGCTAGTGATCGTAACGGTGCTGCTACGTATCGCTAAACTCGCTTTATTGTTGTACCGCATAAAGATAAAGCTCTACACGACGGTTCAAAGCGCGTCCTGCTGGCGTGCTGTTATCTGCTATAGGTGCATTGGGGCCACGGCCTTCTGCGATAAGGTGGCTACCAGGCACACCGCGCTGCGCTAAATAATTAGTTACCGCATACGCACGTTCATTAGACAAACGTTGGTTTAAATCGGCACCACCTGTGCTGTCGGTATAGCCTATGGCTTTAGCACGCAGCTCGGGATGCTGTACTAAGGCACGAGCCACGCTATCTAACACGGGCAAGAGTTCAGGCTTTAACACTGCCTGACTCGAATCAAACGACACATTGCTAGGGATATTAACGCGCAAGCTGCCATCTGGCATTTCAGTCACATCCACACCTAAGCTAGATGCCCCCGACTGTTGTACGTCTTCCTTGATGCCTTTCCAGTTATAACCCACAATGCCACCAGCAACTGCACCAATCCCAGCGCCAATAGCTGCGGCTTTGCTGCTGTCACCAATCAGCACACCCAAACCGGCTCCGAGTGCAGCGCCAGCCCCAGTACCCGCTGCTGTGCGACCGCCTTGGGAATCCATTGTGACACAACCAGCCAACATGGCCACCGCCGCCACACCCGTAGCAATTTTTGTTAATTTGAGCATTTTCATCACACACCTCTTTGTAGATTAACCAATGCTTAAAATGTAACCGATATGGTGCGTGCTCACCTTGCATTATTGTTACAGAGTTTTGGGTTCACGGTGTTTTTGACAAACATTAACATTGACTCACATTAAAATGGCTCTCGCTCACTCAATCCTACCGTTTTTTGCTTCTTTTACGTTCGGCAAATGCTTTATATGGCGTCTTTGCGGCATAATATTAGCTATGATTAGTACCTCTTTCTTATGCGGGCTTTATGATTGAATTCAAACACGTTTTTAAATCGTATGGTCGTGGGCCAAATATCTTGGCAGACATCAACTTCCATATTCAACCCGGCGAATTTGTGTTTGTCTCTGGAGCCTCGGGTGCGGGCAAATCCACCTTACTACGTCTAATTGGGGCTTTAGAGCACCCCTCCAGAGGAGCCGTGCATGTTAAAGGCAATCGCATTGACCAATTACCCAGCCGTGCCCAACCCTACATACGCCGAGCCATTGGTCTTATTCTCCAAGACGTGCATTTACTCCACGATAGGCGCGCCATTCACAATGTCATGTTGCCCTTAGAGGTACTAGGCTTAGAGCGCACAGTGGCTTTAAGACGCGCCCGCGCCGCCATGGAAAAAGTCGGCTTAGCTGGCAAAGAAGACCAGTTCCCCATTGAAATGTCTGGGGGCGAACAACAACGCTTAGCCATTGCGCGCGCCATAGTCAATAAACCGGCCATTGTTATTGCAGACGAACCCACGGCTAACTTAGACGCCGAAAGTGCCAAACGGATTATGGATGTATTCAAAGACTTTAATCGTGTGGGGGTGACTACCCTTATCGCCTCGCACGATAGACAACTGATGTCGCATTATGCACAGCGCACCTTATTGCTTGAGCCGGGTCGCTTTACCGATTTAGCGGGCGCTCCACTTTAATTTTGCCTTAACGACGAATTCTTTATGAAAAGCTGGCTTCGACAACACCAATACGCGTTTAAAGTGGCGCTATTACGCCTCTTCACACAGCCTTTTTCCTCGCTCAGCAATATCACTGTAGTGGCTTTGGCCCTGTGCTTGCCGTTGATTAGTTGGGCTATTTTAATTTCAGCCCAACCCGTGGTGCAATCTATCCCCTTGGCGACCGAGCTCACTGTTTACCTAGAGCCCGAGCTTAAAAACGAACAAGCCCAACAACTCAAAAACACCATTCAAGACCAATACAGCGACCAAATTGAACACATTCAATTTATCAGCAAAGAGCAAGCCGCCGAACGTCTGCAAACAGATCCAGCTTGGGCCGATGCCTTGGCTGCTCTGCCGCACAATCCTCTGCCCGACAGCTTAATCATTCGCCTGCCTACGGCAGCAGAACAATCCGCTACCGCCACCCATCTGGCACTAGCCCTCCAAGACTTGGCTGGCGTAGATCAGATCCAGCTGGACTCGGATTGGTTAAATAGACTTGATGCCCTTCTTAGTTTTGGGCGCTTGGCTCTGTTGGTATTAAGTCTAAGCGTAGGTGTTATTGTGGTGGCTACCGTCTTTAACACCATCCGTCTACAGGCCTTAAATCAACGTCAAGAAATCACGGTGGCCCGCTTAGTGGGCGCCACAGAAAGCTTTGTGCGTCGTCCTTTTTTATACGTAGGGGCAATTAGCGGGGGGCTGTCTTGTCTTTTGGCCATTGTTTTAGCTCATATAGCGCTTAGCCCGTTAACTAGTGCTTTAAATAGACTGGCTGCCAGCTACAACACCTCTGTTAGCCTAACCTTACCTAGCGCCGCTGATTTATTATTCGTTAGTTTATTAATCATGGTGATCACAGCCACAGCAGCTCGTTGGTCCGTCACTCGTCAATCATCCTTTTAATGTCTGTTTTGCTTTCTACTTTTGCCGAACGCATCGTGCATTGGCAGCTAGACCACGGCCGTCAACATCTACCTTGGCAACATACCACTGACCCCTACCGCATCTGGCTCTCAGAAATTATGCTGCAACAAACTCAAGTCAGCACGGTGTTAGGTTATTACGAGCGTTTTTTAAACCGTTTTCCTACGGTGCAAGACTTGGCAGCAGCAGAACAAGACGAGGTCATGCCCTATTGGGCTGGCTTAGGCTATTACGCCCGAGCACGCAATTTACATAAATGCGCCCAAGTGGTCCAAAACCAATATCAAGGCCGCTTCCCGACTCAAAGTCAGGTGCTAGCCACCTTACCCGGCATCGGTCCCTCTACGGCAGCCGCCATTGCAGCATTTTCTGTGGGCGAGCGTGCGCCCATTATGGATGGCAACGTTAAACGGGTTTTTTGCCGTTATTTTGGTATTTATGGTGCTACCCATTTGCGCGCCACAGAAAAGCAACTCTGGGATTTGGCTCATCAGGCCGTTGCCCTAGCGCCCGCTGATTTAAATATGAGCGCCTATACGCAGGGGCAAATGGATTTAGGCGCACAAGTCTGTAGCCGCGGCCAACCCGCCTGTGAACGCTGCCCCTTGCAAACGGGGTGTTTTGCCCTAGAGCACCACGTCCAAACAGAGCTGCCCACCCCTAAGCCCCGCTTAAAACAAGCAGAACGTTCTTGTCAGATGTTAATTTGGCAACAAGGCAATCGTATTTTAGTAGAGCAACGTCCAGATACCGGTATTTGGGGCGGCATGTTGAGCCTGCCACAATTTGACACCCCAGCGCAATTAGAGCAATTTATGCTTGGCCAGGGCACGCCCGTTTCCAGCGCTCAAAAAATGGCCGAATTCACCCATGTATTCAGCCACTTTAAACTGCATATTACACCTTGGTGGATCCAAGCTCCTGCTGCCTTATACGAACCTAAACCCGATGAGCTCTGGCTAGATAGCCAGCAAATTGCCACCGCCGCTTTGCCCGCCCCCGTGACTAAAATACTAGAAGGCATTTTAGCTACAGGCCTCTGGGATTAAAACTAATGACTGTTTTTCTGGGTTGGCCTGTACCGACTGATCCCCATCAGCATCCCACATGCCACCCCTAAAGTCAGCAGAGCAGTACCGCCATAACTCATAAAGGGCAACGGCACACCCACCACAGGCAAAACGCCCGTCACCATACCTACGTTCACAAATACGTAGGTGAACAACATCAAAGACAAAGAACCCGCCACTAGGCGGCTGTACTGGCTTTTAGCATGAACGGCAATGGCTAAGCCACGCAAAATAATTAAGGCATACAAGATCAACAACATGATGCCGCCGTACAGACCAAACTCTTCGGCAAATACCGCAAACACAAAGTCAGTGGTGCGCTCGGGAATAAAATCCAAACGCGACTGCGTGCCCAACATATAACCTTTACCGTAAATACCACCTGAGCCCACTGCAATCATAGATTGAATGGTATGAAAGCCTTTACCTAAAGGGTCCATCCCCGGGTTTAATAAGGTACACACGCGATTTTTTTGGTAGTTATGTAAGACTACCCAATCAAAACCGGGGGCGCACAACAGATCCTCATAGTACAAAAGAGAGCCCAAGCCGGCTAAGAGCAAGAGCGTTGCTGGCACCAGAATTTTAAAAGACAACCCCGCAAAATAAATCACATAAAAACCAGTGGCCAACACAATCAGCGCCGTGCCCAAATCAGGCTGACGCACAATCAAAGCAAAAGGTACCGCCAATAATAAGCCAGCCACTAAAAAATCTAACACACTGAGTTGAGCATTTTGCCGTTTATGAAAATACCACGCCAAACTAATGGGCACGGTGATTTTCAGCATTTCTGAGGGCTGTATGCGCATAAACCCAAGGTTAAGCCAACGCGTAGCGCCTTTGCTGGTTTCCCCAAAAAACTCGACCCCTAACAGCAAAATCACCCCTAAGACATACACATACGGAGTCAGCCGCATAATCCAGGGGGGGGGTATGCAAGCCACCACCCACATCACCACAAAGGCGAGTAAGAAATGTTTGGATTGCTCTGCAAAACGCCAATCAGTGCTGCCCACGGCAGAATGCATCACGGTGAGACCCAATATGGCCATCAAACCAAGCAAAATTAATAAGGGCCAGTCGAAAGAATTAAAGGCTTTTAAGATGCCCTGCCAAACCAGTTTCATTTATTCAACTTCCCTCGGTCGACTAGCCAATAATCAAATACTGAACGGGCCACAGGAGCAGCAATCGTAGCACCCCACCCCGCATTTTCCACAATCAAACCTATGGCTATTTGCGGGTCATCGGCTGGCGCATAAGCCATAAATAAGGCGTGATCACGTAACCGCTCGTCAATGGCACTGGCATTGTACTTGGCCCCTCGTAAACTAAAGACTTGGGCAGTACCGGTTTTACCAGCAGCTTGATATGGAGCATCACCAAAAGCACGTCGAGCAGTACCGCTGCGGGTTACCTCTACCAAGGCATTTTTCACCACATCAATATTTTCTTGTTTTAAGGGGATAATGTGGGAAGGTTCAGTCACTGTTGCCGTACTGGTGCCCGTGGCTGAATCTATGACCTCACGTACTATATGAGGTGTCATATAGATGCCGTTGTTCGCCAATACTGAAGTGGCTTGAGCTAGCTGCAACAAGGTAAAAGAGTTATAGCCTTGCCCTACTGCCACCGATATCGTTTCACCCGCATACCAACGCTGTTGCGATGGTTTTTTATAGGCATTGCGCTTCCACTCACGGGACGGCAAAATACCACGGCGCTCACCCTCTAGGTCGATACCCGTAATTTGTCCAAAACCAAATTGCTTGCTGAAATCATGCAGCGCATCAACGCCTATTTCAGGCCCCAAAGAATAAAAATACGTATCTGAAGAAACCACTAAGGCTCTGTGCATATCGGTCGTCCCGTATACAGCACCACCGGCATTACGGAAACGTTGGCCACCGAATTCAAAATACCCAGGGTCATACATCCTTTCAGTGGCGGTACGTTTTTCTAGCTCTAAAGCCGCCAAGGCCACGAAAGGTTTATACGTAGACCCTATGGGATACGTACCAAATAACGGTCGATTAATTAATGGATGATCCGGCGACTCATTCAGCTTACGCCAATTCTCTACATCAATCCCATCTACAAAAAGGTTCGGATCAAACGAAGGCGCCGATACAAAGGCCAGCACCTCTCCGGTCTTAGGTTCTATAGCAACCAAAGCGCCACGTCTATTTGCAAACTGAGCCTCAGCGACTTTTTGCAGCTCAATATCAATAGAAAGCTGTAGATCTGCCCCAGGAATAGGGTCAACACGATTCAAGACACGCACTGGACGCCCTGAGGCGGTCACCTCCACCTCTTCAATACCAGTTTGTCCGTGTAAAACCTCTTCCCAGGTTTTCTCTATGCCTTTTTTACCGATAATGGAGGTACCACGGTAATTGCCTAAGCGGCCCTCTTCCTCTAGCTGTTCCGTATCCCCTTCAGAAATACGCCCCACATACCCAATGACGTGGGCTGCCGCCTCGCCTTGGGGGTATTCGCGTACCCAGCGCGCCTGCAGGAGCACGCCAGGAAACTTAAACGAATGCGCCGCAAACCAAGAGGCCTCTATCTCGTTAAGACTATTGCGTAATAAGATCTCGGCATAACGACTGTTTTGACGAACGGCTTTTAAAAAGCGCCGCTGCTCACGAGGAGACACATAAATAAGACTGGAGAGCTCCTCGAGCATGTCCTCCATGGAGCCCTCAACCTGAGCCGGTGTGACCGTTAAGGTGTAATCGCGATAATTACGTGCTAATACCTCACCATTACGATCTAAGACCTCACCACGACGCGGTGGCAATGGCACAATGGCAATACGATTTTGATCCGCCCTAGCCGCTAAGCCTTCGTAGCGCACCACTTGCAAGTACCATAAACGCCCCACCAGTAAACCCAAGAAAAAAACAACCACCAAGCCAGCAACCACCGCACGTACAAAAGTACGACGGCGCAACAATTGTGAGGTTTTTTTAAACTCGAACATAAAGGAACACGTTAGGGGCTGCTCTCGTCGACTTCATCAAGACGACGATGGGGTAACAACAGCAAAAAATCAACAATTGGCCATAAGGCAGCCATCAACACCGCGGACCAAAGCCATTCCCAGCCGGCCCACTCGCCCACGAACCAAGCATGAATAAAGCGCGGTACCGCCAAGGCCACTACCCAAATAGGCAACAAATGCACCAGTTGCACCAGAGGGCCAAACATCAATAAGCGTCGTTGCAATACGCCTACCCCATAAATGGCCAACACATAGCTAAGGGCATGCTCACCAAGCAAAGCGCCACCATGTACATCCAATAACAAGCCCAACACAAAACCCGTCACCATAGACACGCGGCGCGGCTCGTGCAAAGCCCAAAAACACAGCACTAACAGCAACAAATCGGGCGCCATAGGCCACAAACGCCAAGGTAATAAAGACGCCATCCACATCAAAAACACCGTTCCCCAAACCGTCCATAAACTAGAAACAGGTTTGAATGGAGAGCTATCAATAGGCTGTAAGGAGCTTAAGGAACGATTACGCTCTAGTGATTGGTTAACTCGGTGAGAATAAGGGGCTTTGTTATTCATGAAGCAAAGGACTGTCTTGACGCTGTAAGTTAGGCTCTTCGACTAAAAGAACCAAAAAATGCTGATAGCGTTCGGGATGAGATAATGGCTGCCCCACAGCTAACGCAAAGCCAGTGGCGGGATCAAACTCGATGTTTTCGACTTCGGCCACAGGTAAGCCCGCAGGAAATAAGCCACCAATGCCACTGGTGATGAGAATATCGCCGACTTGTAGGTCGTCCTCGTTGGTTAGGTAACGGGCTTCTATTTTAGACGCAGAATGACCACCAAAGGCGACTAAACGCAAACCATTGCGTAACACCTGCACCGGTATAGAGACCTTGTCATCGGTAATCAGGGCGGCCTCGGCGGTATAGGGGGTGACTCGCACGACTTGGCCTACGACCCCACCCTCGTCAATCACGGGCATGCCCGCCCGAATCCCTTGGGCAGAGCCTTTATTAAAGACTAAACGACGGTTAAACGCATTGGGCGGCTCGTAAAAAACCTCCACTGCTACTGCTGGCTGAGTCACTGTATCAGCCACTTGCAGTAAACGACGCAATTGCTCATTTTCTGCGGCCAATTGGGCCGCATGGGTGGAGATTTGAGCCAGCTCAATACGCTGACGTTGCAGGGCTTCTTTTTCGCTATGTACCAAAGCCGTTGCGTTCATCCATGTATCCACATGTTGCACCACAGCAGCAGGCGCCATCACGGCCCGTTGAAAAGGGTAAATAGCTAAAGACAACGCTTGGCGCGCGGGCTCTAGGACAGACCAGCGCGCATCAGTGATCAACAAGACAACTGATAATAAGACAAAAATGGCTAAACGGACTTCCGCGGAGGGGCCACGTTTAAATAGCCGAATGGAACGTTGCTCTTGCATGAAGGATCAGAAACAGCACCAGCCCCCAGAACCAAAGCTGGCGCTATTTAAGCTGGACGCAAGGATTAATCGTGAATAAAAACAGCACCTAGTTTTTCTAAGTGTTCTAAGGCCTCGCCACACCCACGGACTACGCATGTTAGGGGATCGTCAGCGACCACCACCGGCAAGCCGGTTTCCTCTTGGAGCAAGCGGTCTAAGTCGTGCACCAAAGCGCCACCACCTGTTAACGCAATCCCTTTTTCGGTAATATCTGCACCTAATTCGGGGGGAGTTTGCTCTAGGCCGGTTTTAACTGCTGAGACAATTTGATTGAGAGGATCCGTGAGCGACTCGAGAATTTCATTGGAAGAGACGGTAAAACTGCGTGGTACGCCCTCGGAGAGGTTGCGCCCTTTGACTTCAATTTCACGGATCTCGGTACCAGGAAAAGCAGAGCCAATTTCCTTTTTAATACGCTCGGCTGTAGGTTCACCAATAAGCATACCGTAATTACGACGAATGTAGTTGATAATTGCCTCATCAAACTTATCGCCACCTACGCGTACAGAACCTTTGTAAACCATCCCGCCTAGGGAAATGACCGCCACCTCTGTTGTCCCACCACCAATATCCACCACCATCGAGCCGCTAGCATCCGAAACTGCTAAACCGGCCCCAATAGCAGCAGCCATGGGTTCTTCGATAAGATACACCTGACTCGCCCCAGCTCCTAATGCAGATTCACGAATGGCGCGTCGCTCGACCTGCGTGGAACCACATGGCACACACACAATAATACGAGGGCTGGGCGCAAACATACTACGCGGATGCACCATACGGATAAATTGCTTGAGCATTTGTTCCGTAACGGTAAAGTCAGCAATCACCCCATCTTTCATGGGCCGAATGGCTTCGATATTGCCGGGGACTCGTCCCAACATCTGTTTGGCTTCGTGGCCAACAGCCTGGATGATTTTTTTGCCATTTGATCCGCCATCGTGGCGAATCGCTACAACAGATGGCTCGTCCAGTACAATGCCCTTGCCCCGCACATAAATCAGGGTGTTAGCTGTACCTAGATCGATCGCCATGTCGCTAGAGAAATAACTGCGTAGGAATCCGAACATGGGTGCGCAATATGTCTATGAAGAATTGGGATTAACAGGTGTCGGTTCAACGCTGCATTTTAGAACGAAATAAGGGCTAAATAGGCCCTTGCAGGCGAACACACAACAACCTAACAATGAAACAGTCAATGATAACTTATAATTAGAGTCTATTCAGACAGTTTTACAGCCTAAAACATCTGTTAGGCTATATTTTTAAATAAAATAGCTCCA
>CANROS010000017.1 GCA_947632305.1 uncultured Paenalcaligenes sp. | reverse complement strand
ATAAATCGCGTAAACGAGGATCGTCATCGACGACGAGTATTTTTCTGGTAAGAGGTTGATTTTGTGTGTTCATGATTGAAATGTAACAGGCAAAATGAAGGGCGTACAGGTTCGTAGAATATTTTTACAATTGATGCTTTTCTTTAGGAGAACCCCTAGAGAAATAGTATTTTTGTTTCATTTGGTTACGTTCTGGCGCGGGGAAAGTGGGGTTCTCTGGCATGTGTACTCTGTGTTTACAACTGGGCCTCAAATACATTCTAATGCTAAATGCCATTATCAGATCAAGTAAAATACCGATGAAAGTAAATCTATTAGCCTTAGACAGTGCTAGCTCTATTTGTGGGGTTGCGCTTTTGCAGTGGGATGCTGAGCAGCTTACTATAACTAGCGCAGAACACGAGGGGGCTGCTCAACATGCTGAGCGCATTTTACCGCTTATTGAGCAAAGCTTAATGCAGGTGCAATTGAACCAAACGGACTTAAATGCCGTGGCATTTGCCCAAGGCCCCGGTGGTTTTACGGGGTTGCGCGTGGCTTGCGGAGTCGCACAAGGCATTGCTTATGCCATAGGGGTAAAGATTGCCGCTATTCCTTCTTTATTAGCAGTGGCTGCCCAACAGGAAATGTGTGATCAAGCTGTTATTGAGGTGGTAGTTGCTGACGCACGTATGCAAGAACTCTACGTAGGAGCGTATCAGCGCACTACAGAGAGTTGGTATAGTTTGCATAAACCTATTTTAGTGAATCAAACTTCTTTTTATTATTATTTAAAGCAATTAGTGCACCAGCACGACCAATTAGGTACTGGTACATTAGTACGCGTGTCGGGTGATGGGCTAGATGCTTTTCCTGAGCTAAAAGAACCGTTGCTTGAACTGGGTGTGGTGCTAGGTAATACGGCAAGAGGGCGAGTAGAAACTTTGGCTGAGTTGGCGTTGCAGGCATACCAACAACAACGCTTAGTGGAACCCGCTTTGGCAGCACCACTCTATGTACGTAATCGAGTGGCTTTTACCATTGCAGAACGGGAAACAGGGCTAGGAGGCAATCCGAGCGCATTGTGGCAGTCGGTGCAGTTTAAACCGATGCGTGCAGAACAGGTAAAGGCGGTTTCACAACTAGAGCAGCAGTTGCAAACGGACCCTTGGGGTGAGACGCAGTTTCATCAAAGTCTTGAGCAGGGGCATTGGGCGTGGGTGGCCGAGTTTGAGCAGCAGGTAGTGGCTTATGCGGTGGTGATGCCCACGGTCGACGAGGCGGAGTTATTGATTATAGGGGTGGCTCGGGAGCATCAACGTCAAGGCATCGCTCAACAGCTTTTATGTTATGCCGAACAATATGCTCGGGCACAGCGCTGTGTCAAAATGCACCTAGAGGTACGGGAATCCAATTATGCGGCCCGTGAGCTCTATGAAGGGGCCGATTATTTGCTTGTGGGACGCCGTAAAGACTATTATAAAAAAACACCCTCCGAGAGAGAGTCGGCTGTACTCTATACCAAAGTCTTGGCTTAGTTGAATTTATGACCTTACTTCCTCCTCAATTGACACCAGTGCAACTGTCTTGGTTGCGTGAGTTACAGGTAGCGGCTCCTTTTCTAAAAGCTTATACCCACGTGCCTGCGCAGACAGTCATAGTCCCAGAGCCTGAGTTGCAGGTGCCATCTCAGGCATCTTTGCCTAAATCCGAGTCAAAACCTGCTCAAATGCCTGAGGAGGCTCGTGCCGCGTTACATAATCAGTTGGGGTTAAAAAAACAAGAAAGTCCCAACCTTGAGCCGGTCGCTCCTGTAGTGGTGGATTTGCCGGATTTGGGTCAACAGACTTTGTCGCAGCTTGCCCAATATGCCCAGCAATGTATGGCGTGTGGTTTGCATGAGCAGCGTCAACGGGCGGTAGTGGGCTCAGGTGAAGAAAACAATCCGGATTGGATGGTGATTTCAATTGCGCCCAGCAGTAATGAGGAAATGGTTGGTTTACCTATGCAGGGTAAAAGTGGCGAATTGTTTGCCCATCAATTGCAAAGCATAGCCATTCCTGCAGCCACGACGTTTTATACCACCCAACTTTTAAAATGCCGTAGCCCTCAGCATGCCAAGGCGGATTATATTCAGGCTTGCCAAGGTATTTTATGGCGTCAAATTGAACTGATTCGTCCTAAGCATTTGCTGTTATTAGGGCAGGCTACCTCTAATTTGTTTTTTGGAAGCCAAAGGTCTTTTGAGCAGTTAAGAGCTCAAGTGCAAACATGGCAAAGTCCATGGGGGGAGTCCATTCCAGCGGTGGTCACCTATGACCCCGTGGCGTTGTTATTACGCCCCCAAGATAAAGTCAAAGCTTGGGCAGATTTGCTGTTGCTGCAAACTCTGCTCTAACACTAGATAAACCAGAGGAGATGGAATGTCTAATTGGACATTAAGACAACTGCGTGAATTATATTTAACTAAAAAACTCTCGCCGACTGAAGTCACAGAAGAGTACTTAAAACGCATAGAAAAACACGGGGATGCAAATATATTTATTACGCTGAATGCTGAGCAAGCTCGTAAGCAGGCAGCTATAGCCACTCAACGTTATATGGCAGGAGAGGCTTCTGGATTGCTAGAGGGGATTCCAGTGGCGTATAAGGATAATATTTTTACTAAAGGCCTACGCTCTACGGCAGGCTCTTTGATAGAAAAAGACTATGTGCCGCGCTACGATGCCCCTGCTGTAGCACAGATGCAGCAAGCCGGTGCGATCCATTTGGGTAAGCTCAATATGCATGAGTATGCTTTTGGGATTACGAGTCAAAACCCTTTTTATGGTGCTGTGCAAAACCCATGGAACCGTAGCTATAGCCCGGGAGGTTCTAGCGGTGGGAGTGGGGCAGCTTTGGCTGCTGATTTAGCAGTGTTGACTTTGGGTACTGATACGGGTGGTTCTATACGTATTCCCGCCGCTGCATGTGGGGTGGTAGGTTTAAAAGCCACGCGAGATTTAATTTCTGGTCAAGGCACGCGCCCTATTTCTGCGACTTTAGATCACGTGGGGCCTTTGGCTAAAAACGTAGCAGATATTGCTGTGTCTTTAGAGGTATTTACGAGAAAGCCGTATTTACTACATTTAAAGCACTCATTAAAAGGCTTACGAGTAGGGGTGCCTAAAAACTATTTTTGGACTCAAAAAGATCCTAAAGTGGATGCTGCGTATCAACAGGCTTTGTTGCATTTACAGGCTTTGGGCGCTGTTTTGATAGAGGTTGAGGTACCTTATACGGAGGCCGATGCCGGTGTAGTATTTGCTTTGGCTATTTGCGAGGGGGCGGCGGAGCATGCTGAGCGCCTACCTCAATTCCGAGAGCAATACGGGGCTGACGTTTTGGGTGCGCTAAGTGCAGCAGAGAACTTTACGGTGGTGGACTACATTAAATCTCGGGAGCGTCAGGCAGAGTTAACTCTGCAATTTGAGGCGTTGTTGCAAGAGGTGGATGTGTTGGCAACGCCAACCACTCCTATTACGGCTCAAACCATTGGGGTTAATGAGCTAGAGTTAGCGGGGCAAACGTATGATCTGTTTGGTTTGATGGTGCATAACTGCGCACCCTTTAATGTGACGGGTCACCCAGCCTTATCGTTACCTTGTGGTCAAGGGGATCATTCTCTTCCCATTGGTCTGCAGTTGGTGGCGGCTTATCACCAAGAGCACGTGTTATTACAGGTGGGGCACGCGTACGAGCAGCATTATTTAACTGATTTTTATGCGGCTCGTGCTAGCGTGGCTTTCACTTAATACTATAGCGCTTTACCGTGGCACTCTTCGCCAATACAGTCGTCTAGGTTGGGATTAAGTCGGTGGTTACGCTTATCCCAACGAATAAAGACCACCATTAGGGTCGCTACTAAAAGCCCAAAGAAAGTGATAATGATATTGATGGGGATTTGAAGCCAAAGCAGCAGAGTATAAAAACTCAGCATAAATAATATATTAAGCTGTTCGTTAAAATTTTGGACAGCAATTGAGTGGCCTGCAGACAAAAGCACATGGCCACGGTGCTGCAATAAGGCATTCATAGGCACCACAAAAAAGCCCGAAGTCGCCCCAATTAATAACAAGAGGCTATAGACAGACCAAGTGCTTTTAACAAAGGGCATGAGCAAGACGCTTAGCCCCATAAGCACCCCTATAGGCAGTACGTGCAGTGCTTTTTTCAAGGAAACTTTGCCAGCTAGATAGGCGCCCACTACGGTGCCTACAGCGGCGACCCCCATCAAGATAGAGGCTTGGTCTAAACGGTAGCCTAGTTGCTGAGCGCCCCATTCGATCACAATGAACTGTAAGGTGGCTCCTGCACCCCAAAATAAGGTGGTGACCGCCAAGGAAATCTGTCCTATTTTGTCGCGCCATAAAATAATGACGTAGCCTTTGAACGTTGTTAGGAGTTCTATGGGGTGAGTTTTTTGTTTGGGGTAAACAATATTGGTATTAGGGATTAATAAATTGCAGGCGGCAGCGGCAAGATAGATAAAACCAATAATTAAAATAGCGGTTTCGGTATGGCTTAGGGGTAAAGCGCTAAGTATGGGGGCGTTACGCAGTACAGTGCTGATGTCGGGGTGAATCAATAAACCACCCAAAACCGTGCCCACAATAATGGAAAGCACCGTTAAGCCCTCAATCCAACTATTGCCTTTGACTAACAGATCGGGCTTTAGCATTTCCGTTACGATACCGTATTTAGCAGGGGAATACGCCGCAGCACCTATACCTACTAAGGTGTAGGCAAAAAAGACCAAAAATAGCTGTGAGTCTTGGTGGTCGGCCAGATGATGCACCCCAAACATCAGCATACAGCCTAAGACTTTGATGCCATTGGTGATAAACATGACCTTGCCTTTGGGAAAGGCGTCGGCGAAAGCACCGACGAAGGCAGCCAGTACTACATAGGCTAAGGCAAACCACCATTTCATTAGAGGGGCCATCCAGTCGGGCCCGCTTAGATCCAAAATTAAGGCTATAGCGGCGATAAGTAACGCGTTATCAGCAACTGATGACAGCGCTTGGGCTGCCATGACTAGATAGAAACCTTTATTCAAAATGCATCTCGATAAGCAATAAAAGCAAAAAGTTGGCGTTAAAAAGAGCGGATCTCAGGCCAAGTAAGAGAACCAGTATAATATTTTCTCGCTAAGTGGGCATCACTATAATGGCTGGGCTATGATACGAAAGCTGTAATTAACTTGCGAAGTAGGTCCTGAGTGCGCTTAACTCAAATTAAATTATCTGGATTCAAATCCTTTGTAGACACCACGTTAATCCCCACTCCTAGCCGATTAGTTGGCGTGGTGGGGCCAAATGGGTGTGGAAAGTCGAATATTATCGATGCAGTCCGTTGGGTGCTAGGGGAGAGTCGTGCCTCTGAACTACGAGGCGGCTCTATGCAAGATGTCATCTTTAATGGTTCTGGGCAGCGTAAGCCTGCCGCACGAGCCTCGGTAGAATTAACCTTTGATAACTCTGAAAGTCGGGTCGTAGGGCCGTGGGGTGCTTATACGGAAATCTCTGTGCGCCGCGAATTATCCCGAGACGGAACCAGTGGCTATTTTATTAATGGTCAGCAAGTACGCCGTCGGGATATTAACGATATATTTCTTGGGACGGGCCTAGGAGCACGGGGATACGCCATTATTGGTCAAGGCATGATCAACCGTTTGATCGAGGCTAAACCAGAAGAGCTGCGCGTCTATTTAGAAGAGGCAGCGGGTGTATCACGTTATAAAGAGCGTCGTAAAGAAACGGAAAGCCGTTTGCGCGACACCACAGAAAACCTGACGCGTTTAGAGGATATTTTACAAGAGTTAGAGCAGCAGCTAGAGCGTTTAGAGCTGCAAGCTGAGGTGGCTAGAAAATACCGGAATTACCAACTCGAAGGGGAACAAAAACAACAGGCTTTGTGGTGGCTACGTGAAAAAAATGCGCGTCAAGAGCAAAGGCAGCATGCGTTGGCGATAGAGCAGGCGCAGACGGCCGTCGAAGCCGCCATGGCGGACATGCGCAGCACAGAGGCGCGTCTAGAAGAATTAAGGCAGGCTCAATTAGATAAAACGGAGGCAGTGCAAAAAGCACAGGCCCAGCTGTATCAGCATGCGAGTCAGGTGAGCAAAGTCGAGGCTGAAATTCACCATGCTAAAACAGCCCAACAGCGTTTAGAGCAGCGTCAGCAACAATTGCATATTCAACAAAAAGAGTGGCAGCAGTTACGGGTAGACAGCGGCAGCGAGTTGGAGATTAAGCAGCAAGAGTTGGAAGAGCTGGCATTACGTAGTGAGGAGCTCGTGGGACGCTTGGAAGAGTGTCAGTTAGGGCTGGATCCGTTGCAATCGGCCCAGCATCAAGCTCAGCAACAAAAAGACCAACTGCAAGAGCGTACACAGCATACGCGTCAACAAGCCGCATTAATGGCGCAGCGCTTAAGTTCAGCACAAATGCAATTAGAGCAGTTGCAGCAACGCCAGCAGCGCTTTAATAGTGAGCTAGCTCAACTGCAGACGGCGCAACACAGTGATAGCGTGCAGTTAAAGCAAGATTGGTCGCAAGCCCAACAGCGGGTCGATCAACAGCAACTACAAGTCCTGCAGCTAGAGCAACAAGAGCAGCCATTGCAGCAACAGTACGAGCAAAGCGTAGACACGTTACAAGAGCACGAACGATCTTATACACAGATTCTGGCTCAACTGGAGGCGGCCGAGCAGCTCCAAGAGCAGTTACAGCGTCAAGAGCAAATGGAGCCTTGGTTAGAGCAGTATGGGTTTGGGCAGGCACATCCAATTTGGCAGCGTTTGGCGGTGAGTGCAGGCTGGGAAAATGCGTTAGAAGCGGTATTGGGACAACGCTTACAAGCGTTAACCTTAGATGAGTTAGGTGGCTTAGCCGATTTGCAGAATATGCCGCCGGCTCGTTTATGGTTAGTAGAACCGTTTGAGCAAGAATTGACACACCCCCTAGAAAGTCAAATGCTGACTCCTTTGAGCACTTATGTACAAGCCAAAGAAACGGCTTGGCAAGCTTTGTTGGATCAGTGGGTGGCTAATTTTTATGTGGTTCCTACTTTGGCCCAAGCTTTAAGTTTGCGTGAGTCTCTAAGCCCTACTATGTCTTTGGTCACCAAAGAAGGGCATATAGTGCAAGCACACCAAGTGATGCTGTATGCCGCAGATACTGAGCAGGCCGGAGTTCTAGCACGTCAACAACATATTGAGCAGCAAAGAAAAGCCTTAAAAGCACAGGATGTACATGTACACAGTGCGCGGGAGAAAGTCGTTGTGGCTCAACAGGCGTTAAACTCCAATCGTCAGTCCTTGACTCAAGCTAGCACTCGTTTACAAGAGCTCACTTATTTAGCGCATGAGTTGCAGTTACACTACCAACAAGCAGAACAGAAGACGCAACAGCAGCAAGAACGTTTGCAACAGGTACAAATAGAGCTCATGGAAATTGAGCAGCAGCAGACTCACTTACAAGACACCATAGAAGAGTCTGCTATGCAGCGTGAGGAACACGAGTTAATGCTAGAAGAGCTGCTTGAGCAACAGCAGGATCTGCAGGAGCATCTAGCAGAGCTTAATACGCAATTGCACTTGTTGCGTGATCAGCTACGAAACCTAGAGCAACAAAGCCAAGGCGTGCAATATAATAAAAACCTAATTCAGGCCCGAGTGGATGAGTTATTACGCAGTCAACAACAAGCCCAAGACCTGGCCCAGCGGGCCCAAATTGAATTGGCCGGCTTAGTAGACGAATACGAAAGTACGGATGTGGTCGAGCTGCATGAATTGTTACAAGAATCTTTAGAGCAGCGAGTGCTGGCCGAAGACGCGTTACAAGCGGTGCAGCAAGAATTCTCAGAAGTAACGGGGCAGCTCCAAGAGCTGCAACAAAGCCGACATCAAACCGGCGATGGAATTGAGCCTTTACGAGAGAAAGTCACTCAGTTACAGTTAGCGGAACAGTCTGCACGTTTGACCGTAGAGCAGTACGCCACGCAGTTGGAAGCTCAGCAGGTCGATAAACAGTCGTTGGCGGCTTTTATGCAAGAGCAGGATGAAAATTGGCACAAGGTCACTTGGTTACAAGCCGAGGTGCAGCGAATTAATCGTGCCATAGAAGCGCTGGGCGCAGTAAACTTAGTGGCTCTAGAAGAGCTACAAACGGCTCAAGAGCGTCAAATCTATTTGCGGTCTCAGCATGAAGATTTGACTTTAGCCATTGAGACTCTAGAAAACGCGATACGCAAGATAGACAGGGAAACCCGTGCTTTATTGCAAAGCACGTTTAACGAGGTAAATACTCATTTTGGCGAACTGTTTCCTAAATTATTTGGTGGTGGTGAAGCCAAGCTCGTGATCACTGGTGATGAGGTGTTGGATGCTGGGGTACAGGTCATGGCTCAGCCTCCAGGCAAGAAAAACAGTACGATTCAATTGTTATCTGGGGGCGAAAAAGCCTTAACAGCGACGGCTTTGGTGTTTGCTTTCTTTAAGTTAAACCCCGCGCCATTTTGCTTGTTAGATGAAGTGGATGCGCCTTTAGATGACACCAATACCGAGCGGTATGCAAATTTAGTTGAAAGCATGAGTGACCAAACCCAGTTTTTATTTATTTCCCATAATAAAATTGCTATGCAGATGGCAAAGCAGCTGGTTGGCGTTACCATGCAAGAACAAGGTGTGTCTCGTATAGTGGCTGTAGATATGGCGGCCGCCGTAGAAATGACACATTAGTTAATAGACAAACATTTAGCCTTATAAAGGGTCGGGTCAGAGGATGAGTGATTTGAAAATAGCCTTAGTGGCACTGGGTGCCATACTCATTTTGTTGGTATTGCTATTTAATTGGTGGCAAGATCGACGTGTCCGTAACACCATGAAGGACAAGCTCCCAGAAGCCGCGGCCGACCCATTAATGAGTCAGCTAGAGGCCGAGCGGCGTGAACCTACCGTGCGTATAGCGGAAACCTTAGCGCAACCTAAGACAGAGCCAGCCATCTTGGCGGAAGACATTGATGCGGCTACCGAAGCGGTCATTGATGTGCAGTTTCCTAAAGCAGTCGCTGGTGATGAGCTCATGGATTTACTGCGTGCTTATTTACGCGTAGAAACGAAGCCTGTGCGGTTATTTGCTCTGAGTAGCCAAGGTGAGCATCATGCGTATCCGCACGAAGAAGAAACCTACGTCAGTATGCAGCTAGCGGTGCTTTTAGCTAATCGTAAAGGGCCTTTAAGCGAAATTGACTGGTCTCGCTTATGGATGGCAGCACAAAACTTAGCACAACAGCTCGATGGCACAGTGGATGGGCCAGAGCAACAAGCCGTCATAGAGCGGGCTCAACAATTAGACGCATTGTGCGCAAATTTAGATGCTCAAGTCGGCCTAAGCCTTAGCTTAGCCGAGCCTTTGCCTACCAGTGACGTATTACAAGTCGCAATGAGTGCTGGCTTTATGGAATACGGCAAGCAGCTGGGTTGGTTGGCTAGCTCGGGCATCCCGCGGTTTACTTTACTGTTTGATGGCAAGCCGGCTTTGGATTTGCATTCAGCCCAAGTCAGTCGGTTGGATTTGCTCTTAGATGTACCCAACAGTCCCAAAGATGAGCATGCCTTTAGCCGCATGGCAACCGTAGGGCGTGATTTGGCTTTGCGCCTAGAGGCAGAATTGATTGATGATCAAGGTCAGGCCTTAACGGATCATTACGATGACGAAATTGATCAACAGCTCTATCAAATTTATGAGCAACTTGAAGACGCTGGCTTTAGAGCCGGAGAAACTAGGACCTTGCGGGTATTTACGTGAAGCAACGTTTAGCAAAAATTAAAGAACAAATTCATTTTCACAACTACCGGTATTATGTTTTAAATGAGCCGCTGATCGCCGACGCGCAATACGACGAGCTCATGCGTGAGCTACAGCAGCTGGAGGCGGCACATCCCGATTGGATTGTGCCTGACTCACCCACGCAGCGAGTGGGTGCTGCACCCGTTTCCGCTTTTGAAACGGTGGCTCATAGTCGACCTATGCTGTCTTTGGGCAATGTGTTTGACCAAGACGAGCTCTTCGCTTTTGATAAGCGAGTAGCCGATTTGTTACGTGCCGAAGGCGTATTGCAAAATCAAGCCGTGGCGTATAACGCCGAATATAAGTTTGATGGGGTCGCTGTTAGCTTGCGTTATGAGCACGGTAGGTTGGTGCGAGGCGCCACACGTGGTGATGGTGTCACCGGTGAAGACATTACCTCTAATGTACGAACTATCGCATCCATTCCCTTGCGTTTGCAGGGGGAGCCAGAGCTTTGGCCAGAGATCCTAGAAGTCCGAGGCGAGGTCTTAATGCATCGCGCTGATTTTGAAAAATTGAATCAGGCTCAAGTCCAGCGTGGTGACAAAGTCTTTGTTAATCCTCGTAATGCTGCCGCTGGCAGTTTGCGTCAACTGGATCCACGTATTACCGCACAACGTCCTCTGCGTTTCTTTGCCTATGGTTGGGGAGAAATTCGTTTAGCGGGGGCCGCGACGCTGACGGAGCCCTTTGACACCCAATCTGCGATGCTGGATTGGTTACGGGGCCTAGGCTTTCCTGTTGATGAGCACCGCCAAGTGCTACAGGGTGCGGCAGCGTTAATGGCTTTCTATGAGCAAACAGAGCAAACTAGAGCCGAGTTACCCTATGAAATAGATGGGGTGGTGTACAAGGTAAATCGCTTAGCTCACCAAGAATTGCTGGGTTATGTAGCACGAGCTCCGCGCTTTGCAGTCGCACACAAATTTCCCGCCCAAGAAATGACCACTACGCTATTGGGTATTGATGTGCAGGTAGGTCGCACCGGAGCGATCACCCCGGTAGCCCGTTTAGAGCCCGTTTTTGTGGGCGGCGTGACGGTAACTAATGCAACCTTGCATAACGAGGACGAAATCCGTCGTAAAGACGTGAGGGTGGGGGATACGGTCGTAGTGCGTAGGGCTGGCGACGTGATTCCCGAGGTAGTAGCACCTATTTTGGATTTACGTCCAGACCACACTACGCCGTTTATTTTTCCTGAACTATGTCCTGTGTGTGGTTCCACCATCGAGCGGCCCATAGACGAGGCGATTGCTCGTTGTACAGGGGGGCTAGTCTGTGCTGCACAGCGCAAACAAAGTTTAGAGCATGCCGTTAGTCGCAAAGCCTTAGATGTGGATGGCCTAGGTACAAAACTCATTGAACAGTTAGTGGATTCGGGGCGAGTCAAAAACTTAGCTGATTTATTTGAGCTGACACAGTTAGAGTTAGCCACCTACCCAAGGATGGGCACTAAATCTGCCGGTAATGTAGTACTAGCGTTGCAAGCTGCTAAAACGCCATCATTGGCACGATTTATTTATGCGCTGGGAATACGGCATGTGGGGGAAGCCACGGCTAAAGCCTTGGCGGAGCATCTGACTAGCTTAGAGCGGTTGGTGCGGGCGAACGAAGACGAACTATTGCAAATAGATGATGTGGGCCCTGTGGTGGCTGCGGAAATAGTGAATTTTTTTGCAGAAGCTCATAACCGTGAGGTGCTCACACAGTTAAACACCGTGGGCGTGGCTCCCCAAGAGCCCGAGGACTTTAGACAAGCTCAAGAGCACACTGCATTGAGCGGTAAAGCGGTAGTGCTAACCGGGACCTTACCCAGTTTGTCACGTACAGACGCTCAGGCTTTAATTGAAAAGGCGGGCGGACGCGTCACAGGTTCTGTGTCTAAAAAAACAGATTTTGTGGTGGCTGGTTCAGAGGCAGGTTCTAAGCTAACCAAAGCGCAGAGCTTGGGCGTTACTATTTTGGACGAGGCGCAGTTTTTGGCCTTGTTGCACGCTTAATTTTAAAATAGATCAGCACAGACCTTGATGAGGTTAAGGTCTGTGCTAAAGCCGATTATTGGATTTTGGCTTTTTCCATTAGGCTGTTTTGGAAATCAGTCAGTTGTTTTTGACGTAATAGTTCCTCGACCTGTGGTTTGACTTCCTCTAAGGCAGGGAAAGTGATGTCACGTACATCATCAACCTGGATAATATGCCAGCCAAACTGGGACTGAATAGGTTCGGCGCTGAGCTGACCTTTTGGTTGTTCGGCAACGGCGTTCGCAAACTCTTCGACGTAAATGGTGTTGGGAGCCCAGCCCAAGTCACCCCCTTGAGCACCACTACCTGGATCAATGGATTTGTCTTTAGCGGCTGCTTCAAAACTTATCTTTTTAGCTTTAAGATCGGCGAGAAGCTTTTTGGCCTCGTCTTCCTCTTTAAGTAAAATGTGTTTGACTTTGTATTCCTTTTGATCGGCTTCGGCTGCTTTTAGGCGGTCGTATTCAGCCTGTAGGTCTTTGTCAGCCAACGGGTTTTTAGCAATGTAGTCGCTAAGCAAAGCACGCACTAAAATACCTTGACGTGCTAACTCTAGCTCTTGAGCTACATCAGGTTTTTTATTTAGGCCTAGGGCTTCGGCTTCCTGGGTAGCAACCAAACGGATTGTCATTTCTTGTTTGACTTGCTCGCGTAGCTCGGGGGAGTCGGACGCGCCTTGTTCAACTAATAAAGCGACAAAGTCATCAAACTGTTGTTGAGTGATGGCTTGACCATTTACGGTAGCAACATTTTGTGCAGCTAAAGGAAAGGCGAGGGCACAACTAAGAGCGGCGATAGCTAATCGTTTCATAAAAGATCCTTGTTTAGACAATTTCAATAGCAAGAGCATGAATGGGATGGGGCATTAAATCTTGGACCTGCTGATAAATCAGACGGTGTTTGGCGACTGTATTTAAGCTGTCAAATTGGTCTGAAGAAATAATAAGGCGAAAATGGCTAGCGCCACCTTGTGCACCGGCATGCCCTGCATGTAAATGAGACTCATCAACCAAATCAAAATAACTTGGGGTGAGTGTTTGCAGACGCTGTGTGATCAGATCTATTAGTTCTTGTTTAGTCATAGTAGAGGCGATCAATCTTGTTCTTCGGATTGATCTTTCATATATTTACCCAGCCATAAAGATTGGATAATGATAAAAATAACGATTAAAACCAGTGAGCCAAATACTTTAAAGCTAACCCATTGTGAATCACTAAAATAACCTGAAAAAGCCACAAATAAGTTAATGGCACCGGACAGTACAAAGAATAGAGCCCAGCTGTAATTCAGTTTGGTCCAAACGTGTCCCGGTAGAATCAGTTGGCCACCCATGATTTTTTGCATGAGGTTGCGGTTAAAAAATAGCTGGCTACCTACTAGTACAGCAGCAAAAAGCCAATATAAAACAGTGGGCTTCCATTTGATAAAAGCATCATTTTGGAAGAACAGGGTGGCAGAGCCAAAAACAACAATTACCCCTAAATTAATCCAATGTGTGCCTTCGATGGCGTGCTGACGCAATTTGAGCCAAGCGATTTGCAAGACGGCTGCGCCCATGGCCACAGCCGTTGCTGTATAAATATCAAAGACTCGGAAAGCAATAAAAAATAAAATGAGGGGAAAAAGATCGAAGAGAAATTTTTTCATGTGGGTTCAAAGCGAAGCGCTACAGAATTAATACAATAACGTAGGCCAGTAGGTGGGGGACCATCTGGGAACACATGGCCTAGGTGAGCATCGCAGACATTGCAAATAATTTCGGTGCGGACTCTGCCGTGGCTAAGGTCGGTTTCTTCACGTACATGGTCTGGATTGAGCGCTGAAAAATAGCTGGGCCAACCGCAACCTGCATCAAATTTGGTATCAGAGGCAAACAAAGGGGTGTCGCAACAAACACAATGATAAATACCGTGTTCTGAGTGTTGGTCGTATGCACCAGAAAAAGGACGTTCAGTTCCCTGTTGGCGTGTTACATAGAAAGCTTCGGGGTTAAGCTGAGCTTGCCATTCGGCTAAGCTTTTACGAACTTTATTCATAGATAGTCTGATCTTTAAACAAATGAAATTAAAGTAACAGTGTAGCCTTGATCACGAATAGCGCAAACCACTCTGTAGGGAATAAAAGCAGGGATAATCCTTAAAGCGTAAATATAAGTAACCTGTGGATAATGGATGTTGCAGCGCAACTTGATCGCTTAAGTCCTACGATATTTAAGGTTAATACCTATATGGTTTTGCAGGGTGATTTGATACGGTTACGCTGTATCTGTTATTAAAAACGTATAACAATGAGTTGGTGAATCACCATAAACTCAAATTCTACACTTCTGGAGACATACTATGCCGCTTTCTCAATCCATGAAACGCACTATTTTAGCTGGTGCGATTGCTCTTGCTTTACCCATGGCCGCTATGGCTCAGGTCAAGGTGGGGGTGACTGTATCCTCGACTGGCCCCGCTGCTTCTTTGGGTATTCCTGAGCGCAACACAGTCAGCCTATTACCCACCGAGGTAGCAGGTCAAAAAGTAGAATACATAGTGTTAGACGATGGAACGGATACTACAGTGGCTGTACGCAATATGCGTAAGCTGATTACTGAGGACAATGTGGATGTGGTGATTGGCACCTCCGTGACTCCAGGTTCTTTGGCCATGATTGATGTAGCTGGCGAAACTCAAACACCTATGATTAGTGTGTCGGCCAACGCGCGCATTGTAGAGCCCGTAGAAGGCGCCCGTGAATGGGTATTTAAAACCCCACAAAATGATCAGCTCATGGCTTCCGCTTTGGCTGATGCCATGGAAAAACAAGGCATTAAAACACTAGGTTTTATTGGTTATAACGATGCGTATGGTGATGGCTGGCTTGACGTCATGACTAAGGCTGCTGAAGCCAAAGGCATCAAAATGGCAGGTGCCGAGCGTTATAACCGTAATGACACATCAGTAACAGGGCAAATTCTGAAACTGACTGCGGCTAACCCGGATGCGATCCTAATCGCTGGGTCTGGCACACCCGTGGCATTGCCCCAAGGAGAACTGCTAAAACGGGGCTATGACGGCGTGCTCTATCATACTCATGGTTCTGCTAATAATGACGTATTGCGCGTTTGTGGTACCGATTGTGAAGGTATGCTGCTCCCAGCCGGGCCTTTATTGGTCGCAGACCAACTGCCTGATGACAACACCCTGAAAGCCCCTGCCATTGCTTACAAGGATGTCTACGAAGCTAAATACGGCGAAGGCTCTATCAATACCTTTGGTGGTCACTTATGGGATGCCGGTTTGTTAGTTCAAGATGCCATTCCTCGTGCATTAGAAAGCGGGGCAAAACCAGGTACGCCAGAGTTCCGTGTTGCCTTACGTGAAGCGCTAGAAAACATCTCTGACTTAGCCGCTTCTCAAGGGGTGTTTAATATGTCTCCTACGGATCACGCTGGGTTAGATGAGCGTGCACGTGTCATGGTTAAAGTCGTAGATGGTAAATGGACTTATCAGCCTGATTTGTAATTCCTAGATATTGCTGTTTTCGCGGGGCTAGCTCATTGCAAGAGAGCTAGCCTAGCCATCGGTTAATGCTAACCCGTGGTTTTTTTTATGTGTGTTGTCAGGGTGCATCCGAAATGGATTCAACGATAGTTCTGATTCTGCTACAGGACGGCTTATTGAACGGGGCCATCTACGCTTTGCTCGGCTTAGCTTTGGTACTGGTGTTTGCCGTTACTCGTGTTATTTTTATTCCTCAAGGGGAATTCGTCACTTTTGGTGCTTTGAGCTTAGCCTTTTTAGTCAATGGCCAAGTACCAGGTACGATCCACTTGTTACTTATCATGGGTACTTTGGTTTTTTTGCTTGAGCTGGGTACCGCAATTCGCAATAAAGTCTTTAGCGGCTTGTGGCGTACTGTTCTGTGGGCTTTAGCATTACCCATTGCTCTGTATTTACTTTTACCCTTTGTGTTGCAAAAAGAGACCGCCTTGTGGTTGCAGGTCATTTTTGCCATGGCATTAGTCGTGCCTATGGGGCCCATGATCTATCGTTTGGTGTACCAGCGTGTGGCTGAAGCTAGCGTGCTGGTTTTGCTCATCACGTCCGTAGCGGTGCACTTCGCTTTGACAGGCTTAGGCTTGGTGTTTTTTGGTGCTGAAGGTTGGCGTACTCCTCCTTTTATGACGGGGCGCGTTGAGTTCTTTGGGATGGCTTGGCCGGCGCAAACCTTATTTGTACTTGCTGCCGCTGCGGTATTGATTGGTGCGTTGTGGTTATTTTTTGGTGGGACGTTGTATGGTCGAGCTTTACGCGCTACAGCGGTAAATCGCCGCGGTGCGCGTTTGGTGGGAATTAGTACGATCATGTCAGGACGTATTACGTTTACGCTGGTTGCTGCGATTGGTGCTTTTTCTGGGATGCTCATTGCCCCAGTCACGACTATTTACTATGACACGGGTTTCCTCATAGGCCTTAAAGGCTTTGTGGCCGCCATTGTAGGTGGTTTGGCCAGTTACCCCTTAACAGCAGCCGGTGCGATTTTTGTAGGGATTCTTGAAGCCTTCTCCTCTTTCTGGGCAAGCTCCTACAAAGAGGTCATCGTATTTACTTTTATTATTCCGGTTTTACTCTGGCGCTCCTTTGGTGTGCGTACAGTAGACGATGAGGATTAAGGACATGAATCGCTTACTTTTAGTTGTTGTGGTGGGCGTCTTGGCCTTATTACCACAGCTCAGTCTAGTTCCAGAATTCTGGATTACGCAGCTTAATTACATTGGTCTCAGCAGCTTAGTGGTTTTAGGCCTAGTGCTTTTAACGGGTGTGGGCGGGTTGACCTCATTTGGTCAGGCAGCTTTTGTGGGAATCGGTGCTTACACAACGGCTTGGTTGACGACCAAGATGGGGTGGTCGCCATGGATGACTCTGTGGGTTGCTTTGGCATTGACTTTTGTTTTTGCTACTGTGATTGGCGCCATTACCTTACGTTTATCCGGTCACTATTTACCGTTAGGCACCATTGCTTGGTCGTTGTCGTTGTATTACTTATTCGGTAACTTGAGCTTTTTAGGCCAGCACGATGGTATATCCGGTATTGCGCCTTTATCGATTTTTGGTGTGTCTTTAGGGGCAGGCCGAAATATGTATTATTTGGTTTGGGTATTCGTCTTAGGTAGTCTATGGCTGACCTATAACTTATTGCACTCGCGTCCTGGCCGCGCTATTCGCGCCCTTAAAGGTGGCAGCAATATGGCTGAATCGTTTGGGGTGAATACAGCAAACTACAAAGTCATTATTTTTGTCTATGCTGCCTTGTTGGCATGTGTTTCTGGTTGGCTTTATGCCCATTTGCAACGTGCCGTAAGCCCTAGCCCTTTTGGTTTGAATTACAGTATTGAATACTTATTTATGGCGGTAGTGGGTGGGGCCGGCAGTGTTTGGGGGGCCGTGGTGGGTTCGGCTTTGATCATCACGTTGAAGGATCAATTGCAGAACTGGTTACCTCGTTTGTTTGATACGACGGCCAACTTTGAGCTAATTGTTTTCGGTATCTTAATGATCTTCATTTTGCAATACGCAGGCAACGGGATCTGGCCTATTTTTGCTCGTATTGGTAGCTTTTTGACGGGCGGTGTGAAAAAACGCCAAGCCGAGGCGCCTGCTCAGGCCGAGGCATTGGCACGTCGCCCACGTCCAGAAAAAGGCACGTTGATTCTAGAACTCGATAAAGCCCGCAAAGAGTTCGGTGGTCTGGTCGCTGTTAATGACATCAGCTTTAAACTGCATGCTGGCGAGATCATGGGTTTAATCGGTCCTAATGGTGCAGGTAAATCGACTACATTTAACTTGATTACTGGTGTTTTGCCATTAACCAGTGGTGATATTCGGTTTGAAGGGCAGCGTATTGATAACCTACGTGCCCGTGATATTTCACGTTTAGGTATTGGCCGTACTTTCCAGCATGTGCAACTCATTCCAACCATGAGCGTTTTAGAAAACGTGGCTTTGGGGGCGCATTTGCGTCGTGATGTGGGCGTAGTAAAAGCCGCTTTGCATGCCGAGCGTCGCAGTGAGGCCGAACTTCTACACGAGGCAGCTGTGCAATTGCAACGCGTAGGGCTAGGTGATTATCTTTACGAAGAAGCTGGCAATTTGGCCTTAGGTCAACAACGTATTTTAGAAATTGCCCGTGCGCTTGCCGCCGACCCCGTTTTGCTTTTACTGGACGAGCCTGCCGCGGGTTTGCGCTACAAAGAAAAGCAAGAGTTAGGTCAGGTTCTGAATCAGCTTAGCGCTGAAGGCATGAGTATTCTGTTGGTTGAACACGATATGGATTTTGTGATGAACCTAACGGATCACTTGGTGGTGATGGATTTTGGTACTAAGCTTGCCGAGGGTGAGCCAGCAACAGTGCAGCAGAACCCCGCTGTGCTTCAAGCCTACCTAGGCGGCATTGATGATGATTTTGATGAAGATGAGTTGGCCGGTGTGAATCCAACCAAGGAGGCGGTATAAATGCAGCCATTACTAGAAGTTAAAAACCTCAATACTCAATATGGCAAGGTCACCGCTTTAAATAATGCCAACATCGTCGTTAACCCCGGCAGCATCGTTACCGTGATTGGCGGTAATGGTGCCGGTAAGTCAACCATGTTGAATTCCATTATGGGTAATTTGCCCGCTAATGGTCGCAATGATGGGTTGGTGCAGTATGACCAGCGTAATTTGAATGGCTGGCAAGTCGAGCGCCGTGTTGGCGAGGGTTTGTGTTTAGTGCCTGAGAGCCGCGAGCTCTTTGCCAGTATGTCCGTAGAAGACAATTTGCTTTTGGGTGGATTTAGATTGTATCGTCAGCGGGTAAGAGGTTGGCGTGACACCATGGACGAAGTCTACGAGTTATTTCCTCGTTTAAAAGAGCGTCGTACGCAACAAGCAGGGACGCTTTCCGGAGGCGAGCGTCAAATGTTGGCTGTAGGGCGTGCTTTGATGGCAAGGCCTAAATTATTAATGCTAGACGAGCCAAGCCTAGGGTTGGCACCCCGTATTGTCCGAGAAATCTTTTTAATTATTGCTCGTTTACGCCGTTCGGGCGTGTCTATTTTGCTTGTAGAGCAAAATGCACGAGCCGCTCTACAAGTCGCAGATTATGGCTATGTGTTAGAAACGGGCGAGATTATTCTCGAAGGGCCCGCTTCAGATCTGAGTGATAATCCTCGAGTGATTGAAAGTTACTTAGGGTTAGGTAACAAGGATCGAAGCGAATAGGGTTCAATTAAAAACGGTGCTTTTAACAGCACCGTTTTTTTTATAGTAGTAGGTCGCCAGCTGGTTATTAACCCGAGATAGGATGAGTGCGATGATGAATGACCGATAAATATACCGTGTCATTTTGAACAAAATAGATTTTATCAGCTAGGCTAGCCGCAAAGTTTTTGTTGGACTCGTTTAAAATTAACGTGTAACCACGGTGTTTTAATTCAGTGAGTAGCTCGATGGCTACGGGTAAAATAGCAGGACAGATGTCTAAATACAGGTCGTGTAAAACAATAATGTCAGCGCCAGTGCGTAGGACTCTTGCCAGAGCAAGTAAATGCTGTTCACCTGGGCTGAGTCTAGAGCACGGCTCGTCTTTGTACTGGTGGAGTAATGGAAAAAGAGTATAGATTTCTGTTAACGAAAAGCCACCACCTAGGCTTAGGCCGTTTAAAGGTAAAAGTAAGTTTTCTTCGCAGCTTAGCTCTAAGAGCAGCCCTGTGTTTTTAGAGCAAAATGCCACGCCCAGCCAAGTCATTTGCTCGGAACTGAGGTGGATGGTTTCAGTTTGGTGAATGAGAATGGAGCCTTTGCGTTGGGGGTTAAGACCCAAAAGGCTATCCAAGAGCGAGGACTGAGTGTGTTTGCAACTTGAAACGAAGGCAATAGCCTCGCCTTGTTTGGCGCGTAAGCTAAGGTCTTGAATAATCGGCTGCTGATTATTCCAAGTATGCAGATGGCGGATTTCTAAAGCCGTTTTATGCATAACGGTTCCCCTTTAGAGACAAAATAGTCCTTGATGAATCTATTATGCGATGCAGCCTCAGGAACGGCTATGAGGGTTTTACTTAGTCTGCGCTAAAGTGGTTTTTTCTTTGAACTCACATAGATCCGCAATACCGCATTCAGGGCACTTAGGTTTACGGGCTACACAGACGTAACGTCCATGTAAAATGAGCCAATGGTGTGCATCCAAGATGAATTCTTTGGGGATGACGCGTATAAGTCGATCTTCGACTTCTCGTACATTTTTACCCTTGGCTATGCCAGTACGATTCGAAACTCTAAAAATATGTGTATCGACCGCCATGGCGGGCTGGCCAAAGGCGGTGTTGAGCACTACATTGGCTGTTTTTCGCCCCACGCCTGGTAGGGCTTCTAGGGCTTCACGAGAATCGGGAACGACTCCGTCATAGAACTCTAAAAGAATCTCACAGGTGCGCAGCACATTTTTGGCTTTGGTTTTATATAAACCAATGCTTTTAATGCATTCAGTCAGGCCGTTTAGGCCTAGCTCTACAATCCCTTCTGGACTGCCATGCGTAGGGAAAAAACGACGAGTGGCAATATTTACCGATACATCTGTGGCTTGAGCCGACAAAATCACCGCAATTAACAGTTGAAAAGTGTTGTCGTATTCTAGTTCAGTGGTTGGATGCGGGTTCGCTGCTCTAAAACGTGTGAAAATTTCAGTGCGAATTTGACGATTCATAGTGGTGTGAGTTAGGAAGACTGGCGACGTGCACGAGCTTTAGCAAGTACATCTGCAATGGTAGCGGAACGGTGCGAGCTGGAGTCAGCTTGAGCACTCACCTTTGGTTTGTTGGCTAGCACCCGCGCAGCAGCACTTAAGGACTCGCCGTGACGTTCGGATAAACGCTCTTGGCGTAGATTATAGTGATCACGCGCTTGGTTTGCTAAGTGAATGGTCCATTCGGTAGGGCCAGGTACCATCGTAATACAGTCTACAGGACAGGGCTCTAGACATAGATCGCAGCCGGTACAGCGATCGCTTAGGACGGTATGCATTTTTTTATTGGCACCGACAATGGCATCAACCGGACAGGCTTGAATACAGAGGGTGCAACCGATGCAATGTTCTTCGTCAATAAAGGCAATCGTTGGCAAAGTGTGGGTGCCGCACTCGGGATCCAATGCGCGTATAGGTTGTTGAGTCAGGGCCGCTAAGGCTTGAATACCGGCGTCTCCACCAGGAGGGCAACGGTTAATGGCCTCATTGTCTAAGACGATGGCTTGGGCATAGGGTAAACAGGCATCATAGCCGCAGCGAGTGCATTGAGTTTGCGGCAGAGCCGCATCTATCTTTTGGATTAGGGCGTGTGTATTCATGTGACAAAAAAAGAGGGCTGTGCCCTCGGGGAGCTGAGGACTAGAGCGTTTAGGCGTGTTGTTGAATAAAGGCTTTAATCACGGGGTAGACTTTTTGACGCCAGCGTCGTCCGGAAAAAATGCCGTAGTGCCCACTGCCCTGGGCGACATAGTGTTGCTTTTTATGGGCGGGGATTTGGCTGCATAAATGCTGAGCGGCTTCGGTTTGGCCTAGACCAGAAATGTCGTCGAGCTCGCCTTCAATGGTGAGTAAAGCGCTATGAGTAATGGCTGCTGGGTTTACTAGGCAGCCATTAATTTCCCATGTGCCTTGGGGTAAATCGTAGTCTTGAAAGACCGTTTTAATGGTATCTAAGTAGAACTCTGCAGGCATATCTAAGACAGCATTATACTCATCATAAAAGCGGCGGTGTGATGCGGCGCTATCGTCTTGTCCCTGAACCAGATGCTGATAAAAATCAGAATAGGACGAAAAGTGACGGTCTGGGTTCATGGCCATAAAACCCATGTGTTGTAAAAAACCTGGGTACACACGGCGTCCGGCCCCTGGGTAACGAGCTGGCACACGGTGGATAAGATTATTTTCGAACCAATTGTAGGATTTAGTGGTGGCGAGGCGATTAACCTGAGTGGGTGACTGGCGAGTGTCTACCGGGCCACCCATTAGTGTTAAGCTTTTGGGTTGGTGTGGTCTTTGTTGGGCAGCCATCAGAGACACGGCCGCTAACACAGGAACAGTGGGTTGGCACACAGCAATGACATGGGTGTCCCTATTAATGTGCTTTAAAAAAAGCTCTATATAGTGGACGTAATCATTTAAATGAAAGGATCCCGCGGCCAGAGGCACCATACGGGCATCTATCCAGTCGGTGACATAGACATCATGGTCCTGTAATAGGGTGCGTACCGTGTCACGTAGCAACGTGGCATGATGCCCTGACAAGGGTGCAACCAAAAGCACCTGCGGCCTACAGGAGGAGTCATGTGTTAGGCTAAACCGCACCAAATCACAGAAGGGCTCTGAGTACACAACTTGCTGTTGTACAGCACAGCTAACACCGTTGATGTCTACAAAGGGGATGTCCCAGCTGGGTTTTTCATAGTCTTTGCCTATGCGATGCAACAGCTCGTAGCCCGCTGCAATTTGTTTTGCTAGCGGGGTGTAGGTCCAAGGACTATACGGGTTGGTAAACAGCTGTGCGCTATTACTGGAGAACGCAGCTAAAGGTGTAAGAAAAGAGCGTTGGAGCTCGTGGAAGTCATACAACATATAGCTTATCCTCTGAGAGAGTAAAAGACGATTAGCGTTCTAGATGTTGCAGTTTATCAGGTGCACCATTCCAGTTGTCCGCATCGGGTAAAGGTTCTTTAGAGCGATTGATCATACCGAATATGGGTGTCAGTTCTGCGTTGAGCTCAATAAAATGAACTTGGTCTGCAGGGACGTCCTCTTCGGCATAAATAGCGTTGGCAGGACACTCGGGAATACAGACGGCACAGTCAATGCATTCTTCGGGGTCAATTACTAGAAAGTTTGGGCCCTCGCGAAAACAGTCAACCGGGCATACATCGACGCAATCGGTGAATTTACATTTAATACAGTTTTCGGTGACGACGTGTGTCATTTTGAGGCTCCAGCTTTAAATCAAGACAACAAGAAATGAATAAGTAGTTAGTCAATACACAAAAACACTAAAAATAGGGTTCTGTGTAGACCAAAGTACCTATTTTAACGAATATATAGGCATATGATTGAAATTAAACTAAAGTGTAGCGCTTTAATGCTGTGTCTTGACATAAAACATACAGTAAGCCCTCAGGTGTTTAAGGGCGGTTTTTCCTTTACTAGGTTAATGTGGCGATGATAATTACCTCTTTGCTTGATACTGACTTATATAAATTCTCCATGATGCAGGTGGTTTTGCATCATTTTCCGGCGGCTCAAGTGCAGTATCGCTATCATTGCCGAACCCCTAATGTAAATTTGCATCCCTATATGGATGAGATTCGAGAGGAAATTAAAGCCCTATGCCAGCTGCGTTTTAATGAAGACGAACTAAATTATTTACGTCAGTTGCGCTTTATAAAAAGTGATTTTGCCGATTTTTTAGGTTTGTTCCAATTACCCGAGCGTTGTATTCGTGTCGAAGCGGGCGAGCAAGCCGGTGAGATTAGCATCGAAGTCGAAGGGCCTTGGTTACATACTATTTTGTTTGAAATCCCTGTGCTGGCTATTGTCAATGAGGTGTATTTTCGTAATACACAGCAGCAGCCAGACTGGTCCGAGGGGCGTCAGCGTTTGCAGCATAAAATGCAGCTGGTGCTTGCAGATCCTGAGTTGGATGATTTTAAAATCGCCGAGTACGGTACACGTAGACGGTTCTCAAAGATTTGGCACAACGAGGTAGTGGCTACCCTTAAAAAAGAAATGGGCGATCACTTCGCGGGCACTAGCAACGTGCTGATGGCTAAAAATCATGGTGTATTGCCATTGGGTACCATGGCACATGAATACTTGCAGGCGTGTCAGGCCCTAGGCCCTCGGTTGCGTGATTCACAAGTGTTTGCTTTCGAGGTTTGGGCCAAAGAGTATCGTGGTGATTTAGGGATTGCGCTCTCGGATGTGTATGGTCTGGAAGCCTTTTTAGACGACTTTGATATGTATTTTTGTAAGTTGTTTGATGGTGCGCGTCATGACTCGGGTGACCCCTTTGTGTGGGGAGAGCGCTTATTAGCGCATTATCAGCAAAATCGAGTGGATCCCACTACCAAAACCCTTATTTTTTCTGATGGCTTAAATTTTCCTAAAGCCATAGAGCTAGCTAAGCATTTTGCGGGGCGTTGTAAGCTGTCTTTTGGTATAGGTACGAATTTAACTAATGATTTAGGCTATGAGCCTTTGCAGGTGGTCATGAAAATGGTGCGGTGTAATGGCCAGCCCGTCGCAAAGGTTTCAGACGCTCCTGGTAAGACCATGTGTGATGACCCGGCGTATCTGGCGTATTTGCGACAGGTCTTTAATCTAGCGGATACCAGCAATTAAGCTAGTTGACCTGTAAGGCAAGATGGGCGGCCAGCAGGCCGCCTATTTCTTGAGCTTGTTGGATCATGGCCGCAGTTAAGCTTTTGGGGGCGGCAATCTCTTCTGGTGTTTGGGCCCCAAAATTAACGATAGTGATGGGGTGCGCCAGATGTAAGCGCCAGCCTGTGCAGATGGTTTTTATTTGTTGGGCTGCGCCATGACCTGAACTACCGGCGCTGATTAACGCACTATAAGGCCGTCCATTCAGTTGGTCTAAGGCAGCGTAATAGTGAGTGTCAAAAAAGGCTTTCATTTCACCGCTTAGGCTACCCAGATTTTCTGGCGCGCAAAACAAGTAGGCGGCAGCTTGAAGGAGGTCGGTTGTGTTGACTTCGGTAACAGATAGACAGCGTATAGAGCAGTTTAGCGTCAAGCCTAGCTCATCTATTACATTTTGTGCGCCTTGGGCAGCAAAAAAAGCCAGTTGTTGACTCGCCTCAGTGCGGGAATGCCATACAATAAGTAATTGCACAGTTAGGTCCTGTTTAGATTAGTATTTTATGACGTGCTTCTTGCCAAACTTATTTCATACTCATCGTTATGTCTAGCTTTATTCCCGCTCAGCCTCAGTCAGCCATAACAGCAAGTAGCCCATTCACCGCAGAATGGCTACAACGGGTGTCTGCTGATTTACCAACGCCACAACAAGAAAAACTGGCCTTGGCAGTACAACGTACAGAGCCACTGATTCATGGCTTGTGTACACCAGTGGGTGAACCTTTAGACTCGCATTCCGCTGCGGTGCTAGAAATATTACAGGACCTAAATGCCGACGCTTATACACGTATTTGCGCCTTGCTAGCAGTATTAGAGGCCAAAGATCAGTTAAAGCACGAAGAGCTAAAAAATGAATTTGGTTCCCAAGTCGCCACCATGGTGGGGGGGGCTAGGGCTTTATATGCTCTAGGTATACTGGCTGCCAAAGCCCATGATCAAGCTGCCACTGGTACGGATCAAAAAGAAATGAAGCGTAAGATGCTGCTGGCTATGGCAGTAGACTTACGTATTGTTTTGGTGCGTTTGGCCTCTAGATTACAAACCTTGCGTTGGTTTGTCTCAAGCAAAACGGAGTGCCCCTACGATTACGCTAAAGAAACCATGGAGCTCTATACTCCCTTAGCGAATCGTTTAGGTATTTGGCAGCTTAAATGGGAAATGGAAGACTTGGCCTTTAGGTACATGCAGCCAGATACCTATCGTACTATTGCCAAGCAACTCGAAGAAAAACGAGCAGAGCGAGAGCTTTTTATCGAGTCTGTGGTGCAAACTCTGACCCGTGCGCTACAGGAGATGGGCATTCACGCTGATGTCAGTGGCAGGCCCAAGCACATCTATAGCATTTACAACAAAATGCGCAATAAGAATCTGCATTTTGATCAATTGTTTGATATACGCGCGTTACGGGTGATTGTTGAGGATGAGCGCAGTTGCTATAGTACTTTGGCTTTGATTCATGCCATGTGGACGCCCATAGCCAATGAGTTTGATGATTATATTTCGCGTCCTAAACCCAATGGTTACCGTTCATTGCATACAGTAGTTGCAGACAACGAGGGGCGTACTTTTGAAATCCAAATCCGCACCACAGATATGCATCATTTTGCTGAGTTTGGGATGGCTGCCCATTGGCACTACAAAGAGGCTGGCCCCAAAGGGGGGCAAGTTTCTGCTTCAGCAGAAGAGCAAAAGATTGCGTGGATGCGCCAACTGCTGGCGTGGGATCATACCGCAGATGGGGGTGAGGCAGCCGTCATAGAGGCCACTCCCGAGCACATTTATGTGTTAACGCCCCAAGCCCGCGTGATCGAACTGCCCTATGGGGCTACCCCGGTGGATTTTGCGTATTATTTACATACTGATTTAGGGCATAGATGCCGTGGTGCTAAAGTCGATGGCCATATGGTGCCATTGTCTACCAAACTAAAAACAGGGCAAACCGTAGAAATCGTTAGTACCAAGTCAGGGGGGCCTTCCAGAGACTGGTTAAATCCGCAGTTGGGCTTTTTGGCCAGCCCTCGATCTAGATCTAAGGTACGAGCTTGGTTTAATGCGGTAGAGCTACAGCAACGTATTAGCCATGGCCAGACCTTAGTGGAAAAAGAGTTACAACGCTTAGGCAAAACAGCCGTTAACCTAGAGCAATTAGCGCAAAAACTGAATTTTGCTCGGGCGGATGATTTGTATGTGGCGGTAGCCAAGGATGAGTTCAGTCTACGTCATATAGAAAATGCGTTTAAGGCTCCCCCTGAAGACACCGAAGAACCCACAACGCGGGTGTTTCATGCGAATGCCGCCAGTGTGACGCGTACAGGACGCAGCGGGGTGCTGGTGGTTGGGGTGGATTCGTTGATGACCCAACTCGCGCGTTGCTGTAGACCGGCTCCGCCTGATAGTATTAGCGGGTATATTACTAAAGGTCGCGGTGTTTCTATACATCGCAGTGACTGCAAGTCCTTTTTGGGTTTGGTGGCTGCGCAAGCCGAGCGAGCGATTGAGGTGACCTGGGGGCAAACGGGCGAGGCTTTGTATCCTATTGATCTTCTCGTAAGAGCCTCTGAGCGTCCTAATTTATTGCGTGATATCTCCGAGGTGTTTGCCCGTTTACGTGTCAATGTAGTGGGGGTTAATACCCAAAGTCGACATGCTTTAACTCAACTGTTGTTTACCATTGAAGTTAAAGATGGTGAGCAAATACAGCGTACGATTAGTGCGCTTGAAGCCATCCCTGGGGTACGAGCTTTACGCCAATGACGCAGTCTTAGGCATTGTGGTTAGTGCTGGTTCTTAGTCTATCTTGGCGCTAAACTGCTAAAATCAAGGCGTTATACCTGATCATCTTGAATTTTTAAAAAACAGAGAGTATTACTTTGACAACTTATAGTTATCCCGATCAAAAAGGGCATTTTGGTCCTTTTGGTGGATCCTTTGTCGCAGAAACCTTGGTTCACGCTTTGGACGAGCTGCGCGAGGCTTACGACACGTATCGTAATGATCCTGATTTTTTACGTGAGTTTCACTATGAGCTCAAGCATTTTGTAGGGCGTCCTTCGCCCATTTATCATGCTAAACGTTGGTCGGAACAACTAGGTGGTGCTCAAATTTGGTTTAAGCGCGAAGACTTAAATCACACAGGGGCTCACAAAATAAATAACTGTATTGGTCAAATCCTCTTAGCCAAGCGCATGGGTAAAAAACGCATTATTGCTGAAACCGGTGCGGGACAGCATGGCGTAGCTACTGCAACAGTGGCGGCGCGTTATGGTCTAGAGTGCGTGGTATACATGGGTAGCGAAGACGTCAAGCGTCAGGCTTCTAATGTCTATAGGATGAAGCTGCTTGGTGCTACAGTAGTGCCGGTCGAATCCGGCTCTCGCACTCTGAAAGACGCCTTGAACGAGGCCATGCGTGATTGGGTTACCAACGTCGAAGATACTTTTTATATTATTGGTACGGTGGCAGGCCCGCATCCTTACCCTGAAATGGTGCGCGACTTTCAGTCGGTGATTGGCCTTGAGTGCCTAGAACAAATGCCCGAAGAAACAGGCCGTCAACCAGATTATGTGCTGGCAGCGGTAGGCGGTGGTTCGAATGCGATGGGTATTTTTCACCCATACCTTAATGACCCTATGGTGCAGCTGATAGGGGTAGAGGCGGGTGGCAAAGGGCTTACTACCTTACAGCACTCCGCCTCTTTAAATGCAGGTCAAATAGGGGTGTTGCATGGTAATCGTACCTATGTGCTCCAAGACGAATTTGGTCAAGTACAAGCCACCCATTCTATTTCTGCTGGTTTGGATTACCCTGGGGTGGGGCCCGAGCACGCTTGGCTTAAATACTCTGAGCGCGCGCGTTATGAGGTCATCAATGATGATGAAGCCTTACAAGCGTTTCATGATTGCTGTCGCATCGAAGGGATTATGCCTGCTTTGGAGTCCTCACATGCGATTGCGCAGGCCATAAAAATGGCGCCTGCCTTGTCAAAGGACGCGATTATTTTAGTTAGCTTATCGGGGCGTGGCGACAAAGACATGCATACCGTGGCCGAATCCAGTGGCATTAGCCTTTAATATTTATAGTTATTTATGTCTATTTCATCAAATCAACGATTAAAGGCGACTTTTGAACGTTTAAATGGTCGTGCCGCCTTAATACCTTATATCACTACGGGTGATCCTTCTGTTTCTGCTACGGTGCCTTTGATGCACGCTTTGGTTCAAGCCGGAGCAGATGTGATTGAGCTCGGCGTTCCTTTTTCAGACCCCATGGCGGATGGCCCCGTCATTCAGCGTGCCGCTGAGCGCGCCGTGGCGCGTGGGGTTTCTTTACAAAAAGTTTTGGACTTAGTAACAGAGTTCAGACAAACCGATAGCCAAACCCCCGTGGTATTGATGGGGTATGCCAATCCCATCGAAGCCATGGGCCAAGAAAAATTTGCTATCGCTGCGGGTGCCGCAGGCGTAGATGGGGTCTTAACAGTAGACTTACCGCCCGAGGAAAGTGAAGATTACGTTACGCATTTGATCAAGCAAAACGTAGATCCTATTTTCTTGCTGGCGCCTACCTCTACCGAAGAGCGTATGCAACGCATAGCTGACATTGCGCGTGGTTATGTTTATTATGTTTCTTTAAAAGGCGTTACGGGTTCTGCTGCCCTAAATGTAGACCAAGTAGCGCAACAAATTAAACGCATTCGTGAGCATGTCAGCATTCCTGTCGGAGTGGGTTTTGGCATACGTGATGCTCAGAGTGCTCAACAGGTGGCTCAAGTCGCCGATGCAGTAGTGATTGGAAGCAAGCTGATTGAAACCTTAGAGCAGTCCTATGCCGAGCATGGTGATGACCAAAAGGCAATTGAGGCTGCTGCGGCCTGGCTTAAATCCGTAAGCCAAGCGATCTCTGCTTAGTTTTGTATTTAATTAGTGGTGGCCTTAACTAGATTTAAGGCCCCTTCAACAGGATTACCCAATGAGCTGGATCCAAAAATTATTACCCCCTCGAATTAATCGAGACCACAGCAGCAGCAAGCGTGTTCCCGAAGGACTTTGGGTAAAATGCCCTTCTTGCGAATCAGTGCTTTATAAAGAAGACTTACAAGCCACTTTAAATGTATGCCCAAAATGCAGTCATCATTTGCGTTTAAATGCGCGTGGTCGTATTGATGCGTTGTTAGATGCGGACAACAGAGTTGAGATAGGGCAGAACATTCGCCCACTGGACCCTCTAAAGTTCCGTGATAGCAAAAAATACCCAGATCGTATCAGCCAAGCGACGCGTGCGACGGGTGAAAGCGAGGCTATGGTTGTAATGGCGGGCACTATTTTGTCTATGCCAGCCGTAGTGGCTTGTTTTGAGTTTGAGTTTATGGGGGGCTCAATGGGCTCCGTCGTCGGTGAGCGCTTTGTACGAGGTGTTCAAGAGGCCATTGATACGCGTTCTGCTTTTGTGTGTGTGGCTGCTTCGGGCGGGGCACGCATGCAGGAAAGCTTGTTCTCATTGATGCAAATGGCCAAAACGAATGCGATGTTGGTGCAGCTTTCCGAAGCAGGCTTACCATTTATTAGTATTTTGACTGATCCAACCATGGGTGGGGTATCAGCCAGTTTTGCCTTTATGGGGGATGTGGTGATTGCTGAACCCAATGCATTAATTGGTTTTGCCGGGCCACGAGTTATTGAGCAAACTGTACGTGAGAAATTACCAGAAGGTTTCCAACGTGCCGAGTTTCTTCAAGAGAAAGGGGCGGTTGATATAGTGATAGATCGTCGTGAAATGCGCAAAGAGTTAGCTTCTTTGATGGCGCTTATGATGCGTCAACCTGCCGAGGCTGTGCAGCCTCGCTAAGCTAAACACAGTCCATAAAAAAAGCCGAGATATTTACATCTCGGCTTTTTTGTTTACAAAACAATTAGTTTTGTTTTTCTGTTTCCACTTGTTCTAAAGCGGTTTCAGCTTCGATGTTGACTGCACGGCGTGGGCGACCCAAACGTACAGGGGCTTCCGCTTGGTATGAGTCTACGGCTGTTGCGTGAGTTTGGACTAACTCCAAACCTGCAGCAGACAGTTCAGCTTGTAGTGTCTCTACTTCAAAAACTGGCTCTGCAGGGGCTGCCTGCTTTGTGGTGGCGACTACTGGCTCAGGCTCTGGAGCCAGCGGTGCGATGGCAGGCTCTGTAGCGGTGTCACTTTCGAGTGTAGTGCTGGTTGCTACGGGTGTTTCTGCCGAGGTGGTGGCTGCGATTTCAGTGTCAGAAGCCGTGTCTACAGACTCTACTGCTATAGGCTCAAGAGTTTCCGTTTTAGTCGCGGAAGCGGCGGCGTTTTCTGTAACTGCAGGAACTGGGTTGTTGCCAGTTTCTACCATAACTAAAGGCTCTTCGACCACAGGTTCAGCCCAGCGAGAGCGAGGGTTGCGTCCTGTAGGCTCTGGGCTTTGAGCGGCTGGCTCAATCGTGGAGCTTTGGGTTTGGACCAGCTCTAGGCCGGCTTCAGCAAGTTCAGTCTGAATGTTTTGTAGCGTGGTCTCTGGGGCCGTAACAGGAGCGACCGTTGGTGTTGCAGGAACGGTTTCTTGTGGCTCGGAGATCACTTCGGCTTCAGTTGTTTCAGCCAGAGGTTGCTCTGTGGTTGCTGTGGCGGCCTCTGCTTGTTCGGCTTCTAGTACAGAAGCATCAAAGCGTGGTGTTTCATGAGCGATAAACTGAGAGCTGTTTTCCTCAGTAGGCTCTTCGGCTGGCTCGGTGTTAGCTACTGTTTCCTCTGTGGGACGGCGGCTACGACGGCTGCGACGACGACGGCTACGGCGACGTTCTGTAGGTTGGTCATCATCGTGTTCATCCGTTTCTTGGGTTGGTAGATCGGCATCGTCTTTGTCAGCGTCTTGGGCGTTTGCAGGAGCAACCGGTGTTTTGGCTTCGGGTGTGACTGCCACAGTGGCTTCAACGGGGGCTGGACTGTTTCCTGTCTCTACCGTTGTAGTTTGTGGGTTTTGCTCGTCTGCTGCGGCGTTTTCACGTCTACGATTGCGCGGATTGCGTCGGCGTCGACGGGAGTTGCCCTCAGTGCTATCAGCCTGTGGTGCCGGTTCGGTTTTTGGGGCTGTGGTGACATCGGTTTGAACGGGGTCTGCCTCAACCGCTTTTGGGTTGCGACGATTGCGAGCAGGACGACCTGTTTCGGTTACTGCTTTGGGGTCGGTCGTATCGGGACGGCGTTCGTTTTTATTGCGATTTTGACGTTGGCGGTCTGTGGGGCGGCGCTCGTTTTTCTGATGGCGTTGACGCTTTTGAGGTTCCGTTTTTTCTTTATCACTGGGCTCTGCAGCAGGCGCTGTGCTAGCAAAGAGAGTTTTAATCCAGGCACCTAGACGACTAAGTAAATTGACTTCAGGTTGTACTGGAGCAGCCTTGGGGGCAGGTTGTGCTGGTGTGACACCCTTCACCAGAGCCTCAGGGCGCGGTTTGATTTCATGAGTGCGATGTGGCGTCAGAGTGGACTCTTCCTCGGCTTTAACCTGCTGATAACTGGAGCGTAGGTCTTCTAAGCGAGGGTCATCATGGCGCAAGCGCTCGATAATATGGTGAGGTGTTTCCAGAGATTTGTTAGGAATAAGCGTGAGGCTAATATTCAGTCTGGATTCAATTTTTGCTACATCACTGCGTTTTTCATTGAGTAAGTAGGTGGCGACATCCACGGGCAACTGGGCATGAAGAGCAGCAGTGCCTTCTTTCATGGCTTCTTCTTGGAGCAGACGTAAGACGTGCAGCGCGCTGGATTCAGCATCGCGAATTACGCCTGTGCCTGTACAACGAGGGCAGGTGATATGTGAGCCTTCGTTGAGGGCCGGACGCAGCCGTTGACGCGACAGTTCCATTAAACCAAAGCGGGAGATCTTGCCCATTTGGACGCGCGCCCGATCTAGGTGGAGGGCATCGCGTAGCCGTTGTTCTACCGCACGTTGATTTTTGTTGTCTTCCATGTCGATAAAATCGATCACGATTAGACCACCTAAGTCACGCAAACGCAGTTGGCGAGCGACTTCGTCAGCGGCTTCGAGGTTAGTGCGCAGCGCGGTTTCTTCGATGTCAGCGCCGCGGGTGGATCGAGCCGAGTTCACATCAATAGCGACTAAGGCTTCGGTGTGGTCGATAACAACGGCGCCACCAGAGGGCAGTTGGACGGTGCGAGAGTAGGCCGTCTCAATTTGGTTTTCAATTTGAAAACGAGAAAAGAGCGGGATGTCATCGCGATACATTTTGA
>CANROS010000016.1 GCA_947632305.1 uncultured Paenalcaligenes sp. | reverse complement strand
TGAGGATCGCACTGTGCCGTCCAAAACTCACTCTGATGATGTGACGCAATTGTTTAATCTTCTAAGTTCAATTTCTATGAAATCATCCAGTGCTGACTTTGCAGCGACTGAGGATCACATGTTGCGCATTGAAGCGCACGCGCCAGGCGTATTTCGTCTACGCTTTGGCACATTAAAACACATTCAACCCGAACGTGTAACCCCGCGCGCGCAGCAGTACGCAGAAATGCTCCTAGCGCGTTTAGATGCTGTGGGCGAATTGCACGTTAGTGATCAAGCTCAGGGTTGGCGTGTGGAACAAGGAGACTCTGTAATTGAGCTAGACAAAGACACGTTTGCTTTGCGAGTTTATAGCGGCGATCAGTTGCTGTTGCAAAGTCAGTCTTTGAAGCATGACGCACGTTGGCAGCTTGATATTCAATTAGATCCAGCCGAAGGCATTTACGGCCTAGGTGAAACCACATCGAGTCTAAATCGTCGAGGCAGTGTGTTGGTGTCTGATCGTCCTGAAGACCGAGTCTTGCCTTTGGCCTGGAGCTGTAAAGGGTGGGGGCTGTATGTCAACACGTTTGAGCGGGTGCAGCATGATGTGGCGTATACCGTCGCGGACCAATACCAGCTCAGCGTAGAAGCCCCGCTATTGGATTTATTTATTTTTGTGGGGGCTCCCACAGAAATCCTAAATCAGTATACCGCTTTGACTGGTCGTGCTGGGCAGCCAGGCCTGTGGCCTATGGGTGTCTGGGTAGACCAAGCCACTGGCCAAGCCTTAGAAAACGGCCGTGCTCAAATTGCTCAGCTTAAAGCGCTCAATGTTGGGGTGGATGTACTGAGTCTAGCTGCCCCAGCCGCTCTAGGCTTTAGTGCAGACCGCCCTTTGTTTGAGTGGGATGAATCGCGCATAGGGGATTTGCGGGAAACCATGGCTCAAGCCGAAGAGGCGCAGTTTAAAATTGCATCGACCCTTTTCCCTGGCGTGCTAAAAGGCACGGCCATGTTTGACGAGTGGGAAGACCGCGGTTGGTTGTTAATTAATGACGACGATGGGGCGGCCTACGCATTTGCTGGCAATGAAATTTCAGGTGGGGTGGACTTTGGTTTGCTTGATCTTACCCATAAAGACGCCTATAAACTCTGGGTAGAGCGTTTACGCCAAGCTTATGATGAAGGGCTGGGGGCGGTTATTAGTCACTCTGTCTACGACATCCCTGATGAAATTACTGCCAGAGGAGGGGAAAGTGGGCCGATGTTACGTACGGTGTATCCCCTTTTGGTGCGTCAGGCTTTGTTTGACGCTTTTGCCGGTCACAAAACCCCCCAAGAAGGTCTAGTCGCTAGCCGCGATTTGTATCCTTCTGCGCACCGATTTGCGTGGCAATTGGGTCCGGATGTGAACAACGACTGGGATGGCTTGGAGCAGACTTTGCAGGCTGCTTTAGCCGCTGGCAACAGTGGTATTACAGCGCAAACGCACCAAATAGGTTCCGCCAATCGCCCCTTAGACACCATGACCCCCGAGCTTTTCGTACGCTGGTTGTCGATGGCGGTGTTTTCTGCCAACTTCCACTTTCAAGCTATCGATGGGCTGATGCCTCAGTCTTTTGATGCTAAAACCCAAGAGCTGGTTGCCCATTGGTTGCGGTGGCGCTATCGTTTGGTGCCTTATGTCTTAGGAATTATCGAGGAATCAGTACGGTGTGGGCTGCCGGTACAGCGTGCATTGGCGCTAGAGTTCCCTGACGATCCCGAGGTCAACGCATGGCCCCATCAGTACATGCTGGGGTCTACGCTCTTGGTGGCGCCTTTTATTAAGCCGGGCACCAAAACAGAGGTATATTTACCCAAAGGCAGTGATTGGTGGGATTTATCCACTGGCTGGCGCTACGAAGGCGGTACTCGTTGGGAAGTCGAGGCCGATTTAGATCGATTGCCTGTTTTTGGTCGTGAGGGGCACATGCTGTGCTTAGGCCCAGCGGCTTTAAATACCAGCGAGTTTAACTCCGCCCGTTTGCTTGAAGAGGTCTGGATGTTCGGTATGCCAGAACACAGTCCTGCTGTAATGCGTAATAAAATTCGTGTGATGCAGATGCAAGGTTCTAGCTATATCAAAGGTCTAGAGGGCTTGAAAATACTGCCTTCCGAAGGCCTAGAGGTAAAGCGCCGTGGTGCTGAAGTGCGTATTTCACGTGCTAGGTAAAAAAATGCTGTACATTTTTTAAAACCGTGTTATAGTTACGTCTTTGGTTCACGAGGGAAGTAATTCTCTTTGGGCCAAAGTTGTTTTTATTGTTTTGCTTTTTTAGATTTTAATTTTTCAAAAAAAGCCTTGACATGATTTCAGTTAAGTGCAATAATTACATCTTTCGGTCGGGTCGTTAGCTCAGTTGGTAGAGCAGCGGACTTTTAATCCGTTGGTCGCGCGTTCGAGTCGCGCACGACCCACCACGAACGAATTCCAAAACGCCACTTATTTTTATAAGTGGCGTTTTACTTTGTGCTTTTAAAAGCCCGATGGTCTTAATAGCCATTGGGCTTTTTTTATTGTTTAAAGCGTTAGTGCTTTAATTGCTGTAAGCGAGTTTGGTATTGAGACCATGCACTGGATTGCAACGCCTTGAGAGTCGTGTGCTGTTTGGCGGGGCCAAACAGTAGCTCTAAGTTTTTTTGATCCGTTTTATTTAGTAGACGTAGATGCTTGGTTCCTAGTTGTTGGTAGGGCATAGGCAGAGTTTGCAGGGTTTCACCGTTTAAGGCGGCGATAATTTGCTCACCTGAGGGCGTGCTGTCTTGGGATTCAAGAAAAGAGGCGCTGGCGGCTAGCCAATAGAGTAGTGCTAAAGCTTGGGCTTGATCTGAGGTGTTGGCGCGTACGATAGCGCGCAAGGCTAGAATGGCTTCTTGGTATGCTAGGCGATAGGGAATTTTGCTTAGTGCCAGTCCCAGACGCTGATACGGATCGTTGCGTTGCGCTTTAATTTGTTTTTTCCAGCTAGCATCAAGGGCTAAGTCGGCCTGCGAGGCAGGAAAAGGAAAGCGACGATTAAACCAGGGGACTTGTTGAGCGGTAGGTGGGGTGCTAAGTTTATGAGTGTTTTGGTTGCTTAGGTAGGTCTCTATGTGTTGCTGAGCCTGTTGTAAGCTGACTTTAACGTCATCATTTGTTGTATATTTTTGTAGAGCTTTTAGAATAGCAACACTGCGTGTTAATAATGATGTCGGCAATGTTGCTTTTGTTTGGGCAGCGTGCTGCCATGCTTGGTTTACAGCCAGTATGGCTTGACGTATACGCTCATTGGATGAAAAAGAGGTTATGTTGGTCATCACAAACCTAGCTAAAAGTTAGGGATGTGGTCTAGCCTACCATATTTTTATCAAGGGTTAAGTCTAAACCCCTCGCAAGAGCCCCATTTGTTTTTTCTGTGCAGCCAAACTGTTTCGCAGGCTTTACATAAAAACTTGGCTTCGGCATCGCCATTTATTGTGGGTGTGTATTGAGAAACTACGCTTAATCCAGGGTGAGGCGGTGTCGAGGTTTTAGCTAAGGGGAAGTCAGAGCATTGATCGCACAATACTCTGGAAACAATAGCTTGCATGTTGGCTCCTGAAAATAAAGATGCTGCAAGGTAGTTGAGTGGTGGGTTGCAACATATAGTAGTTATTGTTGTAAGATTTCAGGGGTTGTGTTTCATTTTAAGCTTAAATCAATACTAACACTTTTTTAGAAATGAATACAAACTAATAGTGTGTTTTTGTTTTGAGTAATTGATTTTATTCAGTTTTTATTTGAGTGGTCAAAAATCACTAAGAATAAAGGTAGGAACTTTCTTTGATTCGGTTAGAGCATATCTATAAAACATACGCATCGGGTAATACCAATATTATTGCCTTAGATGACATTAATTTACATATTCCCTCTGGCGAGGTATATGGCATTATTGGGCGTTCAGGGGCTGGCAAAAGCACGTTAATTCGACTATTAAATTTGTTGGAACGGCCTTCATCTGGACAGGTCTGGTTACAGCAAACAGAACTGACTACTTTGTCAGAGTCGCAGTTACGCGCCGTACGCCAAAAAGTTGGCATGGTATTTCAGCATTTTAATTTGTTGCAGATGCGTACTGTGTTGGAGAACGTGTGTTTTCCATTACGATTGGCAGGCTTAAAACCCAAAGCGCAACGCGCACGTGCCCTAGAGGTGCTAGAGCTAGTCGGTTTGCAAGATCACGTTCATAAGTATCCTCGTCAGCTATCTGGGGGGCAGCAACAGCGAGTAGGCATAGCGCGAGCCTTGGCGAATCACCCTCAATTATTATTATGTGATGAGGCGACCTCTGCATTAGACCCTGAGACCACGCAGTCTATTTTGCGCTTATTGGCTGAAATTAATCAAAAGCTGGGCATTACTATTGTATTAATTACCCATAGCATGGATGTGATTCGCACTATCTGTGATCAGGTGGCGGTGATTGAAGCCGGTAAGCTCGTTGAACATGGCCAAGTGATGGATGTGTTTTTGCATCCTCAGCACCCTATTACTCAAACCTTGTTGTCAGAAAGTGGCATAGATTCTGGCGGGTGGCAGGACTTGGCTGAGCAGGTTAGCGGGCGATTGTTGCGGTTGAGCTTTAAAGGTGAGGCCACATCTGCGCCTTTGCTAAGCCAAATTAGCCGTGAGTTTGAGTTGAATTTTAGTATTTTACAAGGTGCGGTTAGCCGGATCAAACAAACGCCTTACGGTCAATTGGTGGTCGCCGTGGAGGGCGATTTAAGCCGTTGGCCGGAAATTAAAGTCTTGTTGGATCAACATAATGTGATGTGTGAGGTATTGCGGGCATGAGTTTTACTAACATGGACTGGGCGCTTATTTGGAGCGCCACCGTAGAAACATTTGTGATGACAGGGGCCTCCTTGGTTTTTACTGTGATCATTGGTTTACCTTTGGGCATTATTTTATTTTTAACGGCTAAAGGTCAGCTCTTAGAAAACCGTTGGACGTATCAAGGCTTATCTTTTTTAGTTAATGTGCTGCGTTCCGTCCCTTTTCTGATTTTACTCATCGTTATGATCCCTTTGTCTAGAGCTTTAGCAGGAACCGCTCTGGGGGTGCAAGGGGCTATTCCGCCGTTGGTTGCTAGTGCGGCCCCATTTTTCGCACGTTTGGTGGAAAATGTCTTAAGAGAGTTAGATCCTGGGGTGTCTGAGGCCTGCCGCGCAATGGGAGCTAATTCTAGGCAAACCGTTATGATGGCATTGTTGCCCGAGGCCACGACAGGGATTTTAGCAGCAGCCACCGTGACTGCTATTACCTTAGTCGGTTATTCTGCCATGTCAGGCGTGATCGGCGGAGGTGGGTTAGGGGATTTAGCCGTACGTTTTGGTTATCAGCGCTATCAAAGTGATGTCATGCTGGTAACAGTGTTAATTTTAGTCGTATTGGTTCAGCTGCTACAGATGGTTGGTGACAAGCTGGCAGCTAGGATTCAAGGTAAAACGCAGTAAAATGTATACTTATTAGGAGTCTATGTATGAAAAAGTTATTACCCATTTTGACTATGTCTGTAGCTGCCCTAGCGGTAGGTTCAGCGCATGCTGGTAAATTGTCTATAGCCGCTACCCCAGTGCCTCATGCCGAGTTGTTGGAGTTTGTAAAGCCGGTCTTAGCAGAGCAAGGTGTAGAGTTGGATATCAAAGTCTTCACCGACTACGTACAGCCTAATGTACAAGTTGCCGATAACCAGATTGATGTGAATTATTTTCAACATCAGCCTTATTTGGATAGCTTTAATGCGGAACGTAAAACAGACTTAGTGACTGTTGGTTTAGTGCACGTAGAGCCCTTTGGTGGTTACTCCAGCAAGATCAAAGACTTATCTGAGCTTAAAGACGGTGCTTTAGTGGCTTTACCGAATGATCCTTCAAATGGCGCTCGTGCGTTGTTGTTATTGCAACAAGAAGGCTTAATTGAGTTAAAGGATCCCACCAATATTTTAGCTACCTCGCGTGATGTAGCCAAAAACCCAAAAAAATTAAAGTTCAAAGAGCTAGAAGCAGCCACCTTGCCGCGCGTGTTAGCTGATGTCGATTTGGCTTTGATTAATACTAACTATGCGCTAGAGGCCGGTTTAAATCCTCTAGAGGACGCGTTGTTTATTGAGGGTGCTGATTCCCCTTATGCCAACATTGTGGCAACTACCCAAGAAAAAGCGCAGAGTGAGGACGTGAAAAAGCTGATGGAAGCATTGAACTCTGATGCGGTACGTCAGCAAATTACTGAGCAGTACCAAGGCGCTATTGTGCCGGCGTTTTAATAAGAGACAACGCCATAAAAAAAGCCTGCATTTTAATGTGCAGGCTTTTTTCGTTTAAGTTTATTAACGTACGTTAATAATCCGCATGGCAGCGGTACGATCCGTATTGCCCTCGGGGTAGACTTGGATGGTGACTTGACGTGCTGTCATGCCAGAGGGGAGCTCAATCTCGCCGTGAGCATGAACATAGCGGCCAAATTCCAGAGAAATAGGTTCGGAGTCTATATATCCAGTGCGACCATTCGGGTAACGTCCTTGGATATTAAGAACCATCGTACCTTTAAATGTAGCGGCGTCTTCGCTGTCTTGCATGAGCAAGATGTTGTAGTTCAATTCGCCTTCTGCATTAGAAAAATCGGCGGCCCGAACCCCTGGGGAGGTACCGCGAGGGTCGGCAGGCATAGACGCTGCAAACAAGGCTAAATCTTGCTCTAGCTGAGAGACAATGGAGTCATGCTGTGCGAGTTTTTCTGTGCTTTCTGTGACCTGAGTTAGGCTGGTATCGCGTTCGCGTTCTGCTAAGGTAACTCTAGACTGCAAGCGTTGATTTTCTGCTTTGGCAGCATTGAGTTCATCGTGTAGTTGTTGAGACTGCTCCACCGTAAGCATCTGAGGACCATAGCTTTTTTGTATGAATAAAAGTCCTCCTGCACCTAAGACCATGCCGGTAATCATAAGCACGAGCCAGCGGGGAATGCGGCGTTTACGACGGGTGTAGCCATAAGCTGTAGGTTTGAATGTGGGGCGTTTGGAACCTAGCATGAGGCAAATCGTTCCTGTAGATAAAAAGGTGAATGGCAAAAAAGCGCTAAGGCTGTCAGAAATGATAGCCCGTTACGCTTTTGAGGCCAAGTTTTGTTCTATTTGTTTCAATCGCTCAGGGGTGCCTATATCCATCCAGTTACCCTGATAAATGCTACCCAGCACTTGTTTTTGTGCCATGGCTTGTTGTAGCGGTTCACGTAAAGGGGTGGGGGTCTGAGCAGAGACTTGATCAAAAAAAGCCGGATCAAACACGCCTAGGCCACTATAGGTGTAGTTGAGATGAGTGGATTTGGCTTGAACATAGCCCTCTGCAAAGGCAAAGTCACCTTGAGGGTTGTGCTCGGGATTGGGGACCAACACCAAATGGGCAGTGGCCGCAGCGCTTTTTAGGCTTTGCGCCAGATAGTATGCCATTTGAGGGTTCCAGTCTGTCCAGATATCGGCGCTAATCACTAAAAAGGGCGCAGGACCTAATAAGGGAAGGGCTTTTTTGATGCCTGCAGCGGTTTCTAAAGCGCTGTGTTCTGCGGAGTATTGAATGTTAACCCCCCAGCGTGCGCCATCGCCTAAATACGCTTCAATTTGCTCGCCTAGCCAGGCGTGATTAATGACCACTTCATGAATGTTGGCGGCAGCCAAACGCTCTAGATGCCATTCAATAAGGGCTTTGCCTTGAACGGTTAATAAAGGTTTAGGGGTGGTGTCTGTTAAAGGGCGCATACGTGCGCCCCGACCCGCTGCTAAGAGCATGGCACGTAACGTCATTAGATGGTTAATCCTAAGACAGTTTGTTTATTTTCAAGTCGATCAAACAAGCGGCGCAAGGGCTTGAGCTCTTCGTAGCGTGTAAAAACTTGACGTAAGTATTGGTGTAGACGGGGAAGATGGTCTAGGTAATGGTGTTTGCCATCACGTATAGATAAACGGCTAAAAACGCCTAAAATTCGTAAATTGCGTTGTACGCTCATGAGTTCATATGCTTTATGGAACTGAGCAAAATCTGTATCGATGTCTAAACCAGCGTGGTGGGCGGCTTGCCAATAGCGGATGGCCCAATCCAGTTGTTGTTCTTCGTCCCAAGTATGGCGAGCGTCCATGACTAATGATGCGATATCATAGGTAATAGGCCCGATCACAGCATCTTGGAAATCAATAATGCCAGGCTGTAAATCCGCATCAGTGGGCATCATCAAGTTAGGGGAGTGAAAATCACGCAGGACCAAAACGGCGCCGTGTTTTTCATTGTCGGCCACTAACAGTTGAAAGAGCTGATCTAGACTTTGTTTTTCGGCTGCTGTTAATTCAGTTTTACAATGCTGTTGTATGTACCACTGTTCAAAAAGCCCGAGTTCTTCTAACATGCGCGGGGCATCGTAGACGGTTAGGCCCGTGGTGTCGGCCCCTTGGATGCGTACGAGTTCAGTGATAGCAAGACGGTATAAGGCTTGGACAGCGGCGGGGTCTGGTTGTTCTTGGAGTGCCTGATAATAGGTCTGAGTGCCTAAATCGCTCAAGAGCATAAAACCTAGGTCTGGTTCATAGGCGAGTATCTCAGGGGTTTTAGCTCCGACTTGGGCTAGACGTTGCTGGATATCAATAAAGGCGGTATTGTTTTCTTGGGCGGGGGGAGCATCCATCACAATATAGCTTTTTTGGTCGGTGCTGGGCACACGATAATAGCGTCTGAAACTAGCATCACTAGAGGCAGTTTCTAACTGGTTTAGTTCCAGTTGTAAAGAGGCTGGCAGACTGGCCAGCCAGAGTAAAAGTTGTTGAAAGCGTGGATTGGCTGTATTTTGCATAAAAGTGACTCGAAGCAAATAAATTTTACCTGTTAAAGTGCCGCGAAGCGCCTAGCTTATCTATAATAGGCAACTGTATTTCTAAGTCAGCAAAGAAAAAATGACTTAGTTAAGAATTTTCAAAGGACACACTGCTTGTGCGAACGGTTTGGTTTGCCCTAACGATTTTAGCGGGTTTCAGTTTAGATGGTGCGTTGCACCCCGCTTTTTCTTCTGAGCCTCGGGTGCCGCAGCTTAAAGCTGCCACGCATTTACGATTGCATGATGTCAATGAAGACAACATGTCTACGTATTTTAGCGCCAATAACATCGAGGGCACAGAGGAAGGCGAGGTCTTGTTATCGGGCGATGCCCAAGTACGTCGTATTGACTCTGTAGCTAAAGGTGACTCAATACGATTTAATCAGAACTCGGGTGATCTGGAAATACGGGGTCAGGGCAGTCTGATCCGAGACGGTACGATTATTCGTAGTCCAAGCATCGATTACAACGTACAAAACGAAACCGGAGTGATTGAGTCTCCGCATTTCTTTTTTGGTGGTGCTGGCGGAGCAGGTCAAGCCGTCGAAGCCTTGTTGCTCTCTAAAGACCATCTGCGCATGAAAACCGTAGAATACAGTGGCTGCCCCTGTCCGGCACCTGCTTGGTTTATTCGGGCGCCTCAGGTCGACTTGCACAATGATACCAATACTGGGGTAGCCAGACATGGGGTACTTTATTTTAAAGACGTCCCCATTTTATATTCACCTTATCTGACTTTTCCTTTACGCGAAGAGCGCAAAAGTGGTTTGTTGGTGCCTTCGTATGGTTACTCTTCTAATAGTGGCCTAGAGCTATCAATCCCGTATTATTTTAATCTAGCCCCCAATTACGATGCGACCTTAACTCCGCGTTACCTAAGCAAACGTGGCTTGCAGTTGCAGGGTGAGTTCAGATACTTAACCCCTAGATCTTCGGGCGAGTTAACGGGCTCATACCTACAGAATGACAAGCTCACCAAAGAAGACCGTTGGTCTTTTAGTGCGGCTCATCGGCAGTATTTAGGCAATGGTTTTGGCTTTGATTACAGTTATAACCGAGTCTCAGACGATGATTACTTTAGGGACTTCTCTACATTTGGAGTCAACGAGGCCTCGGTGACTGAATTGCTCAGCACTGCTCGATTTACCTGGTCGGGAGCTAAATACTTTAATGCCGCTTTATCGGTATCTCAGTATCAGACCTTGCAAGACGCTGAGGCGGGATATAGACGGCCTGAGTACAATCGGTTGCCACAGTTTGATTTAAATGGTGCCCGTTACAACTGGGGTGGTTTTGATGTGGCCACGAAAAACTCGGCGGCCCATTTTGTTATGCCCTACTATACGGGCAGCCTCAATGCGTTTGATTCTTATCGTACCAATCGCTTAGCACCCAATAGCACGCGGGTGTATTCCTATAACACCGTGGCTTATCCTATTATTAAACCAGGTTGGTATATTACGCCTAAGGTGGGCTTACACCTGAGTCATTACGATACGGCGTGGAACACGGTGAGCGATGTGGCTCAACGTAACTTACAGCGTAATGTGACTCGGGCCATCCCCATTTATTCCTTAGATACGGGGATGACTTTTGAGCGCGATACGAGTTTATTTGGTATCGACTCAGTGCAAACGCTAGAACCGCGTTTGTATTATTTATATGTCCCTTATCGTGACCAAAATAGTATTCCTAATTTGGATACGGGCTTAGCGACTTTCAACTTTTCTCAAGCCTTTAGTGAAAATATTTATAGTGGTGGTTGGGACCGCATCGCCAATGCCAATCAGCTAACTGTAGGGTTAACTACTCGTTGGTTAGACGCAGACACTGGATTTGAGCGGGTCCGTCTAGAGGCCGCGCAGCGCTTTCATTTCGATGATCAAAGGGTGTTTTTAAATACCTTTTCCCCTAATGATCGTCCGCCAGAGCGCTCACGCTCGGACTATTTGTTCGGCGCCTATGCGGCCCTTACAGATCAATTTAACGTACGCTTTGATGCGCAAATTAATGCCCATCGCTTTAGTCGCAATCGCTTAAATACCAGTGTAAACTGGCATCCTAAACGTTTGGCTACCATTTCTGCCGCCTATAGGTACGAGCGTGACCCGCGTGCTTTTGATAATCCAAACTATCAATTCGCTAGCGCAGAAGATGAAAAAACCAAAGAGCAGCTTTCTTTAACTACCCAATGGCCACTAAGTAATCGGGTGTATGCCCTAGGTAGAGTGGACTACTCTTTACAAGAAAAGCGTAGCACACAAACTATTTTGGGTTTTGAGTACAAAGGTGACTGTTGTTGGACTGGGCGCGTAGTTGTGCAGCGTTATGCGGTCTCGGCTCAGAAAAGTAATAGTGCAGTATTTTTACAGTTAGAGTTATCTGGTTTAGGCTCTTTAGGGACAGATCCCATGAACTTACTCAGAGAGCGTATTGTCGGATATGAATCCGTAAACCCATCCCTGCCAGAAAAAACGATCTTCGAGAGGTACGAATAAATGGAAGTACAGAAATTAACACGTTCCCTAGTGTTAGCACTGGCTGTAAGCGGCGTGGGGTATATGCAGGTCGCTGATGCGCAAGATGCAAGTTTTGAAGGCAGTCAGGTGGTAGACGGCATTGCTGCAGTAGTCAATACCGAGGTGATCACTCTACGTCAGCTGAATGGCGAAGTCTCCGAGGTGATTCAAAATCTCCAAGCGCAGCAAATTCCTCAACCGGACTTAGATGTATTACAAAGACAAGTTTTACAGCGTCTGATTGATGAGCGTATTTTGTACCAAGAAGCCGCCTTAATGGGGCTTAATCCACAGGCTATTAATGTGGAAGAGGCCGCCGCGTTGATTGCCTCGCGCAACAACTTGAGCCTAGAGCAATTGCAGCACGAAGTCGAAAGAGGCGGACTGAATTGGAGTGGTTATCTAAAAGGCTTGCGCCAAGAGGTCTTGATGGATCAAATTCGTCAACGGGCGATTGATCATCGTATTAGTATTTCTGATTCAGAAATAGATGCTTTTTTGAAAAGCCAAGGCATTGACCCCAATGGCGGTCAAGCCATGCCAGCGGCGGCTGAAATGGTCGAGCTAGCACAAATTTTGGTGCGGGTACCGCCCGAGGCCAATCGTAGTACTCAGGCTCAATTGCGCCAGAAAGCGGAGGATTTACTGCGCCAAGCACGGGCAGGCGCTGATTTTTCTGGTTTGGCTGCCGCTCAGTCGGATGGCCCCGAAGCCTTGCAGGGCGGCGGGTTGGGGGCACGCCCCCTAGAGGGCTGGCCTGATGCTTTTATTGTCGCCGTTCGGGACACCAACGCGGGTCAGATTAGCGACATTGTCCAAAGTGGTGCTGGGTTTCATATTTTAAAAGTGTTGGATCGTAGCCAGCCTCGAAGTCAAAACCAGGCTGAAAACGAGATGCTGGTCACTCAAACACATGCTCACCATATCTTAATTAAATTAGACCAAATTACGAGTGACGAACAGGCTAAAGCCCGTATTGATCAATTGGCCGCTAGGGTCAACGCTGGCGAGTCATTCGAAAACTTAGCCCGTGCGTACTCAGACGATGCCTCGGCACCTCAAGGTGGCGAGTTAGGCTGGTTAAATCCCGGTGAAACCGTACCCACCTTTGATGAAGCGATGAATAGCTTAGCCGTAGGTCAAGTCAGCGAGCCGGTGCGAAGCCCCTTTGGTTGGCATTTAATTCGAGTTGATGAGCGGCGCGAGCGTAATGTGGGCGATGAGTTCCGTCGCATGCAAGCACGACAAATGTTGCATCAGCAACGCGTAGAGCCGGCTTTTGATGACTGGCTTAGCCAGGCGCGCAGCCGAGCTTTTATTGATAATCGTTTAGATTCCCAGACAGCTTCTGGGCTTCGCAGATAGGACTTCCATGCAGCAACATCAAGCGCGTAAACGCTTTGGACAAAACTTTTTGCACGATGAAGGTGTGATCCACCAAATTGTGCGTGCGATTGACCCTCAGCCCAATGACAAACTCATTGAAATTGGGCCGGGGATGTCGGCTTTAACTTTGCCGCTCATTCAAGCCGTCAAGCATTTGAATGTGATTGAAATCGACAGAGACTTAGTGCAGTATCTGCAAAAACGGTATTCGTCCGAGCAATTAAGCATTATCTCTGCTGACGTCTTAACGGTGGATTTTACCCAGTTTGGAGCCGGCATTCGTATTGTGGGCAACTTGCCTTACAATATTTCCAGTCCGTTGCTTTTTCACCTGATGGATTATGCCGATCAAATTATTGATCAGCATTTTATGCTCCAAAAAGAAGTGATTGAGCGCATGATTGCTAAGCCAGGCGATGCCTTATATGGTCGCTTATCGATTATCCTCCAAGCACGCTATCGCATGCAAAAGCTCTTTGATGTGGCACCAGAGGCTTTTGACCCCGCCCCTAAAGTGACGTCAGCTGTGGTGCGTATGCGTCCCCTAAAGGCCGATCGTCCACAGGCAAAAAATGCGGATGTCTTTGAGAAAGTGGTAGCCCAAGCCTTTACTCAGCGTCGAAAAATGCTACGACGCACTTTGTCTCAGTGGGCTGAGCACATTGATTGGGATGGCCTAGGCATTAATCCTACGGATCGTGCCGAACATTTAAGTCTGCAGCAGTATATCGCCCTAAGCGATGCATTAACGCCTGTGTTGGCCCCGCAATCCTAGCCATAAAACCAATAGCTAACCGCAATGGCAGCGACTAGCCCGGCCGCATCAGCGAATAAAGCACAAGGAACGGCATGACGGGCTCGTTGGATCCCTACGGCGCCGAAATACACGGCTAAGACATAAAAGGTCGTTTCGGTGCTGCCTTGGAAGGTCGCCGCTAGCAGAGCAGGGAAACTGTCTACGCCAAAATGCTGCATGGTTTCTATGAGCAAAGCGCGTGAGGCGCCGCCTGAAAAGGGGCGCATTAGGGCAGTAGGTAGCGCATCGACAAAGCGGTTATCCCAACCCAAGCTATCGACGACCCAGCGTATCCCATTTAAAACGATGTCTAAGGCCCCTGAGCTACGTAGTAGGCCTATGGCGCACAACATGGCTACCAAATAAGGTAGTAGCTCTTTACCTACGTTAAATCCCCCTTTGGCTCCCTCTACAAAACTGTCATAGACAGCGATTTTTTGACGCCAGCCTACCAACAAAAAACAGAAAATAATCAGAAGCAGGCTGAGGCTGCCCATTAGTGAGGACACCTCATTTAAGGCCACGACACTTAAAGTGGCCAAACTAGAGACAAAGAGCACAAATAAAACGAGTAGACTGCCTAGCCAAAGCAGGAGCACTGGGTCCCAGAGGCGAATGCGCTGTACTAAACACACGACGAGCAGGCCTGCTAGAGAGGAGGCGCTGGTGGCGAGTAAAATAGGCAAAAACACCATTGTGGGGTCTGGGGCGCCTTGTTGCAGGCGGTACATAAAAATACTGACAGGGATAAGGGTCAGGGATGAGGTGTTGAGAACTAAAAATAAAATCTGCGCATTGGTCGCGCTTTTTGGGTTGGGATTGATCTCTTGGAGTGCATGCATCGCTCGCAACCCAATAGGGGTGGCGGCGTTGTCTAAGCCTAGGCCATTGGCAGTAAAGTTGAGCGTAATTAAGCCTATGGCAGGGTGGCCCGCCGGGACGCCCGGCATCAACCGCGTAAATAAGGGGGTAAGCCAAATAGCTAATTTGTTAATCAGGCCAGCGTCCTCAGCAATACGCAAAAAGCCCATCCATAAAGTTAATGTTCCAAACAGTACAATCATAATTTGTACTGATAGCTCGGCCATCGTAAAGAGGCTTTGCACCATGGCACCGAAAATTTCAGGTTGATCCAGCACTAGCCAGTGATAACTACCGCTTAATGCCGCCAGAAAGAAAAAAAGTAACCACAGGGTATTTAACATAAGAATGGGCTAAGGCGGGGTTTAGTCTTCACGACCTTTGGCTTGGATTAATTCAATTTTGTAGCCATCGGGGTCTTCTACAAAAGCAATAACTGTGGTGCCATGCATCATAGGCCCCGCTTCACGTACCACTTTACCGCCTTTGGCTTTGATTAAATCACAGGACTGGTAAGCGTCTTCAACTTCAATGGCAATGTGGCCATAGCCATTGCCTAAATCGTAGCTTTCAGTATCCCAGTTATGGGTTAATTCCAGTACAGTGGTATCGCTTTCATCGCCATAACCCACAAAGGCTAGGGTAAATTTGCCATCGGGGTAATCTTTTTGGCGTAAGAGCTTCATGCCTAATACTTCGGTATAGAACTCAAGAGAGCGCTGTAGGTTACCAACGCGCAACATGGTATGTAAAAGACGCATAGTTTTTCCTTTAGTTAATCAGAACAACGGCAGGCTGGCAGGATCGAATTGTTTGAGCTGCTGGCGGGCCGTATAAAAGTCTGGTAGGAGCCGTTCGACTTCTTGCCAGAACAACGGGCCATGATTCATTTCTTTGAGGTGGGCCACTTCATGAGCTACTACATAATCAATGATGGTAGGTTGGAAGTGGATTAGCCGCCAATTTAACATAATGACTCCAGCACTAGAACAAGAGCCCCAACGTTTTTGCGGATTGGCTAAACGCAAGCGACTAAAACGCGCTGCATAGTCACAGTGAGCTAGAAAATGTTGTAGGCGTTGTTCTAGGTACGAGCTGGCTTGTTGTTGTAGCCAAACATGGCATAGATCTTGAACTCGTTGGCTATCGGCATCGGCCGTTAAATGCAGGCAGAGTCTATCACCGGCTTTGGGTGCCAAAGCCGACCCACTAAACACGCTATGGCTTAACAGTGGATTTAGTTGTAACTGAATTGACACGCCTAAATACGGGAGTAAGCCCCCGTCCTGCCAGACTGTTTGCGTCATAGCTTGTTGCGTTAAGCGGGTTTGACGCTCATGCAGTTTACGCAAGATCCAAGCTTTTTTACTTTGTAATGCGTCTTCTATGTGGTGGTCCACTACCCAAAGCGGAGCCGTAATGATTAAGCCCTCATCACTGATACGTAAGCCAATGCTCTTGCGATTGGAACGTCGCAGTAAATACCCCACGGCCTGAGCATCAAGTTCGGTTTCGCGCCATAGGCTTTGTGGGGGCAGTTTAGCGGGTTTAAGTAGCTGTAGTTTCATAACGCTCTGGGTTGAGACGGCGCACTTCAGCTTCAATCCAGGCTTCAACCTCTTTGTTGACCTCTGTTGCCGTACGACCCTCGGTGGCAATTAAAGGCCCAATAGAAACAGTGATCAATCCGGGACGCTTAAGAAAGGAATTGCGTGGCCAGCACTCGCCAGCATTATGCGCTATAGGGATAACAGGCGCCTGACAGCGTACTGCCAACGAGGCTCCACCTTGTTTATAGCGCACTTTTTTACCGGGTTGTACTCGTGTGCCTTCTGGGAACAAAATAGGCCAACGACCTTCATTTAAACGTAGCTGCCCCACTTGGACGACTTGCTCAAACGCATCGCGACTTTTGGCGCGATCGATGGGAATCATTTTAAGTAATGCCAAGCCCCAACCAAAAAAAGGCAAACGGTTAAGTTCACGTTTGTAGACAAAACACACATCACGAGGCAGATGGGCGATAAAAAATAAGGTTTCCCAAGCGGATTGGTGTTTGGACAGGACGACGGCTGGCCCATCAGGTAGATGCTCGGCACCAATGATGCGCCAGCGTAAACCCAAAATCCATTTGGCACCCCAAATCATTAAACGTGGCCACCCTGAGGTAAGCTTATAGCGCCAATGCAAAGGTAAAGGCGACCACAATAAGCAGGCAAACGCATAAGGGATGACCGTAATGATCATAAAAAGCTGGTAGAGCAGGGCACGTAAATACAGCATTAGATAGAAGATAACCAGTAATTTACCGTAGCCGCCAGATCGGCATGAACCGTTGTGTCAGATGGTAAAGAGAGTTGTTGGGTGTGTGAACCATTGCCTGTGAGGACTAGCGCGGTTTGGCAGCCAGCTGCCGCGGCGGCTTGCAGGTCGCGTAAGGAGTCACCTACTGTTTGGCACTGTTGAGGCTCCAGATCGTAACGACGCATCAAGTCTAGAAACATACCCGGTAAAGGTTTGCGGCAGGAGCAGTTATCGTTGGGGCCATGAGGACAAATAAAAATAGCATCCACATGGCCGCCTACCGCAGCGAGCTCTTGGCGAAATTTAAGATGCATCGCATTTAGCGTATCCATATCAAATAAACCGCGTGCCAAACCGGATTGATTGGTTGCAACCACTACACGCCAACCCGCTTGGTTTAGGCGTGCAATGGCTTCTAGACTACCAGGAATGGCAATCCACTCTTCGGGACTTTTTACAAAGTCTTTGGAGTCATAGTTAATGACTCCATCACGATCTAAAATAGCAGTTTTCACTAGGCTAATAAGGCGAGATCAGCCACTTGGTTCATGGCGGTGTGTAATTGCTTTAAGAGCGCGAGACGATTGTTGCGTAAAGCGAGGTCTTCGGCCATGACCATGACGTCGGTGAAAAACTGATCTACAGGCTCTTTGGCGGCAGCTAAGGTGGCGAGCGATGCCGTGAAATCACCTTGAGCAAACTGTTGCTGTGCCTGTGGGGCCAGCTGAGCCAGCGCGCTAGCTAGGGCTTGTTCGGCAGGCTCGACGAGCAGATCAGGGTTAAGAGCACCGATGGCTTCAGTCTGACGCTGCAATAGGTTGCTGATACGTTTATTGGCAGCGGCTAAGCTTTCGGCTTCGGGGCGTTGGGCAAAGTTCACGCAAGCTTGAATGCGAGCGTTGACTTGTTGTAGGGGCGGTTGGATCGCCAATACGGCTTCGACTACTTTGCGATCGTAGTTTTGAATGAGCTGATTACGATAGCGTTCATAAATAAAGTGGATGACCTCATCGATGGTGCTGGCGGCTAAAAGACCGCTCTCAAAGCCCTCTGCAGAGTACTCTAAAAGTTGACGCAGGTCTAAGGAGTGCTCTTTAAAGTAACCACCTTGATTAAGCTGGTCAAAGGCACTGATTAGGCCTAAGGCTGCGCGGCGTAGTGCATACGGGTCGCGTTCGCCAGTAGGAGCTAAGCCAATCCCCCAAATGCCGACTAAGGTTTCAGCGCGCTCGGCGAGGAACAGTAACGCGGCGATAAGATTTTCTGCATCAACGGCCTGATGCAAGCGGTGTTCGTATTGATGTTTAAGTGCATGGACGACTTGGGCATTTTCACCATCGGCCTGAGCATAATACGCACCCATAATGCCTTGAAGTTCGGGGAACTCGCCAACCATTAAGGTGTTTAAGTCAGCCTTAGCTAGTAAAGCGGCTCTATCGGCCAAAGTGCGGTCGGCACCCAGATGTTCGGCTAAATAGATGGCTAAACGACGCAAACGTTCGACGCGTACACGCTGTGAACCTAGTTTGTTGTGGTAGACACTGTTTTCTAAACTATCAACGCGCTCTGCCAGACTTTGTTTACGGTCAGTTTCAAAGAAGAAGCGCGCATCGGCCAGGCGTGGCAAAATCACGCGTTGGTTCCCTTCAATAATATGGGAGGGGTCTGCCACTTGCATGTTGCTCACGAGTAAAAACTGATGCGTTAACGCATTGGATTTTGGGTTAAAGAGCGGGAAGTAACGTTGATTTAACCGCATGGTTAAAATCAAACACTCACTTGGAATTTCGAGGAAAACAGGGTCAAACTCGCCTTTGTAAACCGTAGGGTACTCGACCAAAGCGGTGACTTCTTCGAGTAAAGCGGGTACTTCGGGGTCAGTGCCTAAACTGGCTTGATAGTTGGAACATGCCGCATCCAATTGTGTTTGGATCAGTTCACGACGCTTAGCAAAAGACGGAATCACCCAGCCGTCTTGTTCGAGTTGGCTGGCATAGCTGTCTGCGGATTCTATAGTGAGAGGCGCATCGCACATAAAACGATGTCCTAGGGTTTGTCGACCCGAGTTTAATCCTAAGGTTTGAGCCGCTAAGACCTCGTCGCCCCACAGTACAATTAGACCATGCGCAGGGCGTACAAAACGTACGCTAGTGACACCGTCATTTAGCTGATAACGCATGACCTTGGGAATAGGTAAGTGCGTAACAGCGTAGTCGATGGCTTCGTTGATGACATCGGTTAAACGCGCACCAGTAGCCATGCCGTTGGCATAGAAATAGTCCTGTTTGCCGTCTGATTTGATTTCTAGGTCGGCCAGCGTTAAATGGCCTAGCCCTTTGCTTTCTAAACGTTTTTGTAACGGGACGGTCATCTTGCCAGCCGCGTCCAGCCCGACTTTGGTTGGCATGAGTTTTTCGCTAAAGGCTTGATCAGGGGCTTGAGCGCTGACTTGGCTAATGTGTACCGCTAGGCGACGTGGGGTCGCGTATTCCGTGATTTGGCTTTGTGCATCAATGAGATGACGCTCTTGCAACACTTTGGCTATGCCTTCGGCAAAAGCCGCACCCATTTTCTCTAGGGCTTTTGGAGGCAGTTCTTCGGTTTGGAGTTCAACGAGTAGGGAGCGGGTAGACATGGTTTGTTCTGACATTAGAGGTTCTCCTGAGCGGCTTGTTGGGGCAGCAGGGGAAAACCTAGCTCTTCACGAGCATTGTAGTAGGCTTGGGCGACACCGCGAGCTAGATTGCGAATGCGACCAATATAGGCGGCACGTTCTGTGACGCTGATTGCGCCACGCGCATCTAGCATATTAAACGTGTGGGCTGCCTTGAGGGTTTGTTCGTAAGCAGGTAAAGCTAAGGGGATTTCGATGAGCTTTTTGGCTTCGGCTTCGTGATTGTTGAAGTGCGCAAAAAGCATATCGGTATTCGCATGCTCGAAGTTATAGGTCGATTGCTCGACTTCGTTTTGATGGAAAACGTCTCGATAGTAAATGACCTTGTCTTGTTTGGTTTTAGTCCAAACCAAGTCATACACACTTTCTACACCTTGGAGATACATGGCTAGACGCTCTAGGCCATAGGTGATTTCGCCGGTAGCGGGGACGCAGTCAAGGCCACCGACTTGTTGGAAGTAAGTGAATTGTGTGACTTCCATACCGTTGAGCCAGACTTCCCAGCCTAATCCCCACGCACCTAGGGTGGGATTTTCCCAGTCGTCTTCTACAAAACGGATATCGTGGACTTTGGGATCAATGCCGATGGCTTTTAACGATCCGATGTACAAGTCTACGATATTTTCTGGTGCCGGTTTAAGCACGACTTGGTATTGGTAGTAGTGCTGTAAACGGTTTGGGTTGTCGCCGTAGCGCCCATCGGTAGGACGTCGCGAAGGTTGCACATAGGCGGCAGACCAAGGCTCGGGGCCGATGGCACGAAGAAAGGTGGCGGTATGAGAAGTACCCGCGCCGACTTCCATATCAAAGGGTTGTAACAAGGTACAGCCTTGTTCGTCCCAGTAGTGGGAAAGTTGCAGAATAAGTTGTTGAAAGGTGAGCATTGCAAGTAGGCCAAATAAACGGTGTGTCCGCAAAAAATCAATTTTACCTTTTGTGCGGTCTGAGATATAGCTTTATGCTATTTTGCCATGATTGGGGCTCTCTATTGCGGACACAAGGCGCACAAAAACCGAATAAGCGGTAAAAAGATCGTATGATAACCAAAGATAGAACCGACTGGTAAAGTAACGGTCATCGTTTTTAAACAATAACTGGTTAAAAGGGAGCACCATGGCAGAATTGGTAAAGGTAGACATCCAAGATCAAGTGTTAGTTATCACCTTAAATCGCCCAGAGGCGCGTAATGCGGTGAACTATGACACCGCGTTACAAATTGCCGCCGCCTTGGACGAGTTAGACTCCAACCCTAATGTGGTAGTGGGGATTTTAACAGGCGCCAACAATACGTTTTGCGCCGGAATGGATTTGAAGGCGTTTGCCAAAGACGGCCAGCGCCCTTATGTAGGTCGCCGTGGCTTTGCGGGCATCTGCGAACAGCCCCCACGTAAACCTTTAATTGCCGCTATTGAAGGCTATGCGTTGGCAGGTGGGCTTGAAATCGCTATGTCTTGCGACATGGTGATTGCCGGAGCCAGCGCCAAATTCGGCTTGCCAGAAACTAAGCGCGGTATTGTGCCTGGTTCTGGAGGGATGCTGCGTTTACCCGCGCGCGTGCCTTATGTGATTGCGATGGAGCTGGTTTTAACGGGTGATATGTTCAGCGCAGAGCAAGCTGCCGAGTGGGGGCTGATTAATCGCGTTGTGCCCGAAGGCGAAGCCTTAAAAGGGGCACTAGAGTTGGCCGCACGTATCAAAGAAAATGGCCCTCTGGCGGTACAGACAGCCAAACAAATTATTTCTCAGTCTAAAGACTGGCCTCAAGCTCATATGTTTGATTTACAACGCCCTCGAATTGATCCGATCTTTGTGTCAGCAGATGCCAAAGAGGGCGCCACCGCCTTTGCGGAAAAACGTAAACCTGTTTGGCAAGGCAAGTAGTCCTTCGCTAGACAACTCAATTCGTTTTGTTATTAGGCTTTGTGCAGACAAGGCCTTTTGTTTAATTTATACAACACATTATGACAACCCTCATTAAAGAAAGCGATTTAATTCAATCCCTTGCGGATGCAGTACAGTTCATTAGCTATTACCACCCAGCGGATTATATTCAGCATTTAGCGCGTGCTTACGAGCGTGAGCAAAGTCCGTCTGCCAAAGACGCTATCGCCCAAATTCTAACTAATTCTCGTATGTCGGCGTTGGGCAAACGTCCTATGTGTCAAGACACCGGTGTGGTTAACGTGTTTTTAAAAGTGGGGATGAATGTACGTTTTGATAGCCAACGTTCTCTTCAAGAAATCTGTGATGAGGGCGTACGTCAAGGTTATCTGAACCCAGATAACCCCTTACGGGCTTCTGTGCTAGATGATCCTATCTTTGCCCGCAAAAACACCCGCGACAACACCCCCTGTATTATCAACGTTGAACTGGTACCCGGTGATCGGGTCGAAGTCGGCGTAGCAGCTAAAGGGGGCGGCTCTGAAAATAAAAGCCGTTTTGCCATGTTAAATCCCAGTGAGTCCATTGTGGATTGGGTGGTTGAGCAATTACCTCAAATGGGCGCAGGTTGGTGTCCCCCAGGTATTTTGGGCATAGGCGTGGGGGGCACGGCTGAAAAAGCTATGCTAATGGCTAAGCAGTCTCTGATGGAAGAGATTGATATGTTTGAGCTGTTAGAGCGTGGCCCACAAACCAAACTCGAAGAAATGCGCGTGGAAATTTACAACCGCGTTAATGCTTTAGGTATTGGGGCCCAAGGTTTAGGTGGTCTAACTACGGTACTAGATGTCAAGATTCATACGTTTCCTACGCATGCGGCTTCCAAGCCTGTTGCTATGATTCCTAACTGTGCGGCCACACGTCATGTGGATTTTGTATTAGACGGGTCGGGCCCAGCTGTTTTGACGCCGCCTTCTATAGATATTTGGCCAGATGTAGAGTGGGCGCCTGATTACAACAAATCTAAACCAGTGAATTTAGATACGTTGACGGCTGAAGAAGTGGCGAGTTGGAAACCTGGCGAAACCTTGTTGCTTTCAGGCAAGGTGCTAACCGGACGGGATGCTGCACACAAGCGTATTCAAACTATGTTGGCTGCTGGCGAGGCCTTGCCAGTGGATTTTACGAACCGTGTTATTTATTATGTGGGCCCAGTGGATCCCGTTAACGATGAGGCGGTAGGGCCCGCCGGTCCTACTACTGCAACCCGTATGGATAGTTTTACCGACATGATGCTAGGTCAAACGGGTTTGATTTCCATGATCGGTAAAGGTGAGCGTGGCCCCAAAGCCATCGAGTCCATTAAACAGCATAAATCAGCCTATTTAATGGCGGTAGGTGGAGCCGCTTATTTGGTGTCCAAGGCCATTCAAACAGCGAAGGTGGTTGGCTTTGAGGATTTGGGCATGGAAGCAATTTATGAGTTTGAGGTCAAAGACATGCCTGTGACGGTAGCAGTGGACTCTGAGGGGGTGTCTGTGCATAATACTGGCCCCGCCCATTGGCGTCAGTTGATCAAAGAAATACCTATCGTTGCTTCTTAATAGTAATATAGAATAAAGGCCCCGTTTAAACGGGGTTTTTTTTATGTTGATATGGCTAGGATTATTTATTTAATGGAATCTAGTATGTCAAAATGCGATTAAATATTGGTATTTATGCTAGAGGAATCTCATGAAAATAGCACGCATGGTAGGAGCATTTTTTTTATGCTTATGGGCACAGGCAAGTCTGGCAGTTGGCACGCAGCCCTTGGTGGATGCGGCAGAGCTGTCAGCGTTAATTGAGTTGCCTACGGTTCAGGTTGTGGATATTCGCAGCCCTAAAGAATATGAAAAAGATCATATTCCTGGGGCGCTGTCGGCCCCGTACGATCAGTGGCGAGGCCCAGCAGCTAATCCAGGAGAATTGATTGAGCTAGAGGCCTTACAGCAATTAATTCGTGATTTAGGTCTGACCGTGGATCAGCATGTGGTGGTGTACTCCAATGGAGAAACACAGACTGATTTTGGGGCTGCAGCGCGTGTGTATTGGACATTGAAATACGCAGGCCTAACGCATTTGAGTGTATTGAATGGGGGCTACCAGCAATGGCAAAAAGACGGTTTTCCTGTGGTGCAAGACATAGCCGAACCTGTGGTTTCTCAGTATGTGGTTCAACCTAATCAGCAGATCGTGATTTTTAAAGAGGAGCTACTACAAAAAGTAGAGCAACCTAGTGCTGAGGTACAAATTTTAGATGCTCGTCCTGCGGCTTTTTTCCAAGGTCAGCTTAAAGCTCCTACGGCTAGTGTGCCGGGCACTATTGCAGGCGCGATCAATACACAGCATCAGCAATGGTTTAGTGATGAAACGGCTACCTTGAAGCCCACCGCAGACATTCTACAACTCGCACGACAGCAAGGTCTGGATCAAGCTAAAGAAACCGTCTCTTTTTGCAATACCGGTCATTGGGCGGCGACCAATTGGTTTATCTTGTCCGAAATTGTTGGCGTGGAAAATGTGCGCATGTATCCGGCGTCTTTAGCCGAATGGAGCCAGTCTGATGAGGCTTTACCCATGGCCCACACGCCGAGTCGGGCGGAGCAAATCCGCCAAAAGTTTCAACAGTTATTTAAAAATTAAGTAGGCAAGCATGAACAATCGAGTCGGATTAACGGCAGTTTTTATACTTTTTACGGCCTTCTTATTTTGGTTTGTGTCCGTACGTCAAAGTTTACTTTTTATTGTAGGTATAGGTTTAGGGGCGGTGCTGGCGGGCGCGCGTTTTGGTTTTACGACAGGGTGGCGTAATTTAATTGATTATCGCGATGCTAGCGGGGTGTTTGCTCAGTTGCTGTTGCTGGCTGTTGCTGCAGCGATATCTATTCCCTTGTTAGCGCTGTTCCCCTCTGAGTTGAGTGCCGCTTTGGGGCCGCCTAGTATTAGTTTGTTATTAGGTGCTTTAGTGTTTGGGGCCGCCATGCAGATTGCAGATGGTTGTGGCTCGGGCACCTTGTACAAAGCGGGTTTGGGGATTCCATTAAACATGGCGTTGTTGCCGGTGTTTGCTTTAGGTAGTTTTTTGGGTTCGGCACATTTAAATTGGTGGGTAGGGCTTGGAGCGGTACAACCGGTGAGCCTAATCAGTGAATTTGGGGCTACAGGGGCGTTGCTTTTCACCTTTTTAGGTTTGCTAGTGTTAGGGCTGTTGTCTTGGCTTTGGTCCAAAAAAGCCCCTACGCCACGGGGGTTGTGGAATAAAACCTTGTTGTGGGGTGGGGTGGCTTTAGCCTTGCTAGCAGTGTTGAACTTAGTCATTGCCGGTCAGCCATGGGGCGTGGTGTATGGTTTTGGTCTGTGGGCAGCAAAAATTGCCCAAGCGGCGCATTTGTTTGATCCTGCTACGAATGTGTTTTGGAGTCAGCCAGTGAATGCGCAGGCTTTGCAGCAATCTGTTTTTTTAGATTTAACCTCTATTACTAATATAGGAATCTTAGCGGGTGCTTTATGGATAGCAGCCCGTAAAAAAACAGGCGAGAGTAAACCGCTTAGTACTCAACAGTGGGTAATAGGAATTATTGCTGGGTTTTTATTGGGTTATAGTTCACGGTTGGCTTTTGGCTGCAACGTGGGGGCGATGGTGAGTGGTATTAGTACAGGCAGCTTGCATGGCTGGATCTGGGTGGTCATGGCTTTTCTAGGTTCTTTGCTGGGCGTACGTATTCGCCGCCATTATGGGTATTAATATGACTACATTTTCTTCCCTACGTATCTGGGTTTTTTGGGTGGTTTTGGTGGGTTTTTTTGTTTGGGATTGGCATGATTCGCGTCCTATTAATTTACGCAAAGAAGCCCCCATTATTGCTATAGGCTCTGGCCAAGCGCCGTCAGGTGGGCATTGCGCTTCTTTTTAAACAAAAAGTCCACCTTCAGGTGGACTTTTTTAGTTAGGTCGTCGCTTTACTCGTCATCAGGCTCGGCATCAAGCGGCGTAATGGCTTGATCCGCTACGGTTTGCAACAGGTCTTGAATGGAGCCTTGCGCAAGCTGTAGCTTGGGGGCTAGTTCAGCCAAGGGGTGCAGCACAAAAGCACGTAAATGCAGACGTGGATGCGGTAGAGTGAGTTCTGGAGTATTGAATTCTTCAGAGCCATACAGCAAAAGATCCAGATCTAAGGTGCGAGGCGCATTGTGATAACTACGTTCGCGACCATGGGCTGTCTCAATGGCAAACAGCGCTTGCAGCAAATCGGGGGCGGCAAGTCGTGTTTTTAGAGAAGCTACCGCGTTAATGTAGTCAGGGCCATCGGCGTCTAGAGGGGCTGTTTTATAAAAACCTGAGATCTGCACCTCTGTGGTGTGATCCAGTTGATGCAAGGCTTCGCAGGCCTCAAGCAACGTACCAATAGGGTCGCCTAAATTAGCACCTAGAGCCACATAGGCTAGGGTGGGCGTGGGGTTTAGATTACTCATGCTTAGGGGCCTGTTGTGCATTAGCACGTTGCGGACGCCGTGTACGGCGACGTGGTCGTTTGCCGGTGCCCGTACGGGTCGGCGGAGTGCGCTCTGAAATTAACATAGCACGTTGATCGGTGTCAGCATTGGCTAAGTCCATCCACCATTGTGCCTCTACGCTGTCCACTTCACGCACTGCTGCACGTAATTGTAAAAAATCCACAGAAGCCCTAAAGCGAGGTTGCTCCAGCATGCGCCAAATAGCCCGATTGTTGATTCGGTCAAAACGCGCTTGAGTAAACCAAATTTCACGCATATCGGCTTGAAAGCGCTTTTGAATAGGCATGGCGCGCCCTTGGTCATCTAGCGCATCATCACTGGCTGCGGCAATAGCTTGGGCCAAGGGCTGCCCTTGGCTTTGGTAGGCCAGCCACTTTTTATGCACCATTGGCCACAGCAAGACCGCAAACAAAAAGCTAGGGCTGAGCGTACGACCGGTACGCACACGACTATCGCTACGGGCTAAGGCTTGATCTATGAATTGTAGCTGTTCGGGTTCGACTAAAATTTCGTCTAAGAGTGGGAACAGATAGGAATGTAGGCCTTCTTGGTGGATTAGTTTTAAGCAAGCCAGAGCATTTCCGCAGCTGAGTAGTTTGATGCTTTCATCAAATAGTCGGGACTCGGGGACGTTTTGTAATAGATCGGCGAGCTGGGCAATGGGGGCGTGGGTGGCTGGATCAATGCTGGCATCCAGTTTAGCGGCAAACCGAATGGCACGTAACATACGCACAGGGTCTTCGCGATAGCGTGTGTTGGCATCGCCAATAATACGTACCACGCGATTTTTTAGATCTTGAACTCCATTGTGATAATCAATCACCGTTTCCGTGGTGGGGTCGTAATACAATGCATTCAGAGTGAAGTCACGTCGTAATGCATCGTCTTTTAGCTCACCATAGTCATTGTCCTGCAGGATACGGCCATGCGCATCTACAATTTCAGACTCTTTGGCATCTGCTCTAAAGGTTGAGGTTTCAATGATTTCACGACCGAACACCACATGAACCAGTTTGAAACGACGTCCAATAATACGGGCACGTCTAAATAATGAGCGAATTTGTTCGGGGGTGGCGTTGGTGGCCACATCAAAGTCTTTGGGCTCTAGCCCGACGATGAGGTCACGGACGGCGCCACCCACTATATAGGCCTCGTAGCCTCGGTCTTGCAGGACTTCGCAGACTTTAATGGCATGTCGGGAGACCAGACGTCGGTCAATATGGTGTTGATCTACCCCTAAACGTTGAGGCCCTTTGGGAGCGCTGGGTGCAGTAGAAAAGAGACGGGAAACAAAGTTTCTTATTGTTTGAGTTAGCATGCGTGATTAGGATTTGGCATCGAGTAGATCTTCAAAAAGATCAATAATTTTCCAGTTTCGTTCTTGGGCTGTTTGACGTAGTCTGTCACTGGGGTTAGTCGCTATTGGGTCGGACACCACCTCCATTAAAGGCAGGTCATTGGGTGAATCGCTATAGAACCAGATTTTTTCAAACTGGTCGCGTTTTAAACCAAGCTCGTGTAGCCATTGGTCTACACGCACAATTTTACCTGCTTGATAAGACGCGACGCCATCAATACGACCTGTGTAGACGCCATCTTGGATTTCAGGCACCGTAGCAATCAGGTGCTCAAAGCCGAAGGCTTTAGCAATAGGAGTCGTGACGAATTCGTTGGTAGCAGTCACAATGGCGCATAAATCACCCTGGTTCATATGCTGTTGCACTAGCTTTAGGGCTTGGGGCAATAGGGCAGGTAAGATGACTTCTTGCATAAAAGCCTGCTGCCATTCCATCAGAACCTCGCGGGGTTGATGAGCAATTAGACCCAACATAAAAGCGGCTGACTCTTCAGCGCTTAGGTTACCGGCATTGTAGCGGTCCATGAGCTCATCGTTACGACGTTGGGCTTCGATGGGGTCACCAATGCGACCGGTGCGAGCTAAAAAATCGGCCCATTGATAATCACTATCTAAGGGCAGTAAGGTGTGGTCTAAGTCGAACAAAGCGAGGTTTTGTGGAGATATCATGCGAGCTCACAAAGCAATGGCCCTATGGCCTAGAGACGAAGTAATGAAAAGACAAAAGAGAAAACAGTCATACTATTTGTGCTAATTATACAAAGCAAGTGCACTGACTGTGTTTAAAAGCTGCAGACTTAGTTAATACGCACTAAAATAGACTTGTTTGGCTACGGCTAGTTTGCCATAGCTAAGGTACAATTTGTACGTTTAGTAATTTTACCTATCCCACGGCGTATTTCATGACAAACAATCAATCCGTATCTTTGACCTACCGCGATGCAGGGGTCGATATCGAAGCGGGCGACGAACTCGTATCTCGTATTAAACCTTTAGCTGCTCGTACTATGCGTCCGGGTGTGTTGGCTGGCCTTGGTGGCTTTGGGGCCATGTTCGAGTTACCCAAAGACTTAAAAGAGCCTGTATTGGTCTCTGGTACAGACGGTGTAGGCACCAAACTACGCTTAGCTTTCGAGTGGCAACGTCACGACACTGTTGGTATTGATCTGGTCGCCATGAGCGTCAACGATATTCTAGTCCAAGGTGCAGAGCCTCTTTATTTCCTAGATTACTTTGCTTGTGGCAAGTTGGATCTAGACACGGCTACTGATGTGGTCGCGGGTATTGCTAAAGGCTGTGAACTTTCTGGTTGTGCGTTAATTGGCGGTGAAACAGCAGAAATGCCTGGTATGTACCCCGACGGCGAGTACGATCTGGCTGGTTTTGCAGTGGGGGCGGTGGAAAAGTCCAAAATCATTACTGGTGAAACCATTGCCGCTGGTGATGTGGTCTTGGGTTTGGCTTCCAGTGGGGCTCACTCTAATGGCTATTCTTTAATTCGCAAAATTCTCAAGCACGCTAATGTACGTCCTACAGATGAACTCAATGGTCAGCCATTCGTAGACGTTGTGATGGCTCCTACACGCTTATACGTGAAATCTGTGTTGGCGGTGTTAAAAGAGTTTGGTGCTGATATCAAAGGTCTAGTCCACGTAACAGGCGGTGGCTTGTTGGAAAACATTCCGCGTGTATTGCCTAAAAATACGGCAGCACACATTGACCGCAACGCTTGGACTTTACCCGTGTTATTTCAGTGGTTACAGGAAAACGGTGGTGTAGCTGACGAAGAAATGTGGCGTGTGTTTAACTGTGGTATTGGCATGATTGTGGTAGTACCCGCCGAGCAAGCCGCTGCGATTCAGTCTGCCTTTGAAGCCCAAGGTGAAACCGTCTTTACACTCGGTCAGGTAGTTAACCGCTCGGGCGACGAACCCAGCGTTGTGATTGCTTAGTTTTTAAGCCGGATATGCCCGCGATCAGTATCCTTCGCAGGCATAACCGGCAGTTATGGCCACTGTTGGGCGACGAGGTCGACAACGGCCTCAGCCCGACTTGGGTCCATACAATCTACCCGATGCCGCTCTGGCATAGATCTCAGCCAGGTCATTTGGCGTTTAGCTAACTGGCGAGTAGCGATAATAGCGCGTTCGATGGCTTCTTCTAATGCCATTTCCCCATCTAAATAATCCCATATTTGCCTATAGCCCACGCTGCGTATAGATGGCAGACCTATGTGTAAATCAGGTCGTGCATGTAAACGCTCGACTTCTGCGACTAGGCCTTGTTCGATCATTTGCTGGTAGCGTTGACTGATACGAGGGCTAAGTAATTGGCGCTCGGTGGGTTCTAGGCTAATCGTGCGGTAGGTACGTTGACGTAAAGGTTGTGGAGGTTTGTCTTTAAGCCAAGCAGACATGGTTTTACCGCTAACGCGATAAATCTCCCAGGCGCGCTGGATGCGTTGACCATCATTGGGGGCCAAACGAGCCGCCGTGTCGGGGTCAATGGCCATGAGCTCTTGGTGCAGAGTAGGCCAGCCTTTGATTAACGCTTCCGCATCTAACTCTGCTCGTACCTCTGGGGTAGACTCAGGCAATTGACTAAGCCCTTCACGCAGTGCTTTGTAATACAACAAGGTGCCACCACAAATTAGGGCGTGGCGTTGTCTGGCATGAATTTGATCAATGAGCGTTTCAGTATCGTGTACAAAACTGGCCGCTGAGTAAGACTCCGCTGGGTCCCGAATATCGAGTAAATGATGTGGAACAGCGGCTTGTTCCGTGACAGAAGGCTTGGCGGTGCCTATGTCCATGCCCCTATAGATAGTGGCAGAATCCATCACAATAATTTCCACATCCCAACGTTGGGCCAACGCAAGAGTGGATGCACTTTTACCGGCGGCAGTGGGCCCCGTCAAACAAATTACAGTTGGCGCTGCCATTACTGTCCTCGTAAAAATAATTTATCCAGATCATTCATGCTCCAGTAGAACCAAGTGGGCCTACCGTGATTGCAGAGATCGGCTCGTTCAGTTTGTTCCATGGCACGTAACAGAGCATTCATTTCAGTGATGCTGAGTTGACGGTTTGCACGCACAGAACTATGGCAGGCCATCGTAGAAAGCAGTTCGTTGCGTTGTGCTTCTAGACGTGTGGAGTTACCAAAGCGGGAGAGATCGGCGAGCACTCCTCGTGCTAAGGCTTCGATATCCGCTTGGGCCAGTAAAGCCGGTACAGCGCGCACGGCAATAGAGGTGGGGCCAGTAGGGCGCAACACTAAGCCAAAGGCGTCGAGTTGCTCTTGGTGTTCCTCGATTAAGGCGGCTTCTATTTGAGTGCAATTAAAGGTGACCGGAACCAACAGTTCTTGCATGGGCAATTCACGGTTATCCATGTGCAGCTTGAGCTTTTCATAGACGACCCGTTCATGGGCGGCATGCATATCCACCAAAATCAAACCGTTTTTAACCTGAGATAAAATGTACACCCCATGGAGTTGTGCCAACGCCATGCCCATGGGTAAGTCGCGCGCTGCTTCGGTGACTTGCTGTTGTAAGGAGACAGGTGGTGGCGTAGGGCTAGGGTTTTGCGGAGGAGCAGATGGCGAGCTAACAGACGCAGAAGGCTCAGCCAAAGGGGCGTAAACCTGTTGCCATTGCTCCGCTCGAGGGATGGGCTGCTCGGCTAAGTCAATACGCTGCTGGTAGCGCGGCATGCTGCTATAACCCATTTTATCTGACTGTGAATGAGCTTTTGGGGAAGATGCTATGTTGGAGGCAGGTGCAGGTGCAGGTGTGGTCGTTGAAGGGGGAGCCGTAGCGCCAGAGTCTAAAGACTCTGGCGCTTGTACAGGGGGACTGCTTTGAATTCGTTCTGCTTGGTTTTCAGCTAGCACCTGCTGGATGGCTTTATTTACGAATCCAAAGACAGCGTTGGACTCACGAAACCGCACTTCATGCTTGGCAGGGTGCACGTTGACGTCTACGGCGTGGGGATCTATAGATAAATATAAAATATAGGCCGGTTTGCGGTCACCATGCAGGACGTCTTTGTAGGCAGCTTGAATCGCAGCGGTTAGGATGCGATCCCGTACAAAACGACCATTAACGAAGAGGTAGTTTTGATCGGTGCGTGATTTCGCAAAGGCGGGTCGGATGACCAGGCCATCAAGTCGAATCAGGCCATTATCTACCTCTAGACCTACACTTTGTTCGACAAAGTCGGCACCAAGAATTTGCATCACCCGGTCTTGGATTGTGCCGGCAGGCCAATGACGACTGGCTTTGTTGTTATGGAAAATTCTGAAGCTGACTTGAGGATAAGCCAAGGCAATGCGTTCAGCGGCAGTAATACAATGCCCAAATTCGGTAGCCTCAGATTTGAGAAATTTTCGTCGTGCCGGAATATGATCAAAAACCTGACGCACGTCTATTCGAGTGCCTTGAGCGCCGGCACTAGGTTGTGCCTCGGTTTGGCCGGCCTGTAGCTCCCAAGCATGCTCATCGTTTGAAGTGCGAGAGCGTAGGCTTAGTGTGGCCACAGAAGCAATAGAGGGCAACGCCTCGCCTCTAAATCCCATAGAGGCGACCCCTTCGAGTTCATCCAATGAGCGAATTTTGCTAGTGGCGTGCTGAGTTAGGGCTAAAGCTAATTCATTTTTTTGGATGCCAGAGCCATCATCACTAACGGCAATACGCCGAATGCCTCCTCCATCGAGACGGATTTCTATGTTTTTTGCTTGGGCATCTAAGGCATTTTCAAGTAGCTCTTTAAGAATAGACGCAGGGCGTTCAATGACTTCACCAGCCGCAATTTGGCTGATAAGTAGAGAGGGCAAAGGTTGTATAGCGCGATAGGTCATAGTTTTGTCTTTTCAAATCTAGTCACCATTGTAATGCATGAGAGCTTGAGCAACGAACGTACAATTCGGGCTGAGTTTTTATTCTATAAAGACGCGATCTTTAGCTAAAAAATTGAAGTAATAAAAACAAAAAACCAGACATAGCGTCTGGTTTTTTTATGGCTAGCGGGTTTAGCCACGTTGGGCTAGGGCCGCCCCATTTTTGAAATAGTCTTGGATGCCGCTAAGCATGGCTCTAGCGAGTTTGTCTTGGTGAGAGGCGCTACTGAGGAGTCTTTCTTCGGTGGGGTTACTAATAAAAGCGGTTTCCACCAAAATAGAAGGAATGTCTGGGGCTTTAAGCACCGCAAACCCGGCGCGTTCTACCTGACGTTTGTGTAGGCGATTGACTTTGCCTATTTCGCCCAGCACGCCAGTGCCTATACGAATAGAGTCATTAATTTGGGCGGCAGTGGAAAGATCCAGCAGGACTTGGGCCACTTGTTTGTTATGGGAGCCTATATTAATACCACCCACCAAATCCGCCTCGTTTTCTTTTTTGGCTAACCAGCTTGCTGCAGTACTGGTGGCGCCGTTTTGCGACAAAGCGTAGACGGAGGAGCCTCTAGCACTGGGCTTAATCCAAGCATCAGCATGAATAGAAATAAATAAATCTGCTTGAACTCGACGGGCTTTTTGTACTCGTACACCTAAGGGGACAAAAAAGTCTTTGTCTCGGGTCATGTAGGCGCGCATATTAGGCTGAGCATCGATCAAGCTTTTAAGACGCAGCGCAATTTGTAAAACGATATTTTTTTCGTAAATGCCGCTGGGACCAATAGCCCCGGGGTCTTCACCGCCGTGCCCTGGATCTAAGGCAATCAAAATAGGGCGGTTTTGGCGGGTAGGGCTGACCTGCGGCACGGGTGCGGTTGAGGGGCTTGAACTGGCCGGATTGCTTAAAGGGGGCGGAGTGCTTTGGCCTGTGACGGTAGGAACAGGAACCGAGGGCTGGCTTTGAGCCAGTTGTTCGAGCACAGAGGCTAAGGGGTCTTCATCTGCCGCATTTTGTAAAGCCAGCAAAGGGTCCCGAGCGACGCGCGGGTACAAGTCAATCACTAGACGGTATTTGTATTCGCCAATGGGTTTAAGCGTAAAGACTTGGGGGGCGATGGCTTGTTTTAAATCTAAGACCAAACGTACCGTTTCGGGGTCGAATTGGCCAACGCGTACATTTTGAATGTAGGGGTCATTGGCCCTTACCTTGGCGATCAGTTCTTGGAGGGTAGCATTGATCTGGACCCCTTTGAGATCAATCACCATCCGGTGCGGGTTGTCTAAGGTAAAGTGTTCGGACTGTAATTCGTGATCTAGTTCTAAGGTCACGCGGGTATACTCGTCAGCCGGCCAAGTTCGAACTGCTACGATACTGTTGGCATGAGCAATTCGAGGCACAATAGGAAACACGAGTAAGGTCGTGGCAGAGGCCACGAAACGGCGTCGGCTGGAGCTAACGCTGTCCATCTTTAGATGCTTTGAGTCAATGTGTTTAGCCATGCTTGTCCTTTTTTGCTATAGGCAGTGATAGTTAAGTCTCGCCCTTCTCCTTGGTATTCAAGGTGCACAGTTAAATCAGGCGGGGGTAATAGCCCTCCTGCTTTTTCAGGCCACTCGAT
>CANROS010000015.1 GCA_947632305.1 uncultured Paenalcaligenes sp. | reverse complement strand
GATCAAAGCGTTCCTTTCTGGAAAAACAACACCTACATAGAGACGGCTATGACTCTACTCAAATACCTGGTGATTGCCCTGCTCTTCTTTGCGTTCTGGCGCATTGTGATAAACCCCATTATCCAAGGCCTAATCCAAGCGCGCACCCAAGCCCAAACGATGCGTCTTGAGGTCGAGGAAAGCGCTGAGCGTCAAAAAGAAGCCAAAGAACGCGCTGCAGAGATCAATCGTTACGAAGACAACATCAACACGGCACGAGTTATGGCCGAGAAAGACCCACGCGCTGTGGCTATGGTGTTACGTACCTGGATGAATAAAGAAGATAAAGATGACAATCAATGAGGAAAAATTGCGTGAGAGTGCCATTTTAATGATGGCACTGGGCGAGGACGCAGCGGCTGAGGTCTTTAAGTACTTGAACCCCAAAGAGGTCCAAGACTTAGGCTCGGCCATGGCTAACCTCACCCAGCTCACTCGTAATGACATGGATCAGGTGCTAGAAGACTTCCGTCAGGAAGCCGACCAGTTTATGTCGGTCACCTTGGATTCCAATGAATACATTCGTGCTGTGCTTAATAAAGCCTTGGGCACCGATCGGGCCGCCGGTATTATCGAGGACATTTTAGATGCCGAACGCGGTACGGGTTCTGGCATTGATGCACTGAACTGGTTGGATGCCACCAGCGTGGCCGAGCTTATCGCCGACGAGCACCCTCAGATTATTGCGACGATTTTGGTTCACTTAGAACGCGATCGTGCCGCCGATGTTTTAATCGAGCTAAACGAACGTTTACGCGATGATGTGGTGCTACGTATTGCCACCTTTGGTGGTGTGCAGCCTAACGCACTACAGGAACTCACCGAGGTACTCAATTCCCTACTGGCTGGCCAAAGCGCCAAGCGCAGCAAAATGGGTGGCCCACGTACTGCGGCTGAAATTCTTAACTACATGTCTTCCACCCACGAAGAAGCCATTATTGGCAGCCTCAAAACCATGGACGCGGATCTTACCGAGCGTATTGTGGAAGAAATGTTCGTCTTCGATAACCTATTAGACGTAGAAGACCAAGGCATTCAGCTTATCCTCAAAGAGGTGGAGACCACGACATTGACGATAGCCCTAAAAGGCACGACCGAAGAGCTACGCGAGAAATTCTTCCGCAACATGTCCAAACGTGCAGCCGATATGTTACGCGAAGACATCGAGGCCCAAGGCCCTGTGCGCATGTCCAAGGTCGAAGAGTCCCAAAAAGGCATTGTGGAAGTGGCACGCCGTTTGGCCGAAGAGGGTCAAATCAATCTAACCGGCCCAGCTGGCGACGAGTATGTCTAAAGCCACCCGCTCTCCTTATGCTGAACTGGACTGGCGTCCGTGGGAAATCGACTCTCTAGACGGTACGCCCAAGCCCACTGAGCCCGAGCCTGAGGTCGAGCCCGAAGAGCCCACCATTGATATGGAGGCCATTTTGGCCGAGGTCGCTGAGCTCAAAGAGCTAGCTAGACAACAAGGCCATGCCGAAGGCTATGCCGCGGGGTTCGACAAAGGCCAACAAGAGGGCCAAGCCCAGGGTCACACCGAGGGCTTTAATGCCGGCCATGCCCAAGCCGTGGCCCAAGGCCACCAAGAAGGCTTTGAGGCCGGTAGTGTTAAATCAGCCCAACAGTGCGAGCAATTAGCTGCTTTGGTGAACACCTCCGTGGTCGCTCTAGAGCAACTGCACGAGGAGGTAGGCCAAGCCCTGCTGCAACTGGCTATTCACGTCGCGCAACAAGTCTTACAAGACGAGCTCAAGCAGCACCCCGAACACGTGGCCGAGCTCTTAACCCAGATGCTCAAAGACGCGGAACACAAAGAACAAACCTTAACGGTGTTGGCTCACCCTGACGATTGCACCCTGATTCAGCAACATCTGGCAGATGATTTTGCCCATAACCCATCGTGGCGCCTCAAGGCCGATACCGAGATCACAGCCGGTGGCGTGTTAATCACCACAGCGTTAGGGGAAATCAACGCCACGCTGGAAAGTCGTTGGCGTCGTGTGTTGGCGCGCTTAGGCCCCATAGACACCCCTACTAGCACACCATGACCCGTCATTTTAATCCTGCCGAGCAATGGTTAGCGCAACTAGAAACCGCTCAACTGCGCGTGCGCAGCAGCGACCCTGTGGCTCGCAGTGGACGTATCACTAAGGCCACGGGCCTGGTCCTTGAGGCCACCGGTTTACAGCTACCTTTGGGCGCAGCTTGTCGTATTGAAGTCTCCAAAAGCCTGAACCACTGGGCCCATGCCGAGGTGGTCGGCTTTGAGGCGGATATTCTGTATTTGATGCCCTACCATGAAATCATGGGTTTACGGCCAGGTGCTTTAGTTTTAGCGATTGAACCCGTTACCGAAACGCCCATTCGTCTACCCAAAAATGCTCAGGTCGAAGCACCACCCCCACCGGCCTTGGCACAACAACTGCCCATTGGCTCCCATTTATTAGGGCGCGTGGTGGATGCGGCGGGTCAGGCCTTGGATGGCCTAGGCTCGTTAGAACATGGCGCTAAAACCAGTCTCAATACCCAATTAATTAATCCCCTTGAACGCACTCCCATCACCCAGACCATGGATGTAGGCGTACGTGCGATTAATGGCTTGCTGTCTATTGGCCGTGGTCAACGCATGGGGCTATTTGCGGGTTCAGGGGTAGGTAAAAGTGTGCTGTTAGGCATGATGGCGCGTTATACCGAAGCCGATGTGATTGTGGTAGGGCTAATTGGTGAAAGGGGCCGCGAGGTCAAAGAGTTCATCGAGCAAAACTTGGGTGAACAAGGTCTGGCGCGCGCGGTAGTGGTGGCTGCACCGGCCGATGTCTCGCCGTTATTGCGCCTGCAAGGTGCAGTGTATGCCACCCGTATTGCCGAGCATTTTCGTGATCAGGGTCAGCATGTTTTGTTAATCATGGACTCCTTAACGCGTTATGCCATGGCCCAACGTGAAATTGCTTTGGCCATCGGCGAGCCCCCTGCCACCAAAGGCTACCCGCCTTCGGTGTTTAACAAGCTGCCGGCCTTGGTTGAACGCGCCGGCAATGGCGCACAAAGCGACGACGGTGCCCTAGCAGGATCTATCACGGCGTTTTATACTGTCTTAACAGAAGGCGATGATCAACAAGACCCGATTGCCGATTCAGCGCGTGCCATTTTAGATGGGCACATTGTATTATCACGTCGCCTAGCAGATAGTGGCCACTATCCTGCCATTGACGTAGAGGCTTCCATTTCTCGCGTCATGTCTGCCGTGGTCAGCCCCGAACACATTCAGCTCGTCCACCAGTTCAAGCAAATTATGTCCGTGTATCAACGCAACCGTGATTTGGTTGCCGTGGGCGCGTATCAACGCGGCAATGACGCCACCATTGATGACGCCATCGAGCGCTATCCTTGGCTAGAGACCTTTTTGCGTCAAGACGTCAATACGCCCGTCAGCTTTGATAAGGCCTTGGCCGAATTACAAGCTATCTTAGGAGCCCAGGCCCATGCCTAATGCTTCCATGAAGACCTTAATTGGTCTAGCAGAGAACGAAGTCGAACAACACACCAAACTGTTACAACGCCTGAATACTGAGCGCAATCAAGCCTCTACCCAACTAGACACCCTACACCAATATAGACTCGACTACTCAGACCGTTTGCTACACGCCAGCCAATCTGGGGTTACGATGTCGAACTATCACAATTTTTACCGCTTTATTGGCACTTTAGATCAGGCCATTACACAGCAAAATAGTCTACTAGGACATATAGACGCCAAAATTACGCAGCAACAGCAACAATGGCTGGCTGCCAAACAACGATTAAACGCTTATCAAACACTGCAAGAGCGCCGCGATCAACAGCGAGCCCTAGATCAAGCACGTATTGAACAGCGTGAAAACGATGAGCTTTCAGCTGCAATGCACTATAGGCTCAGGCAATTTAATTAGATGGGTTAAAAAGAATGAACTCAATTTTGTTGTCAGGACTGAACAGCACCCCACCATCCGGTCAGGACGCTCTGCTTAACCCTAAAGCAGCGGGCGCACGCTCGTCTTTTGCTCAGTTACTGCAACAACAATCGGATCCTCTGGATCAGGATCTGGCTCAGTGGTTGCAGTCCTTAGACCTAGACGATCCGGCCGCTTTATTTGCCCAGCTCAAAGCAGCGGGCCTTGATCCCAAAGCCCTATTGAACGAGCTTAAAGCCGCAAACATAGATTCAGCGACTCTGACTCAAGCCTTTCAGGGCCAAACCGGCACGGCTCGACTCCAGCGCCTAGAGCAACTATTGGCGCAACACGATCAAGACAATAAAACGGCGGTATTGGCGGCCCAAACAGAGAGTTCACCCGAAGACGCTTTGGCTTTTATCCAATCTACCTTGTTTATTGCCCAAGAGTCCTCGTCGTTACGTCAGGCGCCTAACAACCGTTTGCCTGACCTAAACCACAACGCTCAGACCGTTTTGTCACGGTTCAGCGCCCAGCCCGAAACGCGCCTTCAGGCCACGCCTTTCACCGTGGATCATCTACAAGGCCAACTAACGAGCACTAACGCTGCCTTAGGTGCGCAGGGTTCTGCCGAGGGTCGTTTTGCTTTGAACGCCAATTTCCAAGCCATCGCCCCTACCGAAACCACCATTCACTTTGCACCTCTTAATGTAGCGGCCTCCACCACGCAGGCCGCCTTAGGCGCCAGCCCTAACTATAGTGCCCAGATCCCCACGCCGGTGCATCATGCTCAATGGAGCGCTGATCTAGGTCGTGTCATGGTCACCCTGACCCAACAAGCTCAACAACTGGGGCCTCAAAACGCCGAGATCCGCTTAGATCCTCCCGAGCTGGGGCCATTGCGCATTGTCTTGTCCGTCGTAGATAACGTTGCCAATGCCACCATTTATGCCGCTCATGCCCATACCCGCTTGACCGTGGAACAAGCCCTGCCCCAACTGCAGCAGCAGTTGGCACAATCCGGTCTTAGCTTGGGCGACGCTAACGTCAGCGACCAAGGTTTTGCCGGACAGGCCGACTCCAATCAAGCCCAACAACAAGCCAATGACTCCGCGACCTTTAGCCTAAATGGTACGGATCCATCTGCTGAAAAAGGCAGTTTAGCCGAGTCAACCGCCGGCACGAAGCCAGTGATAGCCGATGCTATAATTGATACATTCGCTTAACTCTTTTACTTTTAAGAACAGCTGTTAATACCCATGGCCACAAGTTCCTCTAATGCTCGCAGACGTCAGACGCCGGATCAACCGGCCTCTGCTGATACGTCCCCTCAGCGTCCCCGCAAATCATCCAAACTCAAGCGTTTTTTACGCCTGTTGTTGCTTGTTTTAATTGTTATTGCTGCCAGCGTAGGGGCTACCCTGTATTACACGTGGCCGGCTGGGGCTTCCCTGTTTAGTTTTGTGCCTAACACCCCTGCCCCCGCAGTCGAGGCCGAGGTGCGCACCACCGAAACCATTCTGGTAGAAAGCCCGCCCGAGCCTATTTCTACAAAACCCATTTTTGTCCGTTTAGATCCGTTTACCGTCACCGTCTCAGAGGGCGGCGCTCGTACCCGAATCCTACACGTGGCCATCACCTTACGCGTCGCCAACAACGCCTCAACTCAAATTATTGAGGAATACATGCCGATGGTGCGTGATCGTGTTCTAAAAATACTCTCAGAACAGCATCCGCAATTCATTCAAACCCCCGAAGGGCGTGAACAACTGGTGGCCACCCTTAATCACTCCCTCAGTCAGCCCTTTGATGCCAAATCCACCGCTGACATTACCCATGTTTTATTTACCGCCTTTGTGATTCAATAATGTCGTATCAAAGCTTTCTATCTCAAGACGAAGTCGATGCGCTCCTTGCGGGGGTTACAGGCGAAGAGTCAGAACAAAGTGCCCTGTCGCCCGACTTGCCTGGTGGGGTACGTGCCTATGACTTGGCTTCGCCTGATCGCGTTATTCGCCATCGGATGCAAACGCTTGAGCTCATCAACGAACGCTTTGCTCGTCGTTTACGCAGTACCTTATTAAGCTTTATGCGTCGCAATGCCGACATCACGGTGGGTTCCATTCGTATCCAAAAATACAGTGATTTCGAGCGCAACCTGCCGGTGCCTAGCAATCTGAACATGGTGACGTTCAAACCCTTGCGCGGGATTAGCCTGTTCACGTTTGACCCCAACTTGGTTTTTCTTATTATTGACAGCCTGTTTGGGGGGCATGGTCGCTACAATACTCGCATCGAAGGGCGCGATTTCACCACCACCGAATTGCGTATCATTCTGCGGTTGCTGGATTTGACCTTGGATTCCTATTGCGATGCCTGGGAACCCGTCTACAAAATCGAATCCGAATACATTCGCTCTGAAATGCACACCAAATTTGCCAACATCTGTTCTGGCAATGATTTAGTGGTGGTGACCTCGTTCAATATTGAATTTGGTGCCCAAGGCGGTAATCTTAATATTTGCTTGCCCTACTCCATGATTGAGCCGGTGCGCGATTTATTGACCCGCCCTTTACAAGACACCAGTGGCGATGCCATCGACCAGCGCTGGACCCAACAGCTTACCCGCCAAGTTCGTAGTGCCGAAGTCGAACTCAGCGTGGATTTTGCCAAAATCAATATGTCGGTGCGTGAGCTACTCAAGCTTCAAATCAATGACGTATTGCCGATTGATATCCCTGAAACTGTCACAGCCAATGTAGACGGTGTTCCTTTACTTGAAGGCACCTATGGCAGCCTCCAGAATAAATACGCCCTCCGCATACAAAAATTCCTGACACAACCAGAAACTGATTTTTTTAAGACTAAACGCCATGACAGATCCAAATAAAGCGAACGAAAACCAAGACAGCGATAACTTCGAAGCCGATTGGGCTGCCGCAATGGCGGAACAACAAGCCACGGAAAGCCCCAGCTCTGACTTAGAAGCCGACTCCGGCACCCAAGCCGATGGCTTGGGTAGCGTTAACCAAGACGATTGGGCCAGCGCCTTGGCCGAGCAAACCTTAGGCAGCACCGAGCCCGCCTCGGAAAACATCAACCCTGCCGCTGCCCAGCACGTGTTTCAGCCGCTGGACAAGCCCTCTGAAAGCGAGTCTCGCAGCGACATAGACATGATCATGGACATCCCTGTTCAGTTGTCTGTAGAGCTAGGCCGCACCCGCCTCACGCTAAAAAACATTTTACAGTTGGGTCAAGGCTCTGTGGTTGAGCTAGACGGCTTAGCCGGCGAGCCTCTGGATGTCTTTGTGAATGGCTATTTAATTGCTCAGGGCGAGGTCGTCGTGGTCGAAGACAAATACGGTATCCGTATTACCGATATCGTGACCCCCTCTGATCGTATCCACCGCTTAAACAACCGTCGTTAATGAATCAAATGGACCTTCTACGACTATCACTAAGCCTAGTGGTAGTCGTTATCCTGATTTTGTTTGCGGCGTGGGTAGCACGCCGTAGTGGTTTTATGCGCGCTAATTCCGATGTGATTAAGTTCATAGCCACCCACCCCTTGGGTAACAAAAGCAGCATAGTCGTCGTTGAAATTGAACAGCAGAAACTGGTCTTAGGGGTCAGTCCACAGCAGGTCAATTTACTACACATCTTAGCTGCGGATAACTCGTTTGAAACCACCTTGCACCATGCCGTTTCGGCTCAACAACAGCAATCCTCCAGTGAAAATAACACGCCTTAACCTTTTTGGCTGTCTACTCGCCGTACTGACGCTTGCACTTCCTTTTGGCGTTGAGGCCCAGCAGTTTATTCAACTCCCCTCAGTCAATAGTTCCAGCAATCCAGACGGTAGCCAAACCTGGTCCTTGAGCATAGAGACCTTGGTCATGCTGACCATGATGTCTTTTTTGCCGTCCATGTTGATGATGATGACAGGCTTTACTCGTATTGTGATTGTACTGGGCCTGTTACGTAATGCCATTGGGACGCCGACCTCCCCCCCCAACCCTGTGCTTATCGGGATTGCGTTCTTTTTAACCTTGTTTGCTATGTCACCGGTGTTTGACCAGGTGTATGAGGTCGCCTATAAACCCTTGGTCAGTAATCAAATTTCTTTCCAAGAAGCCTTAACACTAGGCATAGAGCCACTTAAAACCTTTATGTTGCACCAAACTCGTGAAACAGACCTACAACTGTTTGCCGAGATCGCCAATATTGGTCCCGTACAAACGCCCCAAGACATTCCTTTGCGCGTCTTGATGCCCGCGTTTATTACCAGTGAACTAAAAACGGCCTTTCAGATCGGGTTTACTATCTTTATTCCTTTTCTGATTATTGACTTGGTGGTGGCCAGTACCTTGATGGCTCTAGGAATGATGATGGTGCCCCCTGTGACCATTTCTTTGCCTTTTAAGCTCATGCTGTTCGTATTAGCCGATGGCTGGCATTTATTACTGGGCTCGTTGGCTCGCAGCTTTTACCAATAGGATTTGCGATGACTTCAGAAACCGTCATGGCCATGACCTACCTAGCATTGAAAACCGCTTTAATGCTAGCCGGCCCTTTTTTGTTGACCGCTCTTATCTTAGGTTTGTTAGTCAGTATTTTCCAAGCAGCCACCCAAATTAACGAAATGACGCTGACTTTTATTCCTAAAATTGCCGGCATTGCTATCGTGGTGGTGTTGATTGGGCCTTGGATGATCACCACCATGGTCGATTACATCCAAACCTTATTCCAGCAAATTCCTAGCCTAGTTATGTAACGACTACGGCTATGCTTTCCTTCACCCTAGACCAGCTCTACCTCTGGATCAATGCCTTTTTGTGGCCTTTGTTTAGGGTGCTTGGTCTGTTCATGACCGCTCCTTTATTTAGCGAATCCAGCATTAACCTGCATGTGAAGATCGGTGCCGCAATCCTAATCACTTTGGTGGTGGCGCCTGGCCTACCCATGCCTGACATTCCGACGGCCTCTTGGGCCGCGCTGTGGTTAGCTATGCAGCAGGTCTTAATCGGCTTTGCGCTGGGTTTTATTATGCGTATTGCCTTTGCGGTGGTGTTGCTAGCTGGTGAATACATTGGCTTTCAAATGGGTTTGTCGTTTGCGTCATTCTTTGACCCGGGCACGGGCGCGCAGACGGCCGTGGTGTCGCGTCTACTGAATGTCATTGCCATGCTGTGCTTTCTTGCGGTTAATGGTCATTTAGTGATGTTGCACGCGTTTATGCGTACCTTTGAGGTGCTGCCCATTAGCCCCAGCAGTTTAGACCCCAATGGTTGGGGAGTCATTATAGAGTGGAGCAGCGAGCTTTTTTTATCGGGCATGCTGTTAGCCCTGCCTTTGATTATTATTTTGTTGACGATGAATTTGGCCTTTGGGATCCTAAACCGTACTGCTCAACAAATTACTATTTTTGCGGTGGGTTTTCCTATTACCCTACTGACGGGGATGATTGTGTTAACCATCGTGATCCCCCAAACGGCCCCATTTTTAATGCAGCTGTTTGAACAAGGCTATGAGACTATGCTGCGTTTTGTTAATGAAATAGGGGCTAGTTAAGCCCCTAAACACCTCACAACAGCAACGGTTTAGTCTGTCGCATAAGCCAGCTGCACGCCCACCGGAGCGGTCGCCGAGCTATGGTTCACAAAGCCCATCAAGGTCTCGCTGACTTGAAACTGTGCCACCGATGTCGTTAAATGCTGCGCCTGTTCTTGTAGGGCCCCAGCCAGATCGGTTAATTGCGCTACCAATACCGAGTTTTGTTGCACCACCGAGTCCATTTGAGTCACAGCTACGTTCACTTGGCTTACGCCATCGCTTTGCTCGTCAGAGGCCTGACTAATGTCCGACATCAGCATTGAGGCTGAATCAATCGAGCTCACTACCTCATCAATGACTTGGCCTGCGTTCACTGCCTGCCCCGCCCCGGATTTAATTTGCTGCGCAGAAGCCTCGATCAACCCTTTGACTTCACGCGCGGCTTGGGCGCTGCGTTGCGCTAAAGCGCGTACCTCGGAGGCCACCACCGCAAAGCCGCGGCCTTGCTCACCCGCACGTGCGGCTTCTACGGCCGCATTTAGCGCTAAAATATTGGTTTGAAAAGCAATGCCATCGATTACGTTCACAAAGTTAGTAATTTGCGCCGAGCTTTTGCTGATGTCCTCCATGGTATCAACCACAGTACGCACTGCCACCCCGCCTTTTTGAGCAATATTGGCCGCATTTTTAGTGACCTGATCTGCCTCGTTGGCATTGTCTGTATTATGACGTACGGTGGTTGCGATTTCGCTCATGGTGCTAGCCGTTTGCTGCAAAGCGCTGGCGGATTGTTCCATCCGTGCATTAAGCTCTGTATTCCCGCTAAAAAGCTCTAAAGCGCTTTTATTAATTTGCTCAGCGCTATCTCGTACTTGCATTACCATAGTCTGCAAACTGGACTGCATGCGTTTGGAAGAGGCATACAAGAAACCGATTTCGTTATCGCCATCAAAATGGGCCTCGCGGCTAAGGTCCCCATTTGCAATATGATCAAACAAAACACCCAAATCACGTACCGGTCGAATAATGCTGTGTTGAATCACATAGCGAATCATGATGGTAAACAAAAAACCCAACAAAACGCTGATAGCAATAATGACTATAGCCAGTTGGGTCCGCTCTTCGGCTTGGATAATTAACGTATTGTTGTGGTCTTGGATATAGGTACTAAGGCTACGCATAGCAAGCTGGAACTCTTCGGCCCGCACAAAACCAATGTTTTCATTGATCTCATAAAAATGGGTGTAGTCTCGTTCCTCTAGGGCGGTGATTAAACTAAACAGCACCTCGTCCATATACGTCGCATAGTTCTGATTTAAGTTTTCTAAGAGCCGGGTTTCCTCGTCTGACACCGCCCCTGCCGCATAAAAACGTTTGTACTCAAAATCAGCCAAATCAACGCTGAATTTCACTTTTTCTAGTTCTTGGTCTGCATAACCGAGTAAATCGGAGTCACCACGATAACCCGCCTCGCGCATTTGGTGGGCCACCAACATCAAGGCCGCTCTGGCCTCGGCCGTGACGGCATTCAGTTCCATAATTTGGACTTGGCGTTGGTTTTGAATGCGTAACTCTTGTACCATTTTTCCATTTTGGTTTAGAAAATGATATGCAGTACCGCCTAGAACAACCACTACTAATAATGACATCCCCATGACTGTCATCAATAGCGTGCTAATACGTAATCTATTTAAAACAGATACGACTTTATTAAACATAACTCCCCCAATATTATTTTATTTTGCTAAAAAGCAACTCACCAAATTTAACACAAATGTCAAAAATGGTAACGTATGTAACAAGAGGGATTCTACTTATAGAATATAAAAAAGGGCCTTAGAAGACCCTTTTTATAGTTTTGGTTAATTAATGCCGTAGTTCGTTGTGATGATTTGCTGCAGTACCTGTGGTGACCGCTGGCTTTTTCTTAATGGCCACCAGTCTTTGTGCGGCGTCGAACTCTAATAACAACTCGCGCTCTATATAAATACCATCAGGTATCACGCTTTTGCTAAAGACCCACAGTGCCAAATACGAACCATTGCTTTGTCTATAGTAGTTTGTAGGCTCTGCTTGTAATAGGTCTATGGCTTCGGTGTGCGTTGTTTGCCCTACCACCAAATCATTAACACCACTAACTCGAAAATGGTTACCTGTGCTGTAACACGCAGCCAACAGCCCTAGTAAACCTAAGGCCAAACCCTGTTTGACTAATGCCTTTAGCATATTAGAATTCAACCCAATCGTCTTCAACTGAAGGGGTTTTCTTGGTGCCGGATAGATCAGGGCGCAATAATTTGGCATCGGCCCCTGTGCCCGAGGTGGCATTCATACCCGGGATAGTAGCAGGTGCTTTTTTAGACACAGCGGCTGTGGTAGCAGAACCAAACGCCACTTTAGCCGGACGGGTAGCAACAGGCTGCTTGACCGGGTTAGGAGCTTTGTGACTGCCTAAAGCACGCGTTGGGCTTTGCAGCTGAGCACTTTTTTGTACTGCAGCACGCTGGCTTTTTACTTGGGCCTCTATATCAACCACATAGGCTTCAGGCAACTGATAACTAACCAAGGCATTATATAAAGCCTGAGACTGTCTAGTCATCTCGGCAGCTGCTTTGGCTGTTTCTTCAATGCGTTCAGCGTTATAGCTGGTGTTGCTATCCATGGAGGTGATGGCGATATTGACCTGATCAATACCACTGGACTGCTCAATGGTGGCTGCGCTGATTTCACCCATGATGTCGGTGACGCGTTTTACAGAGTCTACCAGCTCTTGCATGGTGGCCCCGGCACGTTCTACTTGACCGGAACCTTCGGTGACTTTAGAGACGGAATCATCAATCAGGGTGGTGATCTCACGCGCGGCTTGGGCACTACGTTGTGCCAAGGCCCGTACCTCAGAGGCGACCACAGCAAAACCACGACCTTGTTCACCGGCACGTGCGGCTTCCACTGCTGCGTTCAAAGCCAAAATATTAGTCTGGAACGCAATACTATCAATCACCCCCACGATATCTGCGATTTTGCTGGAACTAGCAGAAATGCCATGCATGGTGTTGACCACCTCGCCCACCGCTTGGCCACCGCGTTGCGCCACATGAGAAGCCGTCACCGCTAACTGATTGGCTTGATGTGCATTGTCCGCGTTTTGACGCACGGTGCTGGAAAGCTGTTCCATACTGGTCGCAGTTTGTTGCAACGCTGCGGCTTGTTCACCAATGCGGGCGTTCAGGCGAGAGTTGCTTTCTGCGATGCCGTCGGTACCCGCATTTAAGTGAGCCGCGTTTAAGCGAATACCGCCAAAGGTTTTGATCAGGCTTTCTTGCATGCGCTGCATGCTAGTAAACACCTGCCCGACTTCGTTTTTATTTTGGCTCACAACACGCTGTGTGAGATCGCCATTGGCAATCGTTTCAAAATGCGTCGCCAACGATTGCATCGGTTTGAATACGTGGCTATTTAACATAAATAACACCACGCCGCTTAGGGCCAACACCAAAAGCAACGAAACAACACCCACTACCAACGCCGTGCTGTAACCGGCTTGTACCGTAGACAAAATGCTATTTGCTACCGAGGCACTTTGCAATTGGCCCACTATAGTCTGTATTTGCATCAAGCCGGCAATCACACCGACGGCCGTCAACGCCACCACCAACACCAACAATAGAGCAAAGAGATTTCTTAGCTTAAGGTTATTCAACATGAAAAATTTCACCAATGAACAATAAATAAAGAGGGTTAGCCACGTGCATTAATAGCAAATAGATTCGTGCTTTGTATTTTTTTGAACGCAATTGCTGCTGCCTCTAGCGCGGAGGTACGCATTTCCAGTTGAGTCGAAGCCGAATAGTAGTTGAGGTCTTCGATGCGCGAAATCTCTGAGGACAAGTGCAAAGCTTGCATGCCGCCCACATGCGATAAGGCTTCCACCTCATTCATGCGTGTACCCACCGACGCACGAATGGTAAGAATGTTGTCGTAGCCTAAATCCAAATGCTGCATGGCACGATTTAGGACGTTGTCCATGTTTGCTTTGTTAGTCGGGTTGGCATCTACGTTCATACGCAACGCATTCACCACGTCATTAAGCGTATTAAGAATATTTAACTCATCGCTACCATTTAGGCTGCTGGCACTGTTTAGCTCAAAGGTATCGCCGTCTTGTAAAGAGCCTTTGAGGCTAACGGCAAGGCCATTGCCCAAATCCAACGTATCGGCATCAGCCGCATGGAGCTTTGTTTCTGTATTGGTGCTGGTGGTGCCATCGGCGTTAAGCGTGGTGGTACTAATTTCCAAACTCACATCCGTGCTGCCTGTAATCGCTGTGGCTTTTATTTCAATGTTTTGCACCCGACTGGCAGCGTTGGTATCAGACATAGACACCCCACCTATGACTCCCGTCCCTGCGTTCCCCGCACCGGCAGAAGTTAAAAGGGTCAGGCTGCCCGGTGTAGCACGCAAAAAGACATCGGCACCATGATCGCTACCGGATAGTTGACGAGTTTGGTCTACCTGAATATTTCTAGCGTTGCTATCACCTTGATAGGTATAGCTGCCATCGTCATTTTTTAGAAAAGGTTGGGTAGTGCCCTTGGAGCCACTGAAAATATATTGGCCATTGGCGTCTTGGGCGTTAGCCAAGTTTGCAATGGAGTCTCTCATTTCAGAAAAAACAACGGCTAAGGCCTCGCGGTCATTGTCTGACAGGGTGCCATTGGCGGCTTCGACCAGACGCGTTTTAGCGCCATTTACCTGAGGGATCAACGACATTAAGACGTTTTCTTCCTCGCCCAAATTCCGTAAAGCCACCTGACGGTTTTCCGCAAAACGCGTGTTCATGGACTGCGCCTGTGCCAAGGTTAGGCTTTGGGCCGCAGCCAAAGGGTCATCAGCCGGCGTGATCATCCGTCGGCCACTGCTGACCTGTTGAAACACGTGCATCAGCTCACTTTGTTGACGATTAATAGAATTTAGCCCAGTTTGAAAATAGGCGGCAGTACTAATACGCATCGATTCATTCCTTTACTTAGGCTTTTAAGCACGTAGGCTTAAAAGCGTGTCAAACAAAGTGGTGCCCACATCAATCATGCGTGAGGCTGCTCGGTACTGGTCAGAGTATTGGTTTAACTTTAAGTACTCTTCGTCTAGGTTTACACCAGACACTGCTTGCTGTGCCGAGTAGTTTTGTTCGATTAGGTTGTGCTGGGCTTTGGCGGCGGTGGCGTTTTGCTGGCCATTGACGGCCACTCGGTTGACCAACTGAGAAAACGCATCGTTAAAATTTAAACCACCATTACCCATGGTTTTGCTGTTTTGCAAAGCCGCTAATTTAAGCGCGTTATCGCCATTGGCGGTGCCCAAAGCCATACCCGCCTCGTCCGCGCCAGCCGCAGCGATATCACCGGGGTGTTTCACTTCTAAGGCGAAGCTATCGGCGGCATTACGGGTGGGAGTTACACGCCATAGGTCACCGTCTACGGCACCTGCCATGTTGCTCAAATCCAGTTTTAGACCATCAATGATCACATCGCCATCTGCGTTTGCCGCAGGTACTTCAACAAAGCGACCGTTAGGCAGCGTGCGGTATTTTAGGTCTGCGCCGTCTTGAGTGAACTCGTAGTCCATGCCAGTCAGGGCATTTACGGAACTGAGCTCGATACCAAGGCTAGCCGTGCTTTTGTTTTTATCTGAGGCCATAGGCTGCCCCAAGCTAACAGAGAAAAACGCTTGGCCACTGTTGCCGTTTAGATCAAAACCTTGGGTGTGGACTGCGTTAAATTCAGTGCTAATGGCTACTGCCAAACGACCCAACGCGTTTTGCGCTGGATCTAAGGTGTCTTCGCGGTATTTTAATAAGCCGGCTAATTGACCGCCGGAAAAGCTTTTGTCCTCGACTTCGGCCAAATTCGGCACGCCATTTGTGTAGCTGTAGGTATAAGCCACTACACTGCGGGTAGGGTCCGCCTGAGAAGGCACTGCCTGCAAGGGAAAAGCACTAGGGCCACCCAATAACACCTGACCAGAACCCAATGCCAAGTTAAAGTTGCCGTCTTGCTCGTAGACTCGAACATCGACTAATTGATTAAGCTCGGCCACCAACTGATCACGCTGATCGAGTAAATCGTTAGGGGCATGGTTGCCCATGGACGAAGCACGCGCTTTGGTGATTTGTTCGTTCATATCATGCACGCGCTCTACGTAGCTGTTGATTTGCGTTACAACAGTGGTCAGCTGCGTGTTGATGTCGTGGCGCTGATTATCAATAAAGCGGTTCGCTTCTTTGAATTGCGTCACCAAACTATCTGAGCGACCCAACATTTCCTGACGAGCCGCTGGATCCGCAGGCGTAGAAGCCACTGCCTGCACGCTTTCAAAAAACTTTTGGATGGCTGGGCTAACCCCAGCCGTACGATCTGCAAACAAGTTGTTTAGCTGCGCAATTTCATTACCGTACGACACCAAGGCCGCGCCTTGGCTTTGGGCTTTAACCAGTTGATTTTGCAAAAAGCTATCGTAGGAACGCTGTACAGTGACAGCCTGCACACCACGACCTATATAGCCAGCCCCCGTGGCGCGCGCCCCAGCAGTGGTTTGCAACACGCTTTGGCGGTTATAACCTTCTACAGCTGCGTTATTAATATTGTGCCCAGTCGTCATTAAATTAACTTGGGCAGTATTGAGAGCTGAAAGTCCTAGGCCATATAAATTCATAAAGGTATCCGTTTTTTACTTGGGTGGCCGCAAGGTGACGCAGCCGCTCAAAGAGTCCATTCGTTCTATTTACGGCTATTTTCTAAAAATCTTTAGCGTACAGCGCTGGAGTCAAAATACGCCATAATAGAAATCAATTTATCGGCGTAATTAGGGTCGGTGGCGTAGCCTGACTCTTGGACGCGTTTGGCGGCTTCTTCAGCAGTGCCAGCGGTACGTACCGAGGCATAACGCTCGTTTTGGCTTAGTAGGCGTGCGTAATCCGCTAACGACTCTTCGTACGAATCATAGGCACGGAAAGGTTGCTTCATCTTGACCATCTTGCCATCCACAAACTCAGAGGTCATCACATGGGCTACCTTGCCCTTCCAACCCGAGGTGGCTTTGATACCAAATAAGTTATGACTGGTGCTGCCGTCTTCGTGCAGGATTTCACTTTTGCCCCAGCCTGACTCTAGGGCGGCTTGGCTCATGATCAGTTTTTCGGGCAAACCCGATTCAGCGGCGGCTACCTGTACGGCATCGCGCATTTTGCTCACAAAAGAGCTAATGTGTTTGGGCGCCCCTGTGATGGCCGAAGCAATGCCATCAATGGACTTGGGCCCACTCAGTTTTTTAATCAGTGCCGTTAATGAAGGCGCATCAATAATGCGCCCCGCCTCGCCCACATGAGAACGCAGATGCGGCAAGCGCGTGGCAGCCGATTCAGGCAAAGTACGCTGCGGCAAAGTCTGAGTATTGAGGCCTTGAGCTTGTTGCATTTGATCAATTAATGCCTGCGCAAAGCCAAACCCGGGGTTGGATAAATTCAAAGCTAACTGCTCATCGCCCATGCTTTGAGACATACGTACCGCATCACTATCAAACAAACCATTGCCACTTGCGGTTTGACGAGCTTGTTTTAAAAGCTGTTGAATCATCAAAGCTTCAAACTGATGCGCCACTTGTTTCTGGGCTTCGGCATCCATTTCAGGACCCGTCACCGCTTTACGCAATGCTGCTAGCTTGGAGTTATCAAAAATCGAAACCTGAGGCGTGGAACCAGGGCGTGGATAGTAATGAATTGACATAGGCGTAGACGTTTACTAGATGATTTCCAAGTCAGCGCGCAAAGCACCTGCACTTTTTAGATTTTGTAAAATAGACAATAAATCTTGCGGTGTAGCCCCCAGCGCATTCAAGGCGCGCACGACGTCAGCCAAGTTCGCACTGGTTGTGATGCGCTGCAAGCTGCCTTCTTCAGAACGCATTTCAATGCTGGTTTGGTCTGCCACCACCGTTTGGCCACCGGCGAACGGCGTATCCGGTTGACTCACCCCGGTTTGCGAACTGATCACTACAGATAGGTTTCCATAAGCAATGGCGGCCTCATCAATAGTGACCGTGCGGTTCATCACCACCGAACCGGTACGGGCATTGATCACCACACGAGCCCGAGCTGGCGGGACTTGTACGTTGATGTTTTCAATTTGAGAAAGAAAAGCACTCTGTGCCTGAGCATCCAGTGGAGCTTGCACTCGTACCACGCGACCGTCTAAAGCCACTGCGGTATTGGGACCAAAACGCTGGTTAATGGCTGTGACTACATTCTGCGCTGTACCAAAATCTGTGCTGTTGAGCTCTAAGGTCAAAGCGCCATCATAGATAAAAGTGGTTGGCACGCCTTGTTCAACTATCGCGCCGCTGGGGATAGTGCCCCCATTGAGTTGATTCACCTGAATGCTGGAACCACCCGCTTCGGCGCCTGCCCCACCCACTAATAAATTCCCTTGGGCAATTGCATAGACCTGACCGTTAGCCCCTTTTAGGGGCGTCATCAATAAGGTTCCACCCCGTAAACTTTTGGCATTACCCATGGATGAAACCACCACATCCACGGCTTGGCCTGGCCGTGCAAAAGCAGGCAAACGTGCTGTCACCATCACAGCCGCTACGTTTTTCAGCTGCATATTACTGCCTTGGGGAATAGTGACCCCAAGCTGAGACAACATATTCGTCAAACTTTGTTGAGTAAAAGGGGCTTGGCGTACTTGGTCACCACTGCCATCCAACCCCACCACCAAACCATAACCAATCAGCGGGTTGTCTCGCACCCCTTGTAAAGAGGCTAAATCTTTGATGCGCTCGGCGTGAGCCATAGGATGAAAAGCAAGCAGCCAAACAGCCAGCATTGCTTTCACCAGACCAGCGGCTAAAGGGAAGCGAGATAAAACGACGTTAGCGATCATAATCAGAAGGGAGAAATATTTAAGAAAAAGCGCTGCAACCAACCCATCGTCTGCACCTCGTCCATGACGCCTTTGCTACGGAACTCGATACGCGCATCGGCCACTTGGGTAGAGGAAACCGTGCCAGAGCCAGTAATGGAACGCGGGTCCACAATGCCTGAAAAGCGCATGTACTCACTACCACGGTTAATCGCTATTTGTTTTTCCCCGGCGACTTGTAGATTGCCATTCGGCATCACACCAATCACGGTGGTAGTTAAGGTCCCGGAGAACATGTTGTCAGCTCGACTGCTGCCTGCGCCGGAAGCGGCATTAGAACCTGTCGCCCCAAAGTTTTGACGGGTACCTAGCTCGCTGGGAAGAATACTGGGCGATAAGCCGATGTCCATCCCCGCCTCCCCGCTGCGATCTGTGTTAGTAGACACACTTTTGGCCGCATTGGTTTTTTCTTGGATCATGATGGTCACAATATCACCGACGTTGCGCGGACGCCTGTCCTCGAACAACGGATAGTTACCATAAGCAGTAGGCTGATAAATGGACCCATTGGCCACCGCTTGGGGTGGCATAGGGGCCGGTGGTGGCGCGCTTAGGGGGCCAACCACAATGGGCTCAGGTGGCACCATAGCGCACGCCCCTAACGTAGCCGCCATAGCCATTACACACAACCTACTGACTTTCAACCACATGAGTCTTACCTTGAGCAGAATTAAATCTGCGTTAAACGACCAAGCATTTGGTCAGATGTTTGTACTGCTTTGCTGTTCATTTCATACGCACGTTGAGCGGTAATCATGTTCACCAGCTCTTCTGCTACGTTCACGTTGGACGTTTCGGTGTATTCCTGCAGAATCAAACCGGCCCCATCCATACCTGGCTGCAAAAAGTTCGCTACGCCAGACGCATCGGTTTCCACGTACAAGTTTTCACCCATACTTTGTAAACCACTGGTATTCACAAAGGTACTCAGCTGCAATTGACCGACTTCAATGCTGGCCCCCACTGCACCGGGCTGCGTGACCGACACAATACCGTCTCGGGAAATTTCAATTTGCAAGGCGTTATCTGGGATGTTGATAGGCGGCTGAATAGGAAAACCACCGGCTGTAACCAGTTGGCCGTTTTGATCGAGTTGCAGCTGACCGTTACGTGTGTAGGAAAACGTGCCGTCTGGCATTTCCACTTGGAAATAACCACGCCCCTGGATGGCCACGTCTAACGAATGCCCAGTATTGTTTAAACCACCTTGGCTATGAATACGCTCGGTGGCCACGGTGCGCACCCCTGTACCCAACTGTAGACCGGTGGGCAACTGGTTGGCTGCGCCAACTTGAGCACCTGGCTGACGTAGTGTTTGATACATTAAGTCTTCAAAAACAGGGCGACTGCGTTTAAAACCAGCAGTGTTAACGTTCGCCAAGTTATTAGAAATAACGTCTAAGTTTGTTTGTTGGGCTTCTAAACCCGTTTTAGCGATCCAAAGTGAACGAATCATAATAAAAAACCTTTAGATAGAAAGACCGAGTTTATTAACCATTGCTAGACAAAATGCTATTGGCTTTTTCTTCGCGCTGACTGGCGTCGGAGATGATTTTCATTTGCATCTCAAACTGGCGCGTATTGTTGATTAAGGCCACCATGACTTCGGCGGGATTCACATTACTTTTTTCCAAGAACCCTGGAGCAATAGTGACCAGAGGATTAGGCTGGGCAATATTGCCATTGCCTAAACGGAACCAGCCGTCATCGCCACGCACCAACTCGTCGTTTTCTGGGTTGACCAGCTTTAACTGACCCAACACTTGGATATCGCGAGGGTTATCACCCGCGCCCAAAGCGGTAATTTGACCATCCGTAGAAAAAGTAATAGCGCCACGATCGGGCACCTCGATGGGTGCATTGTCTGCGGAGAGCACTGGATAGCCCTGATGCGTCACCAACAAGTTGTTGTCGTTGACCACGAACTCGCCTGAACGGGTATAGGCCTCGCCAGAAGGTGTCATCACAGCAAACCAGCCATCCCCACGAATGGCCGCATCCAAGGCGCGTCCGGTTTCTGCCATGGCCCCTTGGCTGTAGTTACTGCTGGTCGTTACGGTTGCATTGCCTACTCGCGTGGGAAATAAAGCACCACCTTGTAAAGGCACAGCACGTTGAATAGCTAGCTGCTCTCTGAAACCAGTGGTATTAATGTTCGCCATATTATTGGTGACCGCGGCTTGCTGCTCGAGCAAACGTTGGGCACCATTCATAGCGGTATAAACAATGCGATCCATAAATTAAGCTCTTTTTAACTAATTAACGTAGGGTAATTAGTGTTTGTAAAATTTGATCTTGGGTTTTGATGGTCTGGGCATTAGCCTGATAGGTACGCTGCGCAATAATCATATTGACTAGCTCCTGGCTCATGTCCACGTTGGACTCCTCAACCGACTGGCCTTTTACGCCAGCAAAACCATTGGTTCCTGGCTGCCCTAAAATAGGTTGACCTGAAGCCCCTGTTTCCACCCAAGCGTTGCCACCTATGGCTTGCAGACCATTCATATTATTGAAATCTGCCAAGGCCAAAGCGCCCATAATTTTGCTTTCACCATTGGTGTAGTTCGCTACAATCGTGCCATCGGTCGCGATGGACATGCTGCTGTATTCACCCGTGGTATAACCATTTTGAGTAAACGAAGGACTGAATTCGCCACCGAATTGGGTGGAGCCGTTATAGCTAAACTCTAGGGTCAAAGGCGCTGCTGGGGACTCTCCGCCCAAACCGGCGATATTTAAATTAAAGGCAGGTGGAGGTAACTCTGCATTGTCTGGGTTAATCAGACGACCAGCCGAATCAAAGGTTAAGGTGTTTTTAATTAGCAAAGACCCTGCATCAGGAGGCGTCACGCTGGCATTACCATTCGTGCCGTGCAGTAACTCACCATCTAAAGCGTAGAACACATCCCATTCGCTATTACCATTGTTCTCAGCTATTTTGACAAAGTACTGGTTTAACTGGTGTGGGTTACCCAAAGAGTCGTAGACTGTCATGGGCAAAGTATGGGTGTGGTTCTCGGGCTTGGCCACATCAAAATCAGGGCGATACGTATCTGGAATAGGCGGCGTTGCAGCGGGGTCACCCGGCACCAATACATAGCCCTGAGACACACCTGCAATTTCTGGGGAACGTGAATCCAAGTTCGCTCTGAGAGTAATCGCATCCGTCGCCTGCGGAGCGATGTTACCTACAGGGACTTTAAGGGGCTCTACTTGGTTAGTGATGGTGCCGTCTTCTAGTGCCACAAAACCCGTTAAACGCTGCCCTTGAGCATTTACAATATCAAAGTCTTTGTTAGCATTAAACTGACCATTGCGTGAGTAAACCACCCCGCCGCTACTATCCACTAAACGGAATAAGCCTTTGGCACCATCAATGGCCATGTCAAACTGGTTGCCCGAGACACTAATATTACCCGTCGTAAAACGCTGGTTTACATTCGCTACCTGCACCCCCAAACCCACTCGTGAACTGGCGTATACGTCAGCAAATGCAATGGTGGAAGCTTTAAAGCCCACTGTGCTGGAGTTAGCGATGTTATTACCAATAACGTCCAAATTTTGGGAAGCCGCATTTAAGCCGCTTAAACCTTGTCCAAAACCCATGAGATTCCTCTTTCAGTCCGAAATAATGCGGCAGCCGGATGCTGTTGGCCTGCCTGCCAAAAATTACATAATTTTGCGAATGTCTAGAAGCGAATAATCGCCAGCTAAACCTAGGTCTAAACGCAGACCTTTGGTGGTGTAAGCCACGCTGTCTACTAGACCATAGCGTAGGGCCTCGGCCGAAACAGGCGCGTCGGCTAAGGAGGCTTTGACCTCTACGTTGTAAGCGCCATCAGCCACTGGCTGCCCGGTGTTATCACGCCCATCCCAATCAAAGGAATACACGCCAGGCTCGTTGATATCGAGTTCCATCTCGCGCACCACGCTACCGCTGCTGCTTAAAATAGAAACCGTGACCTTGTCTGCCGGTGACATTAAGTCCACCCCAAAAGGCGTAGCGACTTTGATGTCGGCATTGCCAGGATTAGACCCCAAAGAAATTTTCGAGCCAGGCACCAATACTGGTTTGCCAATTAAGTTGGCGGCTTGCATAGACTGTGACACATCCATCTGCCCAGACAAAGCCAGCAACGTATCATTCAGCTGCTGGATGCCCTGTACCGTAGACAGTTGGGCCAGTTGACTGGTGATTTGCTCGTTTTCCATGGGGTTCAAGGGATCTTGATTGCGTAGCTGAGTAATCAGCAACGTCAAAAAACGATCTTGGGTGTCGCCCATGAGATCCACATGGCCTTTGGCTGAAGCCAAAGCCGCACCGGCGGGATTGTTTACGTTATTGATAGTCGTCATAATTATTGACCTAAAGTCAGAGTACGCATCATCAGGCTTTTGGTCGTGTTGACAACTTCGACGTTGGCCTGATAAGAACGCGACGCAGAAATCATATTGACCGTCTCTGCAACCACATCGACATTAGGCATCAACACATAGCCGTCTTCGTTCGCCATCGGGTGCGAGGGGTTGTACTGCAAAAGCCCAGGTGAGTTGTCTTGTTGAATTTGAGAAACTCGAACCCCGCCTACCCCCGCTGCTTGGGCTGCTGGATTGGCCAAAGGGGTCATTTGAAATACCACGTGTCTGGCCTTGTAAGGCTGACCATCTGGGCCCACTGCACTTTCGGCATTTGCAATGTTGCTGGCAGAGACGTTTAAACGTTGTGACTGAGCGGTTAAGGCTGAACCAGCAATTTGAAAAATAGAAAAACTACTCATGATTTACCCTTTACTGTTGAACCGCAGACTGCAACCCTTTGATACGCTGTGATAACAGCTGCAGGCTAGTTTGGTATTGCAGGGTGTTATCGGCAAATGCCATGCGCTCTATGTCCATATCTACCGTATTGCCATCTAAAGCTGGCTGCAAAGGCTGGCGGTAAAGCACATTTGAAAATAAAGGGGGATTAATCGCTGTAGCTGGAATATGCCGCGCAGACGTTAACGCAAGCTGCGTAGGAGGCAAGGGTTTAGTCGCCCCGCCCATGGCTTGTTTTAATGTGGCATTAAAATCCATATCACGCGCCTTGTAGTTAGGCGTGTCTGCATTCGCGATATTAGACGCAAGAAGTTCTTGGCGCTGCTGGCGTACTGCCAAAGCAGTTTGATGAAACGCAAAATGATTAGAAAGACGATCAACCATAACAATGTATGACTACAAGTAAGCAATGAATGAAAAAAGAAGAAATTGTGACTTTACGACACAGTAACTTAGATAGTAACGCTTGGTCGTTAAGGTTAAACTATGAAATAAGCGACTAAAACTGCTCCAGTTTCACTATTGACTCTGCTAAAGTTCTCATTAGCATGAAGCCTATGAACCTTAAATTAATTTCCACTGCACTGATTCTGTGCCTGCCTGTTGGTCTGCTACACGCCCAAGCTTTACAAGACCCGAACCAAGTCGCAGAGGTCGCCGAACAGTTTTTGCTGGAACAGGCCTCGGTGTATCCGGGCGTAGCCAGCGTGCATATCACGCCACCCACCATACGCAACCAAGCCCAGTGCACAGAGCTTCAGCCTGCCTTGTCTTCGGGGGCTCGTCTGCGCTCTAGGCAAACCGTAACGGTGCGCTGTTTGGCGCCCACGCCTTGGAGCCTGCATGTACAGGCACAAATCAGCATCGAAGGCTTTTACTACACTAGCAACAAAACCTTACAGGTTGGTGACATTATCCATTTAGATGATCTTGTGGCGCGTGAAGGTGACATTTTACGTCTTGCGCCCAACACCGTTATTGATCCAAGTCTAATTATTGGTTATATCGCGTCACAACGCATTAATGCGGGCAATGTGATCCGCAGCAGCGCGCTGCGCGATCCTCAGTCTATTCAGCGCGGCCAGACGGTGCGCACGATAGCGCGAGGCACCGGTTTTGTCGCAACCGGCGAAGGCCAAGCCTTACAAAATGGTTCACCTGGCACTCAAATCCAAGTCCGAGTTAGCTCTGGCGAGGTCATCACGGGCACCGTCCTAGACGCCCAAACCGTGCAAGTTTTAATGTAATTTAATACTTTTGCTTGCACTCTTGGCCCTAAAGTTTCTAAATGGTCTGTCGTAAATGTTTCATAGAGAGAATTGCTATAGACCGGAGCTCATCATGAAAATCACACCAAATAATTACCGCACCACCCTGGCTGACCCCATTAACAGCAACAAAAAAGCCACAGAAAACTCCCCTAAACCAGCCCAAGCCGGTAGCGCTTCCGTGGACTTCAGCCCTGCTGCCCGTCAGCTACAAAACCTGCATTCCGATCAAAATGACATCGATGTAAATCGTGTCGAAGCTTTACGTACGGCCCTAGCTAATGGTACTTTAGCTATTGATACCAGCCGTATCGCCGACCGCCTCATTGATAGTGCACGCGACCTACTTAAATAACCTATCTCTATGTCACACTCTGCTTTATTAACACTGATTCAATCTGAACTCGAACTCATAGAACACTTCTTTTTCACCCTTGAAAAAGAGCACGAGACGTTACTAAGCAGCTATAGCAATGATGAGCTCTTTGATTTAACTGAAATCAAAAACCAATACGCCATGCGCTTAGAGCAAATTGGCCAAGAACGCGACCTACAATTACAACAACTACAATTGGCCGCAGGGCGCGAGGGCTTGCTACAGGCGCGTCTATTAGACCCGGCTCTTGCCGAATCCATCAACCAGCTACTTGATCTAGCCGAAAAAGCCCGTGACCTAAACGAAAAAAACGGCTTATTAATTCATGCTTATTTGGCTTACACCACCGAAGCCTTGTCTGCTTTTGGTCAAGCAGCCGAGCCCAAACCCCAAGACGTCTACGACGCTCAGGGCAAAAAACAATCTGCGCTGGCCTCTAGACGCGGTTATATCAAGGCTTAAAGATTTAGCGCGACCCAAAGGCCGCGCTGTTCTATTAGTTGGTTTGCAATAAGTCTTTTAAGCTCAATAGCTTTAACAACGATGAAGTGACTTGATTTTGCTTCAGCGCACTGGGCCCTACGAGCTGCTCAAGCACACGCCGCACTGAGCGCAGGTTTTTATACTGCTCTAGCTCCCACGCCGCCGCACCCAATAATGCGGCCAGTTCAAGCGCATAGTCTTCGGGTAGCTCCTGCTGTTTGATATAGGTCTGCAAAGGACGATTGTGATAGGCCCTGCCTATAAAACGTAATACATTTTTGCTTTCCACGTGTTGCAATAGCCATTTGGCTAGTTGCTCGGGTGTAGGCGCTAGCTCTTTATCGAGCAAAGTAAAACAATAATACGTTTTGACCTCTGCCAAGGTTTTGGCATTAAGCAACTGCAATGCAAATAAATTGAGGTGCTGAGTCTGCCCACCTCGTGCTCGTAGTTCAATTGGGGCCATCCCATACCAAAAGCTAACCTCTGACACATCATGGCCTGCTATTTGCTGCAACGGCAAACCCATTTTAGGGAAGTTCAGCGCGTACAGCTCTAGGCCTTTAATAATGGCGGCCGGTGTGCTGTGGCCATTGACATGCCAGCAACGTGTAGCTGGTGCCACCAACGCCATCATATTGTGTTTTTGCTCGGCCCACTGTGCCCATAACTGGTTGTTTTGCTCCTCTACCCAGTGCACTAAGGTAGCAGGAGGCGTGTGCTGCTGTACCCAGTTTAGGGCATGCTCCAGCTCAAAACGACCGTCTTTGGGCACACTTTGATTAAAACCACTATTGCTGTACCACGTTTTCTTATCGCTCAACTGCAATAGGCTTAAAGCCAAAAGCTCGCCGGTGGCGGCCCCTACCACTGAAGCATAAAGCTGAGCCTGCATCCCTGTTAAACGTTGTTTAATATGATGCACTAAGACTGGCTCGGCGGGAGAGGCTTCACTGGACTCCAACACGGCTGAGCGTAGTTGGTTTTGAGCCCATTGTGCCAAATCAGGCAACTGATGTTTTTTCTTGGTGTCACGCCAAAAATCAAATGCGGCCGAATTTAAAGCGCACTGATCCAGCATGCCCACAATTTGGCGCAATACCTCGACATCTTCGTTGGCTAGACTGCTTAAAGCTAAGACTTGTTTTATCATTTGATCTTGATTGGCGGCCTGTTGAGTTTGAACTTGCTCTTGAACTTCGGTGGCGGTCATCAGGGCGGCTAAATCCGCAGTGGTAGGAGCAAATAACACCCTACTATTTTGACTTTGCGCCAACGCCATATCGACGAGCTGCTCTGCGGATAAATAACGCAAATTTTCAGGGACGCGTTGGCCATCAGAGATGTAATGAATGGGCAATTGATAACGCAAAGCCACATCCAAAGCGGCCCCCAGACGGCTGGCTTCGTCCACTTTACTAATCACACAGCCCACTAAAGGCGAGCCCCCGTCTTTGGTGTAGGTACGCGCGACCTCGTCTAAGGTGTCTCCGTGACTAGCGGCATTTAGCACCAGCAGACGCTGTATACGACGCCCAGCACTGGCCAACATGCTGGCCTGGTCCTGTACGTATTTGTCCCGCTGGCTTACCCCCACATTATCAATCAAAATGATCTGATCTGCGCGCACACCTAACATAATTTGACGTAATTCTTGCGCATTACGGACAATATGCACAGGCACATGCAACAAGTCAGCATAAATTTTTAATTGAGTATCTGCCCCAATCCTATAGGTGTCCGTGGTGATCAGCACCACATTTTCCGCACCAAATTGGCGTACGGCACGGGCTGCTAATTTCGCCAACGTTGTGGTTTTACCCACACCAGTAGGCCCAACCAAGGCCAAAGCCAAACCCGGTTGCCACAAGTGGTTTTCATTTTTAAGCACCGGCAAATGCGTGTCCAGCTCTTTACGTACCCACTGCATAGCAGCGCGTAAGGACAAATTAGCCGGCAAGCGCTTTAACAAAGCACGCAATAAAGCGGTACTAAAGCCAAAGGCCAATAAATTTTGAAACAAGGTGAGCTGACTGGAATTGGAACGGAGCTCGTTGCTCCAGAGCAGCTCTTCAATACGGCCTTCGAGGGACCCTTTTAACGAACTAATGGCTGTCATGAGTTCTTGGGGAGGAGGAGGCGCGGCGGCAGGGGCCGGACGCGGTGGCGGCACCATCGCAGGGCGCTCGGCCGCATGCGTAGGGCTCATGTTCTCGTACATGGATTTAGCAGTACTGGGCGCCACCGGGGCGGCCGGCGCACTGAGCTCAGCATGCGAAGTGGCATCTGTAGCCAGTATTTCCACGCCACCATTCACCCGTTTGTTAGACACAATCAGTGCGTCAGGCCCTAAAGCCAAACGTACCTGACGCATGGCTTCGCGGCTAGTGGACCCAAAAAAACGACTTATATTCATTGTTAACTACCTATGACGGCTGTCACGCGCATAATACGCTCTTCAGGAATTTCATGCGTAGATAATACACCTAACTGTGGAATGTGTTGACGCAAAAAGCGCGACAACGGCACCCGTAACGCCGGACTCACAACCAATACCGCCGCATCCCCCATGGACTCTTGTTGCTGCACCGCTTGCTGCGCTTGAGTCAACAGGCTTTCGGCCAAGCCAGGCTCTAATGCACCACTGGTCGTTAAGGCTTGGGTCAGCACGTTTTCCAAACGGCCATCTAAACCAATCACCCGCATCTCTGTGTCACCAGGGAACCATTGTTGGGTAATAGCCCGACCTAAAGCAATACGAACATGCACTAAAAGCTCAGCCCCTTCATCTATTTGTATACCCGATTGAATCTGTTGCTGAATGCGCGGCGCCATTTCTGCCAATGACTCTAAAATAGTGCGCATGTCTCGGATAGGTACTTCTTCTTCGAGCAAACCACGTAACACTCGATGCAACAAACCAATGGCCACCACTTTGGGCACCAAGTCTTCGACCAATCGAGGCAACTCTCGAGCCACTCGATCCAATAGCTGCTGTACCTCTTGGCGCCCCAAAAGCTGCGAGCCAAAGCGATGCAATAGGTGATTTAAATGCGTCGCAATCACGGTGCTGGCATCCACAACGGTGTAACCTGCAATTTGCGCCTGCTCACGCAAACTCACATCAATCCAATAAGCAGGCAAACCGAAGGCTGGATCTGTGGTGGGGGAACCTGGCAGCTTCATAGAAACTCCACCCGGATCAATCGCCAACCATTGAGTCGGCATCGCGCTGCCCTGCCCTACCTCTACACCATGCAATAAAATACGATAATCGTTTGGTTTTAACTCTAGGTTGTCACGAATATGCACCACGGGTGGTAAAAAACCGATGTCTTGAGCGTATTTTTTACGTAGGCTACGGATGCGGTGCAGTAATTCGCCATTCTGAGCGTGGTCTACTAAAGAAATTAACCTATACCCCACCTCGAGCCCTAACGGATCCACTAACGACACATCGTCCCAACTGGCCTCGGCCGCTGCCGCTTCGGCGGCCTCATGGACGGCATCTGGACTCAGGTCAGGTTGCGTAATTTCTTTTTTCTGCTGCTGCAACGTATACCAACCTAGACCCGCTATAGCGCTGGCAAGACTTAAAAAAGCCACATGAGGCATATTGGGAATCAGCCCCATAATACCCAAAATCCCAGCCGTTAAGAACATCACCTGAGGGTTAGTGAAAAGCTGCCCCACCATTTGGGAGCCCACATCGTTATCATCGGTAGTCGCGACCCTAGATACCACCACACCCGCTGCCGTAGAAATAACTAGAGCTGGAATTTGCGCGACTAGACCATCACCAATGGTTAACAAGGTGTACACATGGCCGGCTTCACCAAAAGATAAACCATGCTGGCCTACTCCAATAATTAAACCACCCACCACACTAATTACCATAATAATTAGACCCGCAACGGCATCACCACGCACAAACTTGCTGGCACCATCCATAGAGCCATAAAAGTCGGCTTCTTGGGAGACCTCGGTGCGGCGACGACGCGCTTCGTCTTCCCCAATAAGCCCAGCATTTAAATCGGCATCAATCGCCATTTGCTTGCCCGGCATCGCGTCCAAGGTAAAACGCGCCCCAACCTCTGCAATACGTCCCGCCCCTTTGGTGATCACCATAAAGTTAATGATCACTAAAATCATGAAAACGATTAAACCAACTGCAAAGTTACCGCCCACCAGAAACTGGCCGAAGGCCTCAATTACATGACCCGCAGCGGCCGGCCCCTCGTGACCATTTAGCAGCACAACTCGGGTAGAGGCTACGTTTAAACCTAAACGTAATAAGGTAGTAAACAGTAATATGGAAGGAAAGGCAGCAAAATCTAAGGCCTTTTTAGTAAACATCGCCACCAACAGCACCATAATAGACAGTGCGATGTTAAACGTGAACAGCAAGTCCAGTAAAAATGGTGGCAAAGGCAACACCATCATGGACAAAATCATCAAAATAAGCACAGGCCCTACTAAAAGCTTGGCCTGAGCTCCCCCTGATGTCCTAAAAAACGCTAATAAATTGTTCATACTTACTGTCTACCAGCGGCGCTGGACTCTAAGGGATCCATACCTGCAGGAATATTAAGATTAGTTGGTGTTGTAGGCATAAATCCTTGGCCTTGCTCCCAGGCTTTTAACTGGAACACCCAAGCAAGAATCTCTGCGACGGCAGAGTACAACTCGACGGGAATTTCGTGGTCTAGCTCTACATGCTTGTGCAAAATACGAGCTAGTGGTGGTGCTTCGAATAAAAGCACCTTCGATTCAGTAGCTATTTCTTTGATGCGCTGCGCAATTAAGTCTGAGCCTTTGGCTATTACTTTAGGTGCCCCGCTGCCCCCTTCGGTATATTTCAAAGCCACCGCATAGTGGGTGGGGTTAGTAATGACCACATCCGCATGTGGTACCGCCGCCATCATGCGTCGTTGAGCCATTTCCCGTTGCTGAGCACGGATGCGACCCTTTACATGAGGGTCACCATCGCTTTGTTTATGCTCTTCTTTTAGGTCTTGTTTAGACATACGTAGCTTTTTGTGATGGGAAAATATTTGCCATGGCACATCAATAGCTACAATCAAAATCAAACTCAAAACAATCAATAAGCAACATAAAGCAACTAGCCTTAACCCCTTTGCCATGGCTTCGGTAGCGGAGAGCTGCATAAGCCCCAGCATTTCATCCCGGAAATACCACATCACCATGACAGACACCGTGCCTATTAACGTCGCTTTGCCTAAGGCTTTTAAAAGCTCTATCAGGGTCTGGGCAGAAAACATCCGTTTTATGCCCTTGAGTGGATTGATTTTTTCCAATTTAGGCTGCAAGGGCTTAGCACTAAAAATCAAACCGCCCAACAACACCGAAGAAAAAATAGCAATCACAAACAAAATGCCATACAACGGCAACATAGCTACCAGAGCATTCCAAGCGGATAAAGCCGCATTGGTCAGCATCACCGAATCGTCGTAAGCCAGCTTGGGCTCAAACCACATGCTATTACGGATCACGCCTTGGAGCGTGGTGTATAAGCTTTGGCTGATAATCCATAGCGTAGACACCCCAACCATCAATAACATAAAGGTGTTGAGTTCGCGTGACCGCGGAGTTTGACCTTCCTCTTTGGCTTTTTCCAGCCGCTGAGGTGACGCCGGTTCGGTTTTTTCTACATCACTTTCTTCAGCCATGTATTTTGTCGTCTGTTGATAAAAAAAGCTCAGCAGTGGCTGAGCTTTTGATGCGCACAATACTGCTTAATTTTAGCTATTCTAAAACAAAGCATTTAAGTTAAACCAAGGAGCAAGGGGATAAAACATGGGTTGTTCAAACCTCGTTTTAAAAGCCTAAGCTAGACAGCAGATCATCCACTTCATCTTGGTCGCTCACCACATTATCTGCCTGCACGTCTATGACTGGACCATTTAATAACGATTCCGCTTCTTCACGCTTTTCTGCCGGCGCACTGTCCATCAATACCTGTACCAACTCTGTCTCTAGCGTAGCAATTACGCCTAACATACCCTGTAGCACCTGACCGGTTAAGTCTTGAAAGTCCTGTGCCATGATAATTTCCATTAAATTATCTTGGGTCTGCTGAGTTTTATTGGGGATATCTAAAATGAACTGGCGAGTGTCAGCAATCACATCCGCTTGTTCTTCGTGACAATCCCCTTGATCCAGCTTGTTCCAGCGCTCTTGTAAGGATTTAGCATCAGCGGTCAGCTCTTCTTGTAAAGGCTGAGCTTGTTCAGCCGCAGTCAAAACACGATTGGCGGCTTGTTCCGTCATACGCCCTACATAGCGCAATCGATCACGGGCATCCGGAATAGATTGCGCCGCTTCTTTGATGGCGTAATCTAAACCTAGCTCGCGCATGCTTTCCCGCAACATACGCGTTAAACGAGCAATTCGCTGCACCACATCCACTGACGGCTGGGGTCGCGTACCACTCGGAATCTGATCAGAAACACTCATTTGTTTCTCTCCTTTTCCTCGTTAGGATCCCATTTTCTCGAAAATCTTGTTCAGTTTTTCTTCTAAGGTGGCTGCCGTAAAGGGCTTAACTACATAGCCATTGGCGCCTGCTTGTGCTGCAGCAATGATGTTTTCTTTTTTTGCTTCAGCCGTTACCATTAAAACAGGCAGCGCTTTTAGATTTGCATCGGCACGGATTTGCTTCAGCATTTCTAAGCCATCCATATTAGGCATGTTCCAATCCGACACCACAAAGTCGAAACTACCGTTGCGCAATTTTTCTAGACCCATCACCCCGTCTTCAGCTTCATCCACATTTTCATAACCTAAGTCTTTTAATAGGTTACGAATAATACGACGCATGGTGGGGAAATCATCTACGACTAAAATCTTTAGATTTTTAGTGGTCATTCAGGTACTCTCCAATAACAAATTATTCGCACTGAGTCTCGCGCCTAAACGCGATGACCGAAAGACCCAGCACTAGCGAGAATTCGCTCACTAATTTCAGATAATGGCACTGCTTGATCAGCAGCACCTATTGCTAACGCTTCGCGCGGCATACCAAACACCACACAACTCGCCTCATCTTGGGCAAAGGTCACCGCCCCCGCTTTTTTCATTGCCAACATGCCTTGGGCACCGTCTTTGCCCATCCCAGTCAAAATAACCCCAATGGCATTTTTTCCGGCCATTTCCGCCGCCGATTGAAACAACACATCTACCGAAGGACGATGTCTATTGACTGGCTCGCTTTCGTCTAGCTCTACCACGTAGTTCGCACCGGAGCGGGCTAATTTCATATGAGCCACACCACCCGGCGCTAAATACACGTGCCCGGGCAAGACCCGCTGCCCATGCTCGGCCTCATGAACTTGAACCTGACACAATGAGTCTAAGCGCTGCACAAAAGAACGCGTAAACCCCGCAGGCATATGCTGCGTAATCATAATGGCAGGACTGTTCGCGGGCAAAGGCTCTAAGACTTGACGTATGGCTTCTGTGCCCCCTGTAGAGGCACCAATCATAATTAGTTTTTCTGTGGTGGAAAACCCGCGGGTTAAGACACGTCTAGTTGTGTTCGGCGCATCGGCTTGGGCCAAACGACGCCGTGGTCTAGACATGGCTGCGGCCCGAATTTTTTCGGCAATCAGATCGGAGTATTCGACTAAACCGTCTCGTAGGCCTAAGCGCGGTTTGGTCACAAAATCAACCGCACCAAGCTCTAGGGCACGTATGGTGATATCCGAGTTTCTTTCTGTCAAAGAAGACACCATCACCACAGGCATAGGACGCAAGCGCATGATCCGCTCTAAAAAATCCAAGCCATCCATACGCGGCATTTCCACATCTAAGGTAAGCACGTCTGGGGTGTACTGTTTGATCAAATCACGAGCCACGATAGGGTCTGGCGCGACGGCGACCACTTCCATATCGGGATAGCTGTTAATAATCTCTGCCATCAAACTACGAACCAGCGCAGAGTCGTCTACACACAAAACACGTATTTTCTTCATGACCATACTAAAACTCAATCAATCAGCACAGAGCTAAACACGTACGTATACGGTCTGGCCTTGTAATTTAAAATCGCTCGTCATTTGGGAGAAGTTTTCTGAGTGCCCCACAAACAAAAGTCCACCCGGCTTCATTGACTTGGCAAAACGAGCCAATAATTTAGTTTGCGTGGGTTTATCAAAATAAATCATCGTATTTCGACAAAAAATGGCATCAAACAAACGCCCTTGAGGCCAGCCCTCGCCAGAGACCAAATTAGCAATCCCAAACTCGACGGCTTGGTTTAAATGGGGTTTGACCTTGGCTTTGCCCTCGAACTTGCCCGTGCCACGTTGAAAATACTTTTTTAGTAAAGGAGATGGCACAGGCTGAATTCGGTCTAAGGAGAACACGCCCATTTCGGCTTTTCTTACCGCTTCAGTATCAATATCGGTAGCTAGGATCTGCACCCCGCTGTCAGCCCCTACTATCGATTCTTGCAGCGTAATCGCAATAGAATAAGCCTCTTCGCCTGTAGAACACGTACTGCACCAGACGGAAATGGGTTTTTTTAACCCCTTTGCAAACTTAGCCAGAACATCAAAATGGTGCTGTTCTCTATAAAAAGCCGTGTGGTTAATAGTAAAAATGGAAATGAATGTATCCCACTCAGCAGACTCTGGATGACGCTCAAGATGATCTAGGTAATCACTAATACG
>CANROS010000014.1 GCA_947632305.1 uncultured Paenalcaligenes sp. | reverse complement strand
AAAACTTCTTTACCACGCCGCCAGTTTGATGTGGTGGTAGTTGGAGCCGGCGGTGCCGGAATGCGTTGTTCCCTTCAACTCGCCGAAGCCGGTTTGTCTGTAGCGGTGCTGTCCAAGGTGTTTCCTACTCGCTCCCATACGGTAGCGGCCCAAGGGGGGGTTAGTGCTTCCCTAGGTAACATGAGCGAAGACCATTGGTACTGGCACATGTATGACACCGTAAAAGGTTCTGACTGGCTAGGAGACCAAGACGCGATCGAATTCATGTGTCGCGAGGCGCCTAATGCCGTGTACGAGCTAGAGCATTTTGGTATGCCTTTTGACCGTAATGCGGACGGTACCATTTATCAGCGTCCATTTGGTGGTCATACTGCCAATAACGGTGAAAAACCAGTACAGCGCGCCTGTGCCGTAGCTGACCGTACAGGTCATGCGATGTTGCATACGCTCTATCAACGTAACGTAGCAGCGCGTACTAACTTTTTCGTTGAGTGGATGGCATTGGATTTGCTGCGCAACGAAGCCGGTGATGTCTTAGGTGTAACGGCTCTGGAAATGGAAACAGGGCAAATTTACATTCTTGAAGGCAAACGTACGGTATTGGCTACGGGTGGTGCGGGCCGTATTTGGGCTGCTTCTACCAACGCCTTTATTAATACCGGTGATGGTTTGGGTATGGCCGCTCGTGCTGGCATTCCTTTACAAGACATGGAGTTCTGGCAGTTCCACCCTACAGGGGTGGCCGGTGCTGGCGTGTTGATTACCGAAGGGGTACGCGGCGAAGGCGGTATCTTATTAAACAAAGACGGCGAACGCTTCATGGAGCGTTATGCGCCTAATTTGAAAGACTTGGCGCCACGTGACTTTGTGTCCCGTTCTATGGACCAAGAAATCAAAGAAGGTCGTGGTTGTGGTCCTGATGGCAACTATGTGGTGCTAAAACTGGATCACTTAGGTGCTGATACGATTTTGAAACGTTTGCCATCCATTCGCGAAATTGCGATGAAGTTTGCCAACGTGGATCCAATTAAAGATCCTATTCCCGTCGTGCCTACCATTCACTACCAGATGGGTGGTATCCCCACCAATTACTACGGTCAGGTCATGACTTTAGACCAAAGTGGTAATAACAAACTCGTCAATAATTTATATGCTATTGGTGAGTGTGCCGCGACCAACGTACACGGTGCGAATCGTCTAGGCACAAACTCCTTACTGGATCTGATTGTATTTGGACGCGCAGCGGGTAATCACATTGTGGATTCACACCCTGAAAAAGACCACAGCCATGACGAGATTCCTGAGTGGTCTATAGAGAAATCCATGGATCGCGTGAATCGTCTTGAGTCCCGCACTTCTGGTCAGCGCTCCCAAGAAGTTGCCGAGAAAATTCGTCAAACTATGCAGGCTCACTGTGGCGTGTTCCGCACGATGGACTTGCTCAAAAAAGGCGAAGATCTCATTGAGAGCATTGCTCCCGAAGTCGATGAAATCTACTTCCAAGATAAATCCAAAGTATTTAACACTGCTCGCGTTGAGGCCCTAGAGGTTGCCAACATGATCGAAGTGGCTCGTGCAACCACCAAGTCCGCATCACATCGCACTGAAAGTCGTGGCGCACATGCTCTTAATGACTACCCAGAGCGTAATGACGACGAATGGTTAAAACACTCAGTTTGGTTTTCAGAGGGCAGCACCTTGCATTACAAGCCCGTACAAATGAAGCCTCTTTCTGCTGAGTCTATCGCTCCACAGCCACGTACTTTCTAAGCAGGTATCACGATGAGCAAACGATTATTTAAATTTGAAATTTATCGCTATGACCCAGATAAGGACGAACGTCCTTATATGCAAAAGCTAGAGGTCGAACTAGAGCCAACCGATAAAATGTTGTTAGACGCTTTGGTACGCATCAAAAATGATGTGGACGATAGCTTGTCTTTACGACGTTCTTGTCGTGAGGGTGTGTGTGGCTCGGATGCCATGAACATCAACGGTAAAAACGGCCTAGCCTGTACCACTAACCTCAATGACTTAAAGCAACCCGTTGTGTTGCGTCCATTGCCTGGCTTGCCTGTGGTGCGTGATCTGATCGTTGATATGACGCACTTCTTCGACCAGTATCATTCTGTGAAGCCATATCTAATTAACGATACGCCTCCACCAGAAAAAGAGCGTCTACAGACACCCGAAGCACGTGAAGAGCTAGACGGTTTATACGAGTGTATTTTATGCGCGTGTTGTTCTACTTCCTGCCCCTCTTTTTGGTGGAACCCTGACAAGTTCGTGGGTCCAGCTGGATTGTTGCAGGCCTACCGTTTTATTGCTGACTCGCGTGATGAAGCCACAGGCGAACGTTTGGATAACCTCGAGGATCCTTACCGTTTATTCCGCTGTCACACCATCATGAACTGTACTGATGTATGTCCTAAAGGTCTTAATCCTTCGCATGCTATCGGTAAGATCAAGGAAATGTTGGTACGTAGAACTGTATAAGGGTTGGAAATGAGGACGTTAACTCAGTTAGAACGAGCACGCCTGCGTTGGCGCGCTCGCCGCGGCTTGCTTGAAAACGATTTAATCGTAACGCGGTTTTTAGATAAGTACGAGGCGGAACTAACTGATGTTGACGTTACCGCTTTGGATCGCTTGTTTTTGATGGGCGATTATGAACTTTTAGATGTGTTGTTAGCCCGTTCTGAGCCTCAGGGCGAGTACGACAGCCCGGATATTCATCGATTGGTCGCAATTATGCGATCGCTGTGATTTTTAAGGAAAAGCAAAATGGAACTGTCAGACAAAAAAGCGACATTGTCGTTTTCAGACGCTACCCCTGCAATAGAGCTTCCTGTCTACAAAGGAACGATCGGTCCCGATGTCATTGACATTCGCAAGTTGTACGGTCAAACAGATATGTTTACCTACGATCCCGGTTTTATGGCAACGGCCTCTACAGAGTCAGCGATTACCTATATTGATGGCGATAAGGGTCAGTTGTTGTACCGTGGTTACCCCATAGAGCAGTTGGCAAACAATTGTGACTTCCTAGAAGTTAGCTACTTACTGCTTAATGGTGAGCTGCCTAACGCCGAAGAAAAACTAGCGTTTGACAGCACAGTGATGCAGCACACCATGGTGAAACAGCAGATGCATAACTTTATGCGTGGTTTCCGTGCTGATGCACACCCCATGGCTATCTTGACGGGTATGGTTGGCGCTATGTCTGCGTTCTACCACGATTCCACTGATATCACTAACCCTGAGCATCGTCGTATTTCAGCAATTCGCTTAATTGCTAAAATGCCAACTTTAGTGGCTTTGGCGTATAAGTTTGGTGTGGATCAGCCTTTCATGTACCCCAAGAACGACCTGTCTTACACAGGTAATTTCTTGCGCATGATGTTTGGTACTCCATGTGAAGACTACAAGGTGAATGACGTAGTAGAGCGCGCTTTAGACCGAATCTTCATTTTGCATGCAGATCACGAGCAGAACGCTTCTACTTCTACTGTGCGCTTATGTGGCTCTTCGGGTACTAACCCATACGCTGCTATTTCAGCGGGTATTGCGTGTTTGTGGGGTCCTGCACACGGTGGTGCTAACGAAGCGTGTTTGAACATGCTTGAGCAAATCCAAGCAGACGGCGGTTTGGAGACCGTTGGTCAGTTCATGGAAAAAGTGAAAGACAAATCCTCTGGCGTGCGCTTGATGGGCTTTGGCCACCGTGTTTACAAAAACTACGATCCTCGCGCGAAGCTAATGCAAGAAACATGTAAAGAAGTTCTCGAAGCCTTAGGCCTAGAAAACGACCCCTTGTTTAAACTTGCGATGGAACTAGAGCGTATTGCCCTAGAAGACGAGTACTTTGTTGAGCGTAAACTCTACCCTAACGTAGACTTCTACTCCGGTATTGTTCAACGTGCGATCGGTATTCCTACCGAGCTATTTACAGGTATTTTTGCTTTGGCACGTACTGTAGGTTGGATTGCTCAGTGGGATGAGATGATTTCCGACCCTGCCTACAAGATTGGTCGTCCTCGTCAGTTGTACACAGGTCAAGCTGTACGCAATATGTAAGTCATCTGACTTAATAAAAAACGCTCCTTGTGGGAGCGTTTTTTTATGGCCTAACGGTTATTTAGGCTTGTTCTTGTGCGGCTAGCTCGGTAGCCTCAAGCGCCGCAATAGCTGTCATATTGATAATGCGACGTGTGGTGGTGCTGGTGGTTAAGATATGGATAGGGCGCGCGGCACCTAATAAAATAGGACCCATGGCAACGCCATTGCTGCCTGCCATTTTCAAGACGTTGTAGGTGATGTTCCCAGCGTCCAGGTTCGGCGTGATAAGTAGGTTAGCAGGTGCTGTTAGGGTGGAGTCGGGATGCGCTTTGAAACGGATGCGGTTGGAAAGGGCTGAGTCAGCATGCATTTCGCCGTCAATCTCTAGATCGGGAGCACGTTTCAAAATGATTTGCAGAGCTTCTGCCATTTTGCGAGAAGACTCGGTGGAACGGCTGCCAAAGTTGGAGTGCGAGAGCAAAGCCACGCGTGGCACTAAGCCAAATTGACGCACTTTTTCAGCTGCCATTAACGTGATGTCAGCGATTTCTTGGGCGCTGGGGTTTTCGTTCACGTGCGTATCACACACAAAAATATTTTGAGTGGGCAGCATCAGAGCGTTCATGGCAGCAAAAACAGAGGCGCCTTCTTTGCGACCAATCACATTGTTAATATGAACGAGCTGGTGGTCAAAGCGAGTTGTGACACCACAAATCATGGCATCGGCATCACCACGACGAATCAGCATGGCGCCAATTAAGGTGTTGTGTTTGCGAACCATGGCTTTGGCGATTTCTGGGGTGACCCCTTCGCGGCCTTTCAGTTGGTAGTAGGCCTGCCACGTATCGTTAAAGCGGTAATCGTCTTCTGGGTCAACAATTTCTAAGTTGATACCAGGCTCTAGGCGTAAACCGTAGCGTTTGATACGCATTTCGATGACGGAAGGGCGTCCCACTAAAATCGGGTAAGCCAGTTTTTCGTCTACTACGGTTTGGGCTGCACGCAAGACGCGCTCGTCTTCGCCATCCGCGTAAATGACGCGTTTGAGATCAGGTAGGGCTTTGGCTTGTTGGTAAAGAGGACGCATCAAAGCGCCTGAGCGATACGTCATGGCGATTAAACGCTGACGATAAGCCTCTAGGTCTTCGATAGGGCGACTGGCTACGCCAGTTTCCATGGCGGCTTTAGCGACGGCTGGCGCAATGCGAGCAATAAGACGGGGATCAAAGGGCTTGGGAATAATGTAGTCAGGACCAAAGCCTAAATCGGTGTCTGTGTCGCTGTTCACATCATCGTACTGCTCTTCGCGGGCCAGATGAGCAATCGCGTCTACACACGCTAATTTCATTGCCTCGTTAATTTCGGTGGCACCACAATCTAGAGCGCCGCGGAAAATAAAGGGGAAACACAAGACGTTATTGACTTGGTTGGGGTAGTCGGAGCGACCTGTAGCAATGATGACATCTGAGCGCGTGGCTTTGGCTAACTCGGGACGAATTTCTGGGTCGGGGTTAGCTAAAGCAAGCACCAAAGGACGCTCGTTCATGGTGAGTAGCATTTCTGGGCTGAGCACGCCTGGCCCGGAACAACCCAAGAAAATATCTGCCCCATTGACGGCATCCGCTAAGGTGCGGAATTCGGTTTCTTGGGCAAACTGAGCTTTGTGGTGCTCCATGTTGTCTTCACGGCCTTTCCAGATGATGCCGCGTGAATCGGTCACATAAATGTTTTCACGGGGTAGGCCAAGGCTGACAAGCAGGTTTAAACATGCGATAGCGGCTGCGCCAGCGCCAGAACACACTAAGCGTACGTCTTCAATCTTTTTATTGACTACCTCTAAGCCGTTAATGATCGCAGCTGAGGCAATAATCGCGGTTCCGTGTTGATCATCGTGAAACACGGGGATTTTCATGCGCTTGCGTAGTTCGGTTTCAACATAGAAGCACTCAGGTGCTTTAATGTCCTCGAGGTTAATGCCGCCTAAGGTTGGCTCCATGGCGGCAATAATATCGACCAATTTTTGTGGGTCGTTTTCTGCCAGTTCGATATCGAAAACATCAATGCCAGCAAATTTTTTAAATAAGCAGCCTTTGCCTTCCATAACAGGCTTGGACGCGAGAGGACCGATGTTGCCCAGACCCAGCACAGCCGTACCATTACTGATCACGCCAACTAAGTTTGCACGAGAGGTGTATTTTGCAGCGGCTTCGTCCCCTTCTTCGTGAATCGCCATACAAGCAAAGGCGACACCAGGGGAGTAAGCCAGTGACAAATCATCAGCATCCGCTAATGTTTTTGTAGGGACTACGGAAATTTTACCTGGTGTAGGGTGGGCATGGTAATCCAGCGCGCGTTGAGCTAGATCTGATTTGGCTTCCATTGTGGAATGCTCCTGAGTGATAAATCAAAACAATGAACTTAAATCGAAACTGCACTTAATTCTAATCTGTACTTAATTCTAACCTGTAGTATCTGCCACGTGTATAGAGACTCTTTTATATACTGTATTTCCTACTTTTACATGCTGCGACGCACCATGTTTTTTTGTTTAAAAATGCCAACACTTATATAAGAGTTGGACATTTTACCTTTGCTAAGATACAACTCTGCCTTTAGTGATATATACTGAAAGGAATCGCTGTGAAAGGCGTTACGTGCCTTCTGCTCTGCTATCCGCTAATCGGTGAAGCCGTGTCGCGGAAGGTTTTCCTGCATCAAGATGGGTGAAGCATCCATATAGGTGAAGCGTTATAAATTATGTCATCGCAAACTGAACTGCAATCTACCTCGTACCTTTTTGGTTCTAATGCGACTTATGTCGAAGAACTGTACGAGCTATATCTGGATAATCCATCCTCAGTTCCATCTGAGTGGCGAGATTATTTTGATCAACTCCAACATTTACCCGCATCGGATGGTAAAGAGGCTACGCGTGACCAAGCGCATAGCCCAGTTATTCAATCTTTCGCTGAACGCGCTAAAGCCAACACCTTGGCTGTGCGTGCGGCTGCTCCTGACCTTTCCGTAGCTACCAAACAAGTTTCTGTTCAATCTCTGATCGCCGCGTACCGTTCCTTAGGGGCTCGTCTAGCTGCTCTAGACCCTCTAAAGCGTACCGAACGTGCTGCCTATGCAGAGCTTGATCCAGCTTTTTATGGTTTAACCGAAGCTGACCTCGATCAAGTTTATTCCGCCACTAACACCTACTTCACTAAATCTGACACCATGACCTTACGCGACATGCTTAGAGCATTGCGCGAAACGTATTGTCAGACCATTGGTGCGGAATTTATGTATATTTCGGACCCAGTCGCCAAGCGCTGGATCCAAGAACGTCTAGAGTCCGTTCATGGTCGCCTAGGCTTAAACACCGATCAAAAACGCAATATTTTGCAGCAGTTGACCGAGGCCGAAGGCCTAGAGCGCTTCTTGCATACTAAATACGTAGGTCAAAAGCGTTTCTCCCTCGAAGGGGGCGAAAGCTTTATTGCGTGTATGGACGAAGTGGTTAATCACGGTAGTGACTTGGGCGTCCAAGAAGTCATTGTAGGTATGGCTCACCGTGGTCGTCTAAATATGTTGGTGAACATCATGGGCAAAATGCCTGCAGATTTGTTCGCCGAATTCGAAGGTAAACACGCAGCAAACCTAGCCGATGGTGACGTGAAATACCATAATGGTTTCTCCAGCGATTTATCCGCTCGTGGTGGCCCAGTTCATTTGTCGTTAGCGTTTAACCCATCCCATTTGGAAATTGTGAATCCTGTGGTTGAGGGCAGTACGCGTGCGCGTCAAGACCGCCGTGGCGATCTGACAGGGCAACAAGTATTACCGGTATTGGTACATGGTGACGCTGCCTTTGCTGGTCAGGGCGTAGTCATGGAAACCTTAAACCTAGCCCAGACTCGTGGCTATGGCACAGGTGGTACATTACATATTGTCATTAATAACCAGATTGGTTTTACGACCTCTGATCCTCGTGACACACGCTCTACGCTGTATTGTACTGACGTAGTGAAAATGATCGAGGCACCGGTGTTCCATGTGAACGCGGATGACCCTGAAGCGGTTGCTTTTGTGACGCAGTTGGCCTTAGATTATCGTCAAACTTTCCGTCATGACGTAGTGATTGATTTGGTGTGTTACCGCAAACTAGGTCACAACGAACAAGACACGCCTTCTTTGACACAGCCACTGATGTACAAGGCAGTCGCGCAGCACCCAGGTACACGCAAGCTCTATGCCGACAAATTGGTAGCCCAAGGTGTCTTGGCAGAAAACGAGCCAGATGAAATGGTTAAAGCCTATCGTCAGCTCATGGAAGACGGTCAGCGCACCGTAGAACCGGTTTTAACCGACTACAAAAACAAATACGCGACTGACTGGACGCCATTCCTGAATGCAAAATGGACAGATCACGCAGATACAGGCTTGCCTTTGGCTGAGCTCACCCGTATTGGCGAGAAAATCACCACTGTTCCAGAGGACTTCAACGTTCACCCCCTCGTTAAGCGTATGCTTAATGATCGTCGCGCGATGGCTCGTGGCGAACAAAATATTGATTGGGGTATGGGTGAGCATTTAGCATTTGCCTCTTTGGTTGCAAATGGCTATGCCTTACGTATTACAGGACAGGACTCAGGCCGTGGTACTTTTGTACACCGCCATGCCGTCTTACACGATCAAAATCGTGAGCGTTGGGACGATGGTACGTATATCCCCCTACAAAATGTTTCCGAAAGCCAAGCTAGTTTCTCCGTGATTGACTCGGTGCTATCCGAGGAAGCCGTATTAGCCTTTGAATACGGTTACGCTTCAGCCGAGCCGAATGTGCTCACTATCTGGGAAGCCCAGTTTGGTGACTTCGTGAACGGAGCGCAGGTTGTGATTGACCAGTTTATTGCCTCAGGTGAAGCCAAGTGGGGACGTCATTGTGGTTTAACCATGATGTTGCCGCACGGTTACGAAGGTCAAGGTCCAGAGCACTCTTCAGCACGTCTAGAACGCTTTTTGCAGTTATGTGCTGATAACAATATTCAAGTGGTTCAGCCTACGACTGGCGCTCAGATTTTCCACGTGCTGCGTCGCCAAATGTTGCGTCCGTTCCGCAAGCCCTTAGTGTTGCTAACACCTAAGTCTCTCTTGCGTAACAAAGCAGCCACCTCACCTATGTCTGAATTGGTCGAGGGTACTTTCCAGCCTGTTATTGGTGAAACCCAAGCACAAATCAAAGCCGATAAAGTAAAACGCGTCTTGATTTGTTCTGGCAAGGTGTATTACGACCTCATCAATGCTCGCACCGAGCGTGAACGTGAGGATGTGGCTGTGATTCGTATCGAGCAGCTCTATCCCTTTGCACACAAGTCTCTCCAAGAAGAACTACGCAAATACCCCAACCTGACTGAATTGGTTTGGGTACAAGACGAGCCACAAAACCAAGGCGCTTGGTTCTATGTTCAGCACCATCTAGTGGAAAACATGACGGCTAATCAAAAGCTCAGCTATGCTGGACGTGCCGCTTCTTCTTCACCTGCAGTGGGTTACTTAGCCAAGCACAACGAGCAGCAAAAAGCTCTGATCGAGCAGGCTTTTGCTGAAAATATTAAAGGTTTTTCGCTCTCCAGATAGTGCGGCTGCAAACATAACGAAGACACATTTATTACACGGAAAATATTATGGCTATTATTGAAATTTTAGTACCGGAGTTATCCGAGTCTGTATCCGAAGCCACTTTACTCGAGTGGAAAAAACAACCTGGTGAAGCCGTTGGTCAGGATGAAATCTTGATTGATGTGGAAACCGATAAAGTTGTCCTAGAAGTCCCAGCGCCTTCGGCTGGTGTGCTAGTAGAAATCGTTAAAGGCGATGGCAGCACGGTGACTTCAGGCGAAGTTTTGGCTCGTATTGATACCGAAGCCAAAGCCGCTGCCGCTCCTGCAGCCGAAGCGCCTGCCGAGGCACCTGTTGCCTCTGCCCCTGCTGCTGCAGCCACCACAGTGACTGCTGCTTCACCTGCTGCCAGCAAAATTTTGGCAGAAAAAGGCGTGGACGTAACAGACGTAGCGGGTACGGGTCGTGATGGTCGTGTGACCAAAGCCGATGCAGTTGGTGCACAAGCCGGTGCAGCTAAAGCTGCTGCTCCTGCAGCGCCTGTGGCTCTATCTTTAGATGGTCGTCCCGAGCAGCGTGTGCCCATGAGCCGTCTACGCGCTCGTGTGGCCGAGCGTTTGTTGCAGTCCCAACAAGAAAATGCCATCTTGACTACATTTAACGAAGTCAACATGCACGCCGTGATCGAGCTACGCAAACAGTATCGCGACAAGTTTGAAAAAGAGCACGGTGTTAAACTGGGCTTTATGTCTTTCTTTGTGAAAGCCGCTGTTGCTGCCCTGAAAAAATACCCGATCTTGAATGCGTCTGTAGACGGTAAAGACATTGTTTACCACGGCTACTTTGATATTGGTATTGCTGTGAGCAGCCCACGTGGTTTGGTGGTGCCTATTTTGCGCAACGTAGACCAAATGTCTATTGCTGATATTGAAAAGCAAATTGCCGAGTTCGGTCGTCGTGCCCAAGAAGGCAAGCTAACTCTAGAAGAGCTAACCGGTGGTACTTTCTCCATCTCTAATGGTGGTGTATTTGGCTCCATGCTATCTACCCCTATCATTAACCCACCACAGTCTGCCATTTTAGGTGTACATGCGACCAAAGACCGTGCTGTTGTAGAAAATGGTCAAGTAGTAGTTCGTCCTATGAACTACTTGGCGATGTCTTACGATCACCGCATTATTGATGGTCGTGATGCCGTATTAGGCTTGGTGGCAATGAAAGATGCCCTCGAAGACCCACAGCGTCTATTGTTAGATATCTAAGGAATTACAGCATCATGGCAAAGAATTTTGATTTAGTTGTCATTGGTGCAGGTCCTGGCGGCTATATAGCCGCCATCCGAGCTGCCCAATTAGGTTTGTCCGTCGCGTGTGTGGATGCCTGGTCCGATGATAAAGGCAAACCCGCTCCTGGCGGCACATGTACTAACGTAGGATGTATCCCTTCCAAAGCGTTACTGCAGTCCTCCGAGCACTACGAGCAAGCTGAAAAACACTTTGGTGATCATGGTATCAAGGTCAAAGGTCTGGATTTAGATCTTAAAACGTTACTGGGTCGCAAAGACAAAGTGGTTGGCGAAAACAACCAAGGTATTTTGTTTTTATTTAAAAAGAACAAAGTCACTTACTTCCACGGTACGGCTTCTTTTAATGCCAAAGTGGATGCGGGTTGGTCCATCAACGTAGCGGGCGATAAACCCGAAGAGCTCATCGCTAAACAGGTGGTCGTTGCCACCGGTTCCTCTGCGCGTGAACTGCCCGGCCTGCCGTTTGACGAAGAACAAATCCTCTCTAATGACGGTGCTTTGCGCATCAACGGTGTACCCAAGAAAATTGGTGTCATCGGTGCCGGTGTGATTGGTCTAGAGTTAGGTAGCGTTTGGCGTCGTTTAGGTTCCGAGGTCACTGTGCTCGAAGGTGCGCCCGAGTTCTTGTCCGCTGCTGACCGTGATGTAGCCAAAGAAGCCTTAAAAGCCTTCAAAAAGCAAGGTTTAGAAATCAACCTAGGTGTGAAGGTCGAAGAGGTAGAAACAGGTAAACACGTCAAAGTCAAATACCAAGACGCAGATGGCAAAGAGCACAAAGGCGAATTCGATAAGCTCATCGTAGCTATTGGCCGTGTGCCCAATACCACTGGCTTAGGCGCAGACGTAGTGGGTCTGAAACTAGACGAACGTGGCTTCATCGAGGTCGATGAGGATTGCCGTACCAACTTGCCTAATGTTTGGGCAGTAGGTGACGTGGTTCGTGGTCCTATGTTGGCTCACAAAGCCGAAGAAGAAGGCGTAGCTGTGGCTGAGCGTATTGCCGGTCAACAGCCTCACGTTAACTTCGACACCATTCCTTGGGTTATTTACACTTCCCCTGAAATTGCATGGGTTGGTAAAAACGAACAAGAACTCAAAAAAGAAGGCCGTGAGTACCGTGCGGGTCAGTTTCCGTTCATGGCCAATGGTCGCGCCCGTGCTTTAGGCGATACCACAGGTTTTGTGAAAGTGTTAGCTGATGCTAAAACAGATGAAGTCTTAGGTATTCATATCGTAGGCCCAACGGCTTCCGAGCTGATTGCTGAGGGCGTGGTTATCATGGAATTCCGTGGTGCTGCCGAAGACATTGCTCGCATATGTCATGCCCACCCAACACTATCTGAAGCCATGAAAGAGGCTGCGTTAGCTGTTGATAAACGAGCATTAAACTTCTAAGATGGTTTAATGTGGTTTGTAAAAGGGGCCGACATAGTCAGCCCCTTTTTTCTGTTTAGATTATTATCCCTATGGACGTCATTCATTATTATCAAAATGCTTTAGCCAGCAAGGGTTATCAAGCAGATGCTGCCCAAGAAAAAGCCATTCAACGATTGCAGCGCTTACTTGATGATTTTTTAGCGTATCACCGTAGTCAGCAGTCGCTCTTGACTCGTTGGCTGAGAAAACCCCAAGCACCGCAGGGCGTCTATTTATGGGGAGGAGTGGGGCGCGGTAAAAGCTTTCTAATGGATGCGTTCTACGAGTGCCTACCGATAGAGCGTAAAGCGCGTTTGCATTTTCATGAGTTTATGCGGGGCGTGCACCAACAACTTAAACAATTACGCAGTCAGTCAGACCCGCTCGAAGTCGTGGCTAAAACCATTGCCCAACGTTATGAAATCATCTGTTTTGATGAGTTTCACGTGTCCGATATTGCGGATGCCATGATCCTCTATAAGCTGCTAGATGAACTCTTTAAGCATGGCGTGAGCTTTGTGATGACCTCCAACTATCAGCCTGACTTGCTCTATACCGATGGTTTGCACCGCGACCGTATTTTACCTGCCATCGCCCTTATAAAAAAACGAATGGATGTGCTTAATGTGGATACGGGTGTGGATTACCGTCGACGCACCTTAGAGCAGGTACGTTTGTACTTAACGCCTCTTACGGATCAGACTCAGGCCGAGTTGATTACAGCTTTTGAAGCACTTAGCGGCGCACCAGCGGCAGCCACACACATCGAAATTGAAAACCGAGAGCTACCCGTATTGGCTTGTCATGGTGAGGTCATTTGGTTTGACTTTGACACCTTATGCGCGGGGCCGCGTTCTCAAAATGATTATTTAGATCTGGCCAGTCGTTTTAGTAGTGTGATTTTATCTGACGTGCCTAAAATGAAAGCGCAGGATGCCTCTGCGGCGCGACGTTTTACGTGGCTGGTGGACGTGCTGTATGACCATAAAGTCAAACTGATTATGTCGGCCGAGGTCAAGGCGGGACAACTGTATACCGAGGGGCCGATGGCAAGTGAATTTCATCGGACCGAATCGCGTTTAATGGAAATGCAGTCCAAAGAATATTTAGAGGCAGAGCGTAGACAAAGCGCTGTGCTTTAATACTTATTAAAATTAATCCATAGAGATGTAGGTTTTATCATGACACAACGAGTCCTTACTGGCATTACCCCATCAGGAACCCCTCATCTGGGCAACTATGCTGGCGCTATTCGGCCAGCAGTCCATGCCAGTACTCAGCCTGATACCGATGCGTTTTTCTTTCTGGCTGACTATCACGCTCTCATTAAGTGCGATGATCCACAGCGGGTAGCTCGTTCCAGATTGGAAATTGCAGCAACTTGGATTGCGGCGGGTTTGGATCCGGAGCGTGTCACTTTCTACCGTCAATCAGACATTCCCGAAATCCCTGAGTTCTGCTGGTTGTTGACGTGTGTTACGAACAAAGGGTTAATGAATCGAGCCCATGCCTATAAGGCTTCTGTGGATCAAAATACCGCCAAAGGGGTAGAGCCGGATGATGGCATTAATATGGGATTGTTTTCTTATCCTATTTTAATGGCAGCGGATATTTTGCTGTTTAGTGCGCATTTGGTTCCCGTGGGGCGTGATCAGATTCAGCACCTAGAAATGGCGCGAGATATTGCGAACCGTTTTAATCATTTATACGCTCAAGGTCAGACCTTTTTAACGCCACCTTACGAGTTGATTGATGATTCTGTGGCAACGCTACCTGGCTTAGACGGGCGTAAAATGTCCAAAAGCTATGACAACACCATTCCTTTGTTTGAGGGTGGCGAAAAGCTATTGCAAAGCGCGATTAATGGCATTGTGACGGATTCTAAACTCCCCGGAGAGTCCAAAAATGCCGAAGGCTCACATTTATTTGATTTATATAAAGCGTTTGCCAGTGCAGCGCAAGCAGAGCAATTCAAGCACGAATTAAAAGACGGTTTGGGTTGGGGCGATGCCAAGAAAAAACTGTTTGAATTAGTTAATGCAGAACTAAGCCCTATGCGTGAAACTTACAACGAACTCATGGCCAACCCCGAGCGTTTGGAACATATGCTGTTGGATGGGGCCGCCAAAGCGCGTCGTATTGCTACTCCTATGATGCAAGAGATGCGAGCCATGGTAGGCCTGCGCTCGCCGGCTCAAATGCAGCAACGTGAACAAGCAGCGAAAAAGGAAAAAGCGAAATCGGTACGAGTGGCTAGCTTCCGTGGTGATCAAGGTTTTCAGTTCCGTTTATTTGATGCCGCTGACAAAGAAATCTTTTTGTCAGTTCCATTTGCTGATCCCAAGCAAGCGGGGCAAATTAGCAAGCAATTGCAGGCTGGGGAATACCGTCTACAGCCTCATGCAGAAGCGCATCAGCTGATTGTGGCTGAGGTAGTGGTGGCCGAGCTGGATACGGCACAAAAAGACCGCTTAGAAGCGGCCTTGTTGTTAAGCTAGGGCAGATGGGGCTTAGTCCACTTGGGCGCCAGCCTCTTCGACGATGAGCTTGTAACGGCTACGTTCAGCACGCATGAGTTCATCAAACTCAGCGGCAGAGCTAGGTGCTGGGGAAACCAATAAACCGGCAAAGCGTTCTTTGGTTTTCTCAGATTCCATCGCAGCAGTAAAAGCGGCATTTAGTTTTTCGATTTCTGCCTCAGGGGTACCTGCTGGGGCTACCAAGCCCCACCAAGTCGATACAGAGAAATCGTCTAAGCCACTTTCTTTGACGGTGGGGATATCAGGTAGCATGGCAGAGCGTTCGTCAGTAGTAACGGCTAAGGCTTTTAGTTTGCCGCCGTTAATGTTCGGAGCCGCGGTGGCTAGGTTATCAAAAGTGAAATCCACTTCAGCCGACAGCAAGGCCAGTTGTGCTGGGGCGCCACCATTGTAGGGAATATGCATGACATCAATGTCAGCTTGTTTTTTGAAAAGTTCCCCCGCTAAATGCCCACCACTGCCGTTACCGCCAGAGCCGTAGTTTAATTTGTTTGGATTGGCCTTGGCGTAGTCAATGAGATCTTGGATTGAATTAATGCCTAGTTTTTCGGCGTGTAGGTTATTCATAACCAATACGTTAGGGACGTTGACCATCATCGTTACCGCAGCAAAATCCGTTTCAGCATCAAATGGGATTTGGGAGTAAATCCAAGGGTTGACTGCATGAGAGGCTAGGGTGGCGATCCCGATGGTTTTGCCATCAGGGTTAGCTTTGGCAACGTAATCTGAACCAATGTTTCCGCCTGCACCCGGTTTGTTTTCAATAATGACGGTACCTAGTTCGTCTTTGACGCCTTCTGCCAAAATGCGAGCGGTGACATCAATGGGTCCACCAGCGGAAAAAGGCACAATAATACGGGTTACGTTCTGTTGTGCCAGTGCGGCGCTAGAAATACAAAAAGCGGCTAGAGCGACGACACTACGTCGTAAAGTAGGTTTAAACATGAGGACTCCTATGGCCAATTAATACGAGCTTGACTGGCCTGGTTCAGCACAGACTCAAGCTTTTTAGGTTGGTTTTTAGTGATTAGTAATTCTAGTTCTAGTGTGGACTGACGTACTGCTTGAAGTAAGGGCAGGATTTGATCTTGATTATCAATAAGAATATCTTTCCAGATGCTGGCCTCACAGCCCGCAATACGGGAAAAGTCTCTAAAACCGGGCCCGCCTAAAGCGAGTAACTGTTGGTGGTCGGTTTGCGCTAACAAGGCATCCATATAAGCAAAAGCTAATAAATGGGGGAGGTGGCTGACTGCTGCCAGACCTCGATCGTGATCCAGAGCATTCAGCTCTTGGGTATGGGCCCCCGTTTGTTGCCACAGCTCGTGAGCGAGACTTAACGCCTTGGGATGCGTTTGCTCATTAGGACAGAGGATGACGGTTTTATTTTGATAGAGATGAGTACGCGGCTCAGCGTGACCGGCCTGTTCTTTGCCCGCGATGGGGTGGGTAGGCACAAAAAAATGCGCCTTATCACCTAAGATATCTACTGCGGCTTGTTGCACGCTGCGCTTGGTGCTGCCCACATCCATCACTAGCGTTTGGGGTTTTAGGGCTGTAGCGATATCGGTTAAAAGGTGAGGCAGGGTAGCCACAGGTGTAGCCAGCATCACTACATCGGCAGTGGCGACTGCCTCGGCAGCACTGAGCGCAATTTGCTGGATCACACCTAGTTCAAAAAAATGCTGAGCCGAACTATGAGGGATGGAGTAGCCGGTCACGTGGGTGACTGCTCCGCCATGTTGGGTGGCAAGAGCAAATGAGCCACCCATCAAACCACAACCAATTAACGCTAAATGCATGATAGCTGTCAACCTCTTAGCGCTTGAGTTTAGCGAAAGCGGCTGCCATTGCGTTGTTGGCAGAATCAGGTGTTTTGCGTTCGCGTTGAGGGGCACGAGCCGGTTTGTTAGTAGGTGCCGGGGCTTTTTTTAGACTGGGTTCAGTTGGATCGTCTAAGCGCATGGTCAAGCTAATGCGTTTACGAGCCTCGTCTACCTCGAGCACTTTGACTTGTACCGTTTGGCCCACCCGGACGACTTCACGCGGATCGGAGACAAACTTGTTAGACAAGGCGGAAATGTGCACTAAGCCGTCTTGATGTACGCCTACGTCCACAAAGGCCCCAAAGTTAGCGACGTTGCTAACAATGCCTTCAAGCACCATGCCTACGCGTAAATCTTTGATTTCAGTCACGCCGTCTAGAAACTGTACTGTTTTGAACTCAGGGCGTGGGTCACGGCCAGGGCGTTCAATTTCAATGAAGATGTCTTGTACGGTGGGCAGACCAAATTGCTCATTAGTGAACTCTTTAGGAGACAGCCCTTTTAAGGCGTCTGTTTTTCCAATGACGTCAGCCGCAGAGGCTGAGATTTTTTGGAGAATTTGTTCGGCTACCGGGTAGGCCTCTGGGTGTACGGCGGAGGCGTCTAAAGGATTGGTGCCATTAGGAACACGTAAAAAACCTGCTGCTTGTTCAAAGGTTTTAGGACCAAAGCGTTTAACTTTCAAAAAGCTTTTGCGATCAGGAAAAGCACCAAATTCATCGCGCCATTCTACGATGTTTTCAGCCAGAGTTTTGTTTAAGCCCGACACACGCGCCAGCAAAGCGGCTGAGGCGGTATTAACATCTACACCTACGGCGTTCACACAGTCTTCCACTACGGCGTCCAACGAGCGTTCTAGCTCACGTTGATTTACATCGTGTTGGTATTGACCTACGCCAATGGCTTTGGGGTCAATTTTAACTAATTCAGCCAAGGGGTCTTGTAAACGACGCGCAATAGAGACGGCGCCACGTAAGCTCACGTCTAATTGTGGAAATTCTTGGCTGGCCAGTTCGGACGCAGAGTACACCGAGGCGCCGGCTTCAGATACCACAATATGTTGTACTTGGCTAAGGTCGTTGGCTGACTTTAAGAGCTCTTTAACAAGTTGTTCGGTTTCTCTGGAGGCGGTGCCATTGCCAATGGCAACGAGCTCCAGCTGGTGTTGGCGAATCAGTTGGCTTAGGGTGCGTTGTGTGCCGCTGATGTCTTTGCGGCCACCAAAAGGATAGACCGTATCGGTGGCAAGCACTTTACCGGTTTCATCAATAGCCGCCACTTTAACGCCTGTACGAATGCCGGGGTCCAGACCCAAAACTCGTTTATTGCCGGCCGGTGCAGTAAGCAGTAAATCGCGCAAGTTGGCAGCGAAAACTCGGGTGGCTTCGGTTTCTGCGTCTTCGCGAAGGCGTCCAATTAATTCGGTTTCAAAGGCTGTGAGCAATTTAACGCGCCACGTAATGCGGCAGACTTCGGCAAGCCATTTGGCTTGCTCGCGAGCATTTGGGCTAAAGTCTGCGTTGATGTTCACTAAGCGAATTAAGCGTTCAATACAAGGGTGTGGCTGTTGCTCATCCAGCTCTGGGCTTAGGCCTAAGCGTAGACTTAGGATGCCTTGTTGGCGGCCACGTAACAAAGCTAGGACGCGATGAGAAGGGAGGGTTTTGAGGCGCTCTGAAAAGTCAAACCAATCACGAAATTTATCGCCTTCGTGTTCTTTGCCCTCCATAACAGAAGCATACAGCAAGCCATGTTGCCAAAGGTAGCTGCGTAAATCTTCGAGCACGGTGGCGTTCTCGGCATAACGTTGTGCCAAGATTTCGCGGGCGCCGTCCAGCGTTTTTTTTGCATCCTCAAAACCGGCCTCTGCATTGATGTAGTCAGTTGCTAAATCAAGTGGGCTGCAGTTAGGGTCATGTAAAATGGCTTCCACTAAGGGTTCTAGGCCAGCTTCAAGCGCTATTTGTGCACGCGTGCGACGCTTAGGTTTGTAGGGGGCGTAGAGGTCCTCAAGACGCTGTTTAGTGCTGGCGCCGAGGATTTCGGCTTGCAGTTCTGGACTGAGTTTGTCTTGAGACTGAATGCTTTCTAAGATAGCTAAGCGGCGACTTTCTAAGTCACGCAAATACAATAAGCGTACCTCTAGATCGCGCAAAACTGCATCATCTAAACCGCCAGTGGCCTCTTTGCGATAGCGAGCAATAAAAGGTACGGTGGAACCATCGTCTAGCAATTCCACTGCCGCAGATGCTTGAGAGGGCCTAATGGCGAGTTCTTCGGCAAGTTGTTGTAGAAGACGGGCAGAATCGATGGTGGTGGTATTTGTCATGGTCTTTTGAAAATAAAGCGTGAAAGAAACAGGCGCTTCCTATGCAACATAAGTGTAGCAGTGTAGTATGATTCCAGAGCTACGATAAGCCTTTTCTCCTTTCTTTGCCCTTAAATCACTTTCTCTAGTCACCATGCTTTTGCAGGAACTTGACCAAGTCTTTGCTAATGACGGCCCCTTAGCAGCTTCGGTATCCCACTATTTTTTACGCCAACAACAACTTGAGCTGGCTCAGTCTATTCAAGAAGCCGTGGCTACGCCATCGGTACTGATCGCTGAGGCTGGCACAGGCACAGGCAAAACATGGGCTTATTTGGTGCCGTTGTTTCTCAGTGGGCGCAAAGCCTTGGTGTCCACGGGCACACGCACTTTGCAAGACCAACTTTTTAAACGCGACTTGCCTCATTTGCGCAAAGCCCTAGCGATGTCGTTAAATGTGGCCTTATTAAAAGGCCGAGGCAATTATGCCTGTCATTATTACTTTGAAAAGTATGAAAATGACGAGCGTGGTTTTAGCTCCAAGCAAGAAGTCTCTCAGATACGGGCAATTCAAACGTTTATAGAGCGTAGTAAAACGGGGGATAAAAGTGATCTGGCAGAGGTGCCCGAAGACGCACCTATTTGGCACCGTGTGACCTCCACCCGTGAAAACTGCTTAGGCCAAGACTGCCCTTATATTAATGAGTGTTTTGTTTTAAAGGCCCGCCGCAAAGCACAAGAGGCGGACATTGTTGTGGTGAATCACGCTTTGTTTATGGCGGATTTGGCCTTACGCGAAGAAGGCATCACCGATCTATTGCCAGAGGTGGATGTGGTGGTGTTTGACGAGGCGCATCAATTGCCTGATGTGGCTACCCGTTTTTTGGGTACCACCGTGTCAATGCATCACTTAAATGATTTGGCTCATTTGGTTGAAGCCGCGGGCTTGGCGCATGCCAAAGGCACCGCAGACTGGAGCGCGGTGGCGGGTGCGTTGCGACAATGTGTCCATGATTTACGTTTACAAGCCGCTCCTATCCAGCAATTGTCAGGACAAAAAAGCACGTTTCATGACTTGCCTAACGCAACGGCTTTTGATGAAGCATTAGAAGCACTGTTGGATAAGCTAGATAAGCTCATCAAACTCTTAGATTTGCTCAAAGAGCATCATCCTGATTTGGCGGCCGCTTATAAAACCGCCTTGCAATTACGGGCGCAGGTCTTCGTTTGGACACAGCCCGGAAGAGACGGCACCAGTGCAATCTTACCGGATGCAGATCAAGCCACTATTCAACAGCTAGAACAAGAGTCCGTGCGCTGGGTCGAGCACGGCAGTACGTATTTACGCTTGCATCGTGCGCCGTTATCGGTGGCGCAGATTTTTTCGCGCTATAAGGGCGATGAGCAAAGCTGGATCTTTACCTCCGCGACCTTATCTGTACATGGTAATTTTAATCATTTTGTACATCAGCTAGGGCTGTGGGAGGCACGGGTCGAGGTTTGGCCTTCGCCTTTTGATTATCCCGAACAAGCTTTATTGTTTGTGCCTCAAAATCTGCCCGTCCCCTCTAGCGCCGATTACTACCCAAAATTCATTCAACAGTTAGTGCCTTTTATTGAAAGTGCTGAAGGTGGAGTGTTGGTACTAAGTACGACGCTACGGGGCGTGGATTTAATGGCTGACCTAATCGAAAAAGAGGTCAAGCGTTTAGGCTTAAAGCGTTTAGTGATGCGCCAAGGCGAGCGTTCTAGGCAGGTGTTGCTACATGATTTTCGTTCCAAGGCCAATGCTATTCTGGTGGGAAGTGCCAGCTTTTGGGAAGGCATTGATGTGCCTGGCGATGCTTTAACGGTAGTCGCCATCGACAAGCTACCTTTTGCGCCACCTGATGATCCCGTGCTTGAGGCGCGTATCAAAGCCTGCCGAGATAGAGGTGGTAACCCTTTTATTGAATACCAGTTGCCCGAAGCCGCCATTGCCTTAAAACAGGGTGCCGGTCGTTTGATACGGACTGAAAAGGACTGGGGGGTGTTGATTATGGGTGATGCGCGCTTGGTGGAAAAGCCTTATGGCAAAGTGTTATGGCGTGGCTTACCCCCTTTTACTCGTACTCGTAATCCACAGCAGGCCTTGGCTTTTTTCCAAAACAAACAAATACAAATGAGCAATGAGTCAGCTTGAGTCGTTAACCATAAAAAAACTCACTTCGCTGCGGCAAAGTGAGTTTTTTTGATTGGGGGGGTTAAGACCTAAAACCAGTTAATTGGGTTCCACTTGTTTGTCTTTTCTTTGAGACCTTCGGTGTAATAATTGGAGTCCGGAAAGTTATTGTCTAGGACTCGTTTGGCGTCATCCCGTAGCTGTTCTTGGCCTAGCTTATCGTAGGATAAATAGATAATGTAGAGCGCACGCTCGGCGATGGGAACGCCTTCGAAATCAGTAATGACGCGTTGCGCCCGATTAATGGCGGCCACATAGGCATCACGGGAGTAATAGTACTCAGCAACGTGGACTTCGTTTTCCGCAATGGTATTGACTAGCCAACTAGCACGCAAACGTGCATCATTGGCATAACGGCTGTCAGGGTATTGTGCCAAAAGCTGGGTAAAGGCTTGGTAAGACTCGCTTAAGCCCTTGGGATCGCGTTCGCTGGGGTCTTGGCGTGTGAAACGCATCATGGCAGCGCTGGGTGGGGTGAACGAAATCAACCCCTTTAGGTACAGCATGTAATCACTGCCAGGGTGATTAGGATACTGTTTTTGAAAACGGTCTATGGCTGCTAACGCTTGTTCGGGTTCATCGTCTTGCCAGTTAATATAGGCTTGGTCTATTAAGGCTTGTTGGGCATAGATGCCAAACGGATAGCGAGCCTCAATGGACTCTAGACGAGTACGGGCTGAAGACCAATTTCGTAAGCTAATTTCTTCGCGAGCGTCTTGATAAAGGCGCTCAGCTGTCCAGCCAGAGGTGGGGTCCACAGTGGGTTTGACAGAGCCACATGCTGCTAATACTAGACAAGCACATGCTAGGGATAAAGTACGTACTAGACGTTGAGAAGCAGGGAGTTGAGCCAAAGTGGAAAATAAGCGCGTCACAAGAACATCCTTTGCGGTTTGCAAACGGTTAAGTCTAATCGAATAAAACAATAGCACTAAGAATAGCGTATTTTAAATGCCTATTGGGAATCTAGGCTAGTCATTCTGTACAGTGCGCCCTAAGCTATGTCAAAATTTAGCTTCATCCTTAAGGTTTTATCATGAATACAGCCACACATAATACAGAACATTTGCCGGAACTGGAGTTCCGAATTCCTCTTAGCGCCTTACCAGAGCGTTTGGATAAAATTGTTGCTCAGCTGCTGCCAGAGCATTCACGCAGTCGGATCCAAACATGGATAGAGAACGGCCACGTGTTGGTTAATGGGCAGCCGGCGCGTACACGGCATCAGGTAATGCCTGGAGACATTTTGCGGGTTTGGCCCCAAGCTCGCCCTGAGGAGCTAGCCTACGAGGCAGAGGACATCCCTCTAGATATAGTGGCTCAGTCTGAACAATGGGTGGTGATCAATAAACCGGCGGGTTTAGTGACTCACCCCGGAGCGGGCAATTGGACTGGAACATTGCTTAATGGGTTGTTGTATCGTTTTCCTCAATTAACGCAAGTTGCTAGAGCCGGTATTGTGCATAGATTGGATAAAGATACATCGGGTTTGATGGTGGTTGCTTTAACCGAAGCTGCACAAACTCATTTAGTGCGCCAGCTCCAAGAGCGCACCGTGCTCCGAGAATACATTGCACTTTGTCATGGTTTTATTTATGGTTCCGGTCTAATTGATTTACCCGTAGGCCGTGATGCGCGTGTACCGGTTCGTATGGCGACCCAAAATGCGATCGCACCGCGTCAGGCGCGTACGCATTACGAAGTCTTAGAACACGGTTTGTTTGATCGCGGTGTGGCGGTCAGTTTAGTGCAGTGTCGTTTAGAAACAGGCCGCACCCACCAAATACGTGTGCATTTAAGCAGCCAAAATCATCCTCTTTTGGGTGATGAGATTTACGGTGGTAAAGAGTTAGCTGGGGCCACTCGACAAATGTTGCATGCGCGGGCTTTGCAGTTTATAGATCCTAGTACTCAGGAGTCAGTACGTTTTGATTTGGATCCTCCTGCAGATTTTCAAGCCGTCTACGAGCAAATTGAATGGAAAAAAGCATAGTTACTGTTACTGGGCCCTCTTGGACAGGAGTACGTTATTTCAGTACTCAGGTACATGGGGGGTACAGCCAGGGAGCTTGGCAAGGGCTTAATTTAGGTGAGCACTGTGGCGACGATCCGCGCCACGTGGCTCAAAATCGGGCTTTGCTGCGACAGCTTTTGCCCAGCGAGCCCCATTGGTTGCAGCAGGTTCATGGAACGCAGCTGTACCATGCGGCCGCACCGTGTTCTCAGGCTTTGGCGTGGGAGCAGGCCCCCCAAGCCGATGCGGCTTGGACTGCATCCAAGCGGACCGTGCTCGCTATTTTAACTGCCGATTGTTTGCCGGTGGTCATTGCGGATCAGCAGGGCCAAATCGTGGGGGTGGCACATGCAGGCTGGCGTGGTTTAGCCGCAGGTGTGTTGGAAAAACTCTATCAGCATGTACAAAAACAAGTGGTTGGTCCTGCTCAGTGGCATGCATGGATAGGGCCAGCTATTAGTCAAACACATTTTGAGGTGGGCGCTGAGGTCTTGGATGCTTTTGCGCAGCTAGATCCCAGACTAGAGCGCTATTTTATTTTTGATTTAAGCAAAAATAAATACCAAGCCGATTTGGCAGAAATAGCACGTTTTTTATTATTGAAAGTTAATTCAGCGATAAAAGTCAGTGCAAGCCAAATTTGTACGTTTGATCAATATCAAAATTATTATTCTTATCGTAAAAAAGGGCAAACAGGCCGTATTGTTACTTTAGCATGGCTGGTATGACATTATAATTAAAATTCACAAGCTTAATCGCCGAAAAATGATACATTAAATAATAATTAAAAAAATAGTTTTTATTTAATCGATCTAATTAGGTGTGGCATGTATAACAATGCAAGCAGTCAATGGCAAGGGGTTTCTCTGATTAATCAAGAGGCCCTCCAGGAAATACAGTCTAATTTTTTAACCAGTTGGTTCGAGATTCATAAGCAGGCCCAAGAGGGGACCTTGGGCCCAGCCCGTCACCGTCGTTTTAGAGCGCAGGCTTGGCAAGATAACCCTAGCGCGCTTGTTAGTGCTCATTTGTGGCAGTTATATACAGAGACATTAAACCGCATGGTCTCAGAAACACAACTGCACCCTCAGGCCCAAGAGCGGTTGTCATTTGCTTTGATGCAATGGTGCGAAGCGCTGCATCCAGCTAACTACTTACTCACGAATCCCGAGGCACTCAACGAGGCCATTCAAACTCAGGGTCAAAGCTTATTGCAAGGTGCGCAGCATTTCTTAAGAGACTTAAGCAAAGGTCGCATGTTGCAAACTGACGAAACGCAGTTTGCGGTGGGTGAAAATTTAGCCATTACGCCAGGTGCTGTAGTTTACCAAAATGAGCTCTTGCAATTAATTCAATATACGCCACAAACTGAAACAGTACATAGTGTGCCGTTATTTATTGTTCCACCTAATATTAATAAATATTATATTTTAGACTTGCAACCTGAAAACTCCTTTGTGCGTTACGCCCTAGAGCAAGGAATGCAAGTCTTTTTAATTTCTTGGCGTAATCCGTTGGCTACGGATCAGGACGGTATTCTAGACGCGAGTTGGGGTGATTATTTAAATCATGGTGTATTGAGCGCTCTAGAGGCGGCTCAAACTATCAGTGGCAGTGAAAAGCTCAATACGCTGGGTTTTTGTGTGGGGGGCACCCTGTTGGCTTCAGCTCTTAGCTTGGCTCAAGCGAATCAACAGCAGCCTGCTGCGAGCATGACGCTTTTGACTGCCATGTTGGATTTCCACGATGTGGGGGTCTTGGGCGTGTTTGTAGATGAGGCCCTCGCCCTAATGCGAGAGTGTCAGTTGCTTAACACTAAACTGATGTCTGGCAGTGATTTAGCCACTACGTTTTCTTTTTTGAGGCCCTCAGAGCTGGTTTGGAATTACGTGGCCAGCAATTACCTCCAAGGAAAAACGCCTGCCCCCTTTGATATTTTGTTTTGGAATGCAGATAGTACGAATTTGCCTGGCGCCTTTTTCTCTTGGTATTTCCGTAATACCTATTTAGAAAATAATTTGAGACTGCCAGGCAAAGTGCAGGTGGATGGTCAGCCTATTGATTTGGGTCATCTTGAACTGCCTGTTTATCTCTATGCGTCAGAAGACGATCATATTGTGCCTTGGCGTACTGCTTATGCTAGTACGCAACTCTTGCCGCAGGTCGAGCGTTTTGTATTGGGGGCCTCAGGCCACATAGCCGGTGTGATTAATCCTCCTGTACAAAACAGACGCTATTATTGGTCTACCGAAGCTAGCCTGCCAGCGCAGTTTTCTGGTGTGCCGGAGACTTGGCAGCAGCAAGCCACCAAACAGGAGGGCAGCTGGTGGCCGGACTGGATGGCGTGGCTTACTGCTAAAGCCGGCGCGCGCGTGCCAGCTCCTACAGAGTTAGGGCACAAAGACTACCCGGTGCTCGAAGCCGCGCCAGGCAGTTATGTGAAAACCAGAGCAGTGATATAAATCAAACAAGGCTTAGGCTGTGTAAAGCCTAAGCGGGTGAGCAATTTATTTAATTCTTTTGGCACAGCCAAAGTAAAAAGGAGCAAATCATGTCAGCAAAAATAGCGTATGTTACTGGTGGAATGGGCGGCATTGGTACGGCGGTATGTCAACGTTTAGCCACAGAAGGGTATGTGGTGATAGCAGGCTGCAGTCCAAGCCGAGATGCAAATGCTTGGTTAAATGAGCAAAAAGAGCTCGGTTTTGAGTTTCATGCTTCGGCCACAGACGTCACGGATTGGGACTCCACTGTGGCGGCTTTTCAGCAGATTAAAGAGCAGTTTGGTGGGGTGGATATCTTAGTGAATAATGCCGGCATTACTCGTGACCGCCAATTTGCACGCATGTCCTTAGAAGAATGGCGCGCCGTGATGGACACGAACCTAAATAGCCTGTTTAATGTAACTAAACAGGTAGTTGAAGGGATGGCTGAAAAAGGCTGGGGGCGTATTATTAATATCAGCTCAGTCAACGGGCAAAAAGGGCAGTTTGGGCAAACTAACTATTCCACTGCCAAAGCAGGTATGCACGGCTTTACTAAAGCGCTAGCCCAAGAGCTAGCCTCTAAAGGCGTAACGGTTAATACCGTTTCTCCAGGGTACATCGGTACCGATATGGTCCGAGCGATTCGCGAAGATGTTCTAGAGAAAATCGTCAGCACTATTCCTGTGCGTCGTCTCGGAGAGCCCGAAGAGATAGCGTCCATAGTGGCTTGGTTGGCTTCAGATCAAGCGGCTTTTGCTACCGGTGCAGACTTTTCTGTTAATGGTGGTTTGCACATGAGCTAATAACTCCAGTGCCGACTCAGATAAGTATTCAATTTTAACTATGACAAACACAAACAACACCCACGATTTTGTCCGACTGATTAAAAAGTATCCGAATCGGCGCTTATACGATACCCACACCAGTGCTTACATTACGCTAGCGGATGTAAAGCAACTGATCTTGGCTAATGAAACCGTGCAAGTCGTAGACGTGAAGTCAAATGAGGACATCACCCGCAGTGTTTTATTGCAAATTATTTTAGAAGAAGAGGCGGGAGACGTACCCATGTTTTCAGCCGATGCTTTAACATCTATTATTCGTTTTTATGGCAGTGCCATGCAAGGGTTGATGGGTAGCTATCTAGAAAAAAACATCACGGCTTTTATTGAAATTCAAGAGCGTATGGCGGAGCAATCCAAAGGTCTGTATGGGGCTCAATTGGGACCAGAGGCCTGGGCGCAGTTTATGGCCAGCCAAACCCCCGTATTGCAAAACGCGATGAATAATTACATAGATCAAAGTAAAAATTTATTTGTACAGATGCAAGACCAAATGCAAGGGCAGGCTTTGAACATGTTTACGGCTTTTCCTTTTCCTACACCCACTAAACCACCTAAAAAAGATTAGATGAACGCACAACCGAATAATCCTTTACATGGTTTGACACTTAAAACTATTTTAACGGCTTTGTATGAACATTACGGCTGGGAAGGCCTTGCGCAGCGCGTGGACGTGAATTGTTTTAAGCATGATCCTTCCATCAAGTCGGCTCTGCATTTTCTGCGTCGTACTCCATGGGCCAGAGACAAGATAGAGCAGTTGTATAGGGAGACCTTTGCTTAGCAGGCATTCATGATCCTAATGATTCATGGGTCGCAAGTCTTGAAAACATAAAAAAAGCCCCGAACAAATATATGTTCGAGGCTTTTGAATTTGGTTGCGGGAGCTGGATTTGAACCAACGACCTTCGGGTTATGAGCCCGACGAGCTACCATGCTGCTCCATCCCGCGTCAGAAATAGTATAGTAATAGACGCTAGGTATAATGTCAAGCCCTAAAATGGATGGTGGGAGCTTTGGTTGAAGCCAAGCTTGCTGCCATGCCGTGGTATCAGCGTTCAAGTGCAACAGAGCTGTGTTTGATGGTGGCAATAAAAAAGCCCCGAACAAAATATGTTCGAGGCTTTTGAATTTGGTTGCGGGAGCTGGATTTGAACCAACGACCTTCGGGTTATGAGCCCGACGAGCTACCATGCTGCTCCATCCCGCGTCAGATTTGTTATAATAGCTGAGCTAAAAATAAAATGCAAGGGTATTAGGGAAAAACATAAAAATGAAAGAAAATGAAGTACAACGCATTTTAGAAGCGGTATTATTATGTACACGGGAACCGTTATCTATACAACAGTTACGTAAAGCTTTTGGGTCTTTTGAGCTATCTGCGGATATAATAAAAGGCCATTTGGCTGCTTTGCAGCAAAGTTGGCAGGGTCGTGGACTGGATCTGGTCCAAGTCGCAAGCGGATGGCGCTTTCAGAATCGCGCTGATATTCAACCTTACTTATTGCGCTTGCAAAACGATAAACCTGCTCGGTATTCCCGCGCTACTCTTGAAACACTAGCTATTATTGCTTGGCGTCAGCCCGTAACGCGTGGCGACATCGAAGACATACGCGGTGTAGGGGTATCGACTCAAATCATTCGAACTTTAGAGGATCGTGGCTGGATAGAGGTGCTCGGTTATCGCGACGCACCAGGCAAGCCCGCATTGTTTGGGACTACAAAGCAATTCTTAGATGATTTGTCATTGCGCTCCATTCAGGACTTACCAGCTTTAGACTCAACACAAGACATAGATGCTATCCAGCAAGCTCTTGCAGAGCCGCAACAAGACCATAGTGATTATGCTCCTTCTGCAAAGGGCACGGATAGCCAGGATAAATAATATACAAGGAGTTTTTTAGTCCAATGACTGATACCAAACAGCCAGCTGCCGATGGGGCGGTGGTTGCATCGACCTCTGCGCCAAAAGGTAAAGGGCGCAAGTTGCGCACCCCATTTAGACGCCGTCGCGGGGATGCCGTACAAGAACAAAAAACACGTAAAAGTTCCGGCAGTGCTCCTTTTCAGCCGGTGGCTGAACAAGAAAAAGCCGCTGCTCCAGTGGCGAAGCACCCCCGTAATACCAATCGATCCAATACAAACAAACCCAATGCGAACCGATCCAGCTCAGGTCGCACAAACACAAAACGTCCAGTTCGTAATGTGGATGATTCAGATTTAGGCTTGTCTTTTTTAGAGAATACAGAGGCGACCGCTCAACGTTTAGACCGTTTTCTTAGTTCCGATGCGGTAAAGCCTAAGTTGCATAAAGTCTTAGCGGATGCAGGTGTGGGTTCGCGTCGAGAAATGGAAGAGTTGATTATTTCTGGGCGTGTTTCTGTGAATGGCGAGCCTGCTTACATAGGGCAGCGCGTCGCAGCAGAAGACCTCGTGCGCATTAATGGTCGCATCATCAAGCGACCTAATGCAGACAAGCCGCCGCGCGTGATTCTATATCACAAGCCCGCAGGTGAAATCGTCAGCCATGATGACCCAGGTAAACGCGATACTGTGTTTTCTCGTTTGCCCAGTATTAAAATGGGCAAGTGGTTGTCTGTAGGACGCTTGGACTTAAATACTGAGGGTTTATTGATCTTCACTAACTCAGGTGATTTGGCTCATCGTTTCATGCATCCTCGTTATGGGGCCGAGCGCGAGTACGCGGTACGGGTTTTAGGTGAATTAACGCCAGAGCAAATGAAACAGCTAACCACGGGTATTGAGCTCGATGATGGCATGGCGCAATTTGGCTCGTTGGAGTTTGTGGGCGGCGAGGGCAGTAATCGCTGGTACCGAGTGACTATCTCCGAAGGTCGTAATCGTGAAGTGCGTCGCATGTTCGAAGCCGTCGGTTTAACTGTAAGCCGGCTGATTCGTACGCGTTTTGGCGAAGTGGTGTTACCGAGCAACTTGCGTCGTGGGCGTTGGGAAGAGCTCTCTTCTGAAATGGCTACGGCTTTGATGGTACGTTTGGGTTTATTGCGTACAGATGGCTCAGTGAACGAAGGGCGCCAACGCGGTGGTCGACGTTCTCAGCAGCCGTTAACGCATGACAGTGCGATGCCTCCAGGCTTTGAAAAGCCAGAGCGTCCTGTGCGTCGAACTCCCCGCCAGGGTTCTGGTCTGGGGCAGCCCCATTTAATTGGCGAAGCCGCAGGGACCGGTTTGTTGGTCAGCGGTGGTTTGGCGAATGGTCATCCCGAGGCAGGGCGTTCAGCTCGTCCTCAGCGTGGTGGTCAGTCGCGTTCGGCGACAGCGTCTTCAGGGCAGCGCCGTTTTGGTACTGAACGAAAAAACACGTCAACAGAGTCCCGTAGACCTGCACGTGCTGGCGGTGGTCGTCGTGATGAGCGTCAGCCTGGTGCTGGGGCTCACGAGTCCAAACTGGGTCGTGTTGGGCGACGTGGTCGCTAATTGGAATTAAACTGGCTTTGCGAGTCAACTGTGGTGTAAACGCCGACTTGCTCCTTGCTTAATAGGTTAAGCCCATAAACTACCAAGAAAATTTTTAATTTTCTGTTAGAATATAGGGCTTAATACGGTCTTTTTATCAACAGCTATCTTCGATATCATGGTGATTAAGACCGATAAGCTCTTTAGGGCATCGTTTAGCAATGAGCTGATGTTGTAGTTGTTACGACATACAGTAGCAGTGGGCTGGCATACAGCCCATTTTTTTTGGATTTTATGACAGATATTTTTGCACTAACTCAAGAAAGCCTGTTGGGTACAGACCTAGAGCTCGTTGATGTAGAACGTGCTCCCAAAGGCTTATTACGGGTTGTTATTGACCATCCCGATGGCATTACTATTGACCATTGTGAACAGGTTTCTAAACAACTGTCGCGTGTTTTCGAAGTGGAAAACATAGACTATGACCGTCTCGAAGTCACCTCGCCTGGGGTGGATCGTCCCTTAAAGCGCCCGGCTGATTTCGTCCGCTTTTCGGGTTCACGTATAGAGCTACGTTTATTTGAGCCTGTAAACAACCAAAAGGTATTTCGCGGTTTGCTGTATGCGCCCGAGGGCTTAGAGCCATCCGAGGCCACAGCAGATACCGAATTTGTGTTAGAGCTAGAACAGTCTTCGGGTGAAGTGCTCGATTTAACGTTCTGTTTAGATGATGTTGATCGAGCTAAATTAGATCCCATTCTTGATTTCAAGGGTAGAAAGCGATGAGTCGCGAAATTCTTTTGCTAGTCGATGCACTGGCGCGTGAAAAAGGCGTAGAGCCAGAAGTGGTTTTTGGAGCCCTTGAAGGGGCCTTGGCAGCTGCCATGAAAAGACGCTTCGAAGAAGATGTGGATATTCGCGTAGATATCGACCGTATCACTGGCGAGTACGAAAGTTATCGCCGTTGGTTGGTTGTGCCTGACGAGGCTGGCTTACAAGAGCCAGATAAACAGGAAATGTATTCTGATGCGCTCGAGTATGCCCCTGAGATCGAAGTAGGCGACTACATCGAAGAGCCTCTAGAGTCCATCGCATTTGGTCGTATTGGTGCCCAAGCCGCCAAACAGGCTATTTTGCAACGGATTCGCGATGCCGAACGAGAGCAAATGCTCAATGATTTCCTTGATCGTGGCGAAACCATTGTCTCTGGTACCGTAAAACGTATCGATAAAGGAGACGCCATTATTGAAATGGGTAAAATCGAAGCACGTCTACCACGTAGCGAGATGATCCCTAAAGAAAACATTCGTATGGGCGACCGTGTACGAGCCTGGGTGCAGCGTGTGGATCGTGCCGCTCGGGGTCAGCAGGTGTTTTTGTCTCGTACCGCACCTGAGTTCATTCGAGAGTTGTTTGAAAATGAAGTCCCTGAAATTGAACAGGGTCTTTTAGAAATCAAAGCAGCGGCTCGTGATGCCGGTGTGCGCGCTAAAATTGCTGTTATTGCCTATGATCAACGTATTGATCCCATAGGCACATGTGTAGGCATGCGTGGTTCACGTGTGACTGCAGTACGTAATGAACTCGGTGGAGAGCAAGTTGACATTGTGTTGTGGTCTGCGGATCCAGCCGAGTTCGTGATTGGTGCTTTGGCACCTGCCAATGTGCAATCTATTTTGGTTGATGAAGACAAGCACGCCATGGATGTAGTGGTAGACGAAGAAAATCTACCCAAAGCTATTGGCTCACGTGGTCAAAACGTGCGTTTAGCTTCCGAGCTAACCGGATGGCAGATCAACATCATGACCCCCGAAGAAAACCATAATCGTCAAGCTGAAGAGCGCTCAGAGCTTCTGCAGTTGTTCATCCAACGTCTAGACGTGGATGAGAGCATCGCGGAAGTTTTAGTTGACGAAGGGTTCACAGGTCTAGAAGAAGTCGCCTACGTGCCTCTACAAGAACTCCTCGATATCGAAGAGTTTGATGAAGAGCTCGTCGAGGCCCTGCGTACTCGCGCTCGTAATGTCTTGTTATCCGATGCAATAGCCAAAGAAGAGCTAATGCAATCCGTGTCACAAGCACTACAAGAACTAGAAGGAATGACTCCTGATATTTTGGCAAGTTTGGCTGCAAAAGGGGTGCTAACCCTAGATGATCTAGCAGAGCTTGCTACAGATGAACTAGCGGAAATGGCTGGTATGGATAGCGCAGAGGCCAGTGCCTTTATTATGCGCGCCCGAGCCCACTGGTTCAATGAGTAAGCGATTGTTGCTTATACGCCGCACCCAGTTGCGGCGATTAGGGTCATATTTATTAGAATAAGTCGTTATAGAGAGAGTCGAATGCCGAGTAACACAGTTGAACAGTTCGCTAAAGAGCTAAAAACGCCCGCTGAAACGTTGTTAGAGCAACTGCGTAGTGCAGGGGTTCAGGTAAAATCGGTAAACGATGTCATCACTGCAGCAGATAAGGCTAAATTGATGGAGTCGATGCGGGGCGATAAAATTACCCTGACACGTCGTAAAACGTCTGAGATTCGTCAGGCAGATGGTTCAGGTCGCTCACGCACCATACCTGTAGAAACACGCAAGCGTCGTGTGTTTGTGAAACGTGATACTACTGAGTTATTGGCAGAAGCTGATAAAGCACAGGAGCAAGCTGCCGCAGTCCCAGCATCGACTCAGTCAAACGAAACAGTAGCCCCGGCTCCCAAGCCTCCCGTTACTGAAACGGCTCCAGTAGCCACCCCCAAAGAAGCTCCTAAAACAGAACCTACCCCTCAGGTAGCCCCAGAGGAAGTCGCCCCTAAAGCGCCATCCGCTGTTACACCATCGCCCGCCGAGTCTATCGAGCCGGGTGCCGCACCAATCGAGCAGTCTGCTACACCCCCAGCTCCAGCTCCCGAGCCCGAGAGCACTCCCGAGGTGAAACAGACGCCAGTTAATAAGCAGCCTGATTCTGTAGAAAAGGCTGATGAGGTAAAGCCTGCCGTGGCAGAACAGACGAAAAAACAGGATAACGTGGTCGAAGATAAAAAATCCTCCCCTAAAAAAACAAGCCCTGCGCGCAATGAGCCGTCCAAAGGACGTGGCGCAGCAGCATCCAACAAACCCCGTGCAGCAACTAAAACCGTTGCTCCGTCAGCTGATCGTCACCCCATTTCTGACGCTTCTACTGATCCTGCTGCCGAACGTGAGCGCGATCGTGCGCGACGTGCCGCCGCAGCGGAAGCCGCAGCAATTAGTGAGATGTTAAATCGTCCGCGCAAGGTTCTGCGTGCAGCAGATCCTGAAAAAGAAAACAAACAAGCGGTGAAGACGAGCAGCAAAAAAGAAAGCAAAGCTCCTGAAGCGAAAAAGGTTGTAAAACCAGCCGCTAAGGCCGCTGATGGCACGTGGACCGATAATCGCCGCAAGACATCCAAAGCCGATGTGGCTGCAGCAGGCGCAGGGGCAGGCAAAGAAGCTTGGCGTGCGTCATCGCGTGGTGGCCGTCGTGGTCGTCGAGGCCGTGACGAAGATCAGCGTCAACAGCAGCCACAGCAGCCCGAGTTTATTTCTCGCGAAGTGGCTGTGCCTGAAACGGTTACAGTGGCTGATCTAGCACACAAAATGGCCATTAAAGCCACTGAAGTCATTAAGCACCTCATGAAATTAGGTCAAATGGTGACCATTAATCAGGTGTTAGACCAAGAAACAGCGATGATTTTGGTTGAGGAAATGGGCCACAAGGCAATAGCTGCCAAGCTAGACGATCCTGAGTCCTTCCTCGAGGACGTATTTGTAGGCGAAATCCAAGAAGAGCCTCGCGCTCCAGTGGTAACCGTAATGGGTCACGTGGATCATGGTAAAACGTCCTTGCTTGACCATATTCGCCGCGCTAAGATCGCTGCCGGTGAAGCGGGTGGTATTACCCAACACATTGGTGCTTACAACGTAAAAACCGATCGCGGTACGATTACCTTCTTAGATACCCCCGGTCACGAAGCCTTTACGGCGATGCGTGCTCGTGGTACCAAGTCCACTGACGTGGTGATCTTGGTTGTGGCTTCTGATGATGGTGTGATGCCGCAAACACGCGAGGCCATTCATCATGCGCGTGCTGCAGGTGTGCCTATTGTGGTGGCTATCACCAAAATTGATAAGCCCGAAGCTAACCCAGAGCGTGTTAAACAAGAACTAGTCGCCGAAGAAGTCATCCCCGAAGAGTTCGGTGGTGATGTACCTTTTGTGCCGGTTTCTGCTCGCTCCGGTCAGGGGATTGATGATCTTCTAGAGCACGTGTTGTTACAGGCTGAAATGCTAGAGCTAACTGCTCCAGTTAATACACCTGCACGCGGTACTGTGATCGAAGCCCGTCTAGACCGTGGTCGTGGCCCTGTAGCGACTATCTTGGTTCAAAGCGGTACATTGAATCGTGGTGACACCGTATTGGTAGGCGCTAGCTTTGGCCGTGTGCGTGCCATGAGCAATGAAATCGGTAAAAACTTGGCCGATGCCGGTCCTTCCATTCCGGTGGAAATCCAAGGCCTGACCGAAGTACCAGCCGCTGGTGATGAGCTTATCGCCATGGTTGACGAGCGTAAAGCACGTGAAATCGCCCTGTTCCGTCAAGGTAAATTCCGTGACGTGAAATTGGCGCGTCAACAAGCCGCTCGCTTGGAGTCTTTGTTTGAAAATGCAGGTGAAGAAGCCAAAGTGCTTTCACTCATCATTAAAACAGACGTACAAGGTTCTCAAGAAGCCCTGGTTAACTCCTTGCTAAAACTATCTACTGATGAAGTTAAAGTTCAAGTGGTACACGCTGCTGTGGGTGGTATTTCTGAAAGTGACGTGAACTTAGCTATTGCCTCTAATGCAGTAGTCCTAGGCTTTAACGTACGTGCCGAAGCCACTGCTCGCAAACAAGCTGAGCTGAATGGCATTGATATTCGTTACTACAACGTCATTTACGACGCGGTAGACGAAGTCAAAGCGGCACTGTCCGGCATGTTGACTCCTGAGCAACGCGAAGAAGTCATCGGTATGGTCGAGATTCGCGAGGTCTACCATATTTCTCGTATCGGTAAAGTGGCTGGTTGTATGGTCACTGAGGGCATCGTGAAGCGTGATTCTCAGGTTCGTTTGCTGCGTAGTAACGTGGTTATTTGGACTGGTCACCTCGAATCCTTACGTCGCTTTAAAGACGATGTACGTGAAGTACGTCAAGGCTTTGATTGCGGTATTACTTTACGTGGCAATAATGATCTCGAAGTCGGCGACCAGCTTGAAATTTTCGAAATCAAAGAAATCGCCCGTACACTATAATCTTTATGGCAAGACATAAATCTAAACCAGCTAGCGGGCGTAATGTCCGCTTAGCCGACCAGATCCAAAAGGATCTGGCCGAGCTAATTCAGCGTGAAATTGATATGTC